>DATEUE010000305.1:0-13588 GCA_035283305.1 Vicinamibacteria bacterium | reverse complement strand
GGCCTTCAGCGCTCTGCCGGCGCCTCGATCACGATGGGCTCCCGCGCTTCAGCCGCCTGCCCGCCGGCGACGTCCGTGACGAGAATGATCACCTCGTAGCGTCCGGGCGGCGCGCCGTCGAGCGACGCGCCGAGGCTGCGTCCGAGCGTGCCGTCGGGGCCAGGCCGCAGCGGCGTCTCCGGCGCGGCAGCCAGGACGCGCCCGTCGCGGCGCCGAAGCGCGAAGCCGGCGGTGACGTTCGGCTTCCCGGTGGCCGGGTCGGGTACCGCCCCGTACACCTCGAAGCGGCAGTGGAGGAGACCCGAGGGCCCGAACGTCCGGCGGGCCGTGGGCACGAGCGCCCGGCCGTCGGTCGGGCCTTCCTCGGCGAGCCGGTCGCCGAGCAGCAGGCTCGACACGCGCAGGCCGGCCGTGGCGGGCACCTCGAACTCGTGGGTGACGCTGCCGACGCGCCCGCTGTTGCGGTCGCGAGCGACGACCTTCGCCTGGTAGGGGCCGGGAGCGAGCTTCAGCTCGCGCTGGACCTGGAACCAGGTCCGTTCGTAGCGCGCGCGCGTTACCTTCTGGAAGGCCATCTCGAACTGCTGATCGAAGCGCGTGTGCTCGGCGACGTCGCGGCGCGCCACCAGCAGCAGGAACTCGAGCGTGTCGCGAGCCACCCCCGCCCGCTCGGCGAACGCGAGGGCGCGGATGTCGACCTCCGTCGTGACGAGCACCGCCTGCTTTCCAGGCTCCGCCTCGCCGAAGACCTGGGCCAGCGTGCGGAGCGGAACTTCGGCCAGGTCGAACGGAGCGTCGAGCGCGCGCTGGAAGGCCGCGTCGCGCGCCTCGAGCGTCTTCGGGGCAGAGTCGCGCCCCGGGGCGAAGTAGCCACGCCGAGAGCGCACCACCACGCCCTCGCGTGCCACCTTCACGCCGATCCTGCGGAAGCGCCCGTCCGTGGCGCGGTTCGTCGGCGCGTACCCGAGCAGGTAGTAGCTGCGCGACTCGGTGCCGATGCGAGCGAGCCCCGCGCCGAGGTCGTTGCGGTTCTCGATGACGAGGCCACCGGTGTCGAGCGCCAGGCCCGTCGTCCCCTCACTCGCCTCGCGCGTCTCGCCGAGCCACGCCCCGGTGCTCCGGTCCACGATGTCGGCGGGTTGAGTCACCTCGGCCTGCAGCCCCGCGCCGGCGGCCACCAGGCCCCGCGCGTCGAGGAAGTAGACGGCCGCGTTGGCGACACGCGCCTGTGACACCACGCGCCGGAAGCCGGCGAGGCGCGGATCTCGGACGAGCCCGCCCGACACGAGCACCAGCGACTTGCGGCCGCGGGCTCCCGCGAGGGCCTCGAGCGCGCGCTCCATGATGCCGAGCGTCTGCTCGGTGAGCATGGAGCTGCGCCCGTACACCTGGGCCGCGTGCGCCTGCGTCTGGCTGCGCCAGCTGTCGATCTCGCTCGAGTTGTCAACGGGCTCTCCGGGTACGGCCACGTCGCGCCGGATCTCGCCCGTGGAGAGAAAGCGCCGCATCACCTGGTCCGTCACGATCGGGTCTCGGTCCTGGTCGATGCGCATGGCCTCGTAGTCGCTCATGGCATCCCGGACGCTCTCGTTCACGCGCTTGCCCTGGAATCGCGCGACCACCTGCAGGAGCGTCTCTTTCCCCTCGGGCATGCGCGCCGTCCAGCGCGTGCCAGAGGCCGTGCCCACCACGGCGACGCGGTCCCCGTCGACCACCCCCGCATCCAGCAAGCCGGCCACTGCCTCGCGGGCGCGTATCACCTCCGCGGGACGCAGGTGCAGCTCGTCGAAGACGATCACGAAGCTCGCTGTCTCGCGCCCCGGGGCATCCCGGTTCGACGAGACGCGCAGCTCGTCGATCTTCGGCTCCGTCGCACCCCGGCCCGCGCCGGGCCGATGCACGGCCTCGAAGCTCGCGACTTCCTGGGGCACGCCGTCCTCGCTGACGCTGAAGTCCTCGCGCGTCAGCTCGAGGACCGGCTCGCCGGCCTTGTCGCTCACCACCACGTCCACGATCACGAGCTCCGTCTCGGCGGGGAAGACGGGCTTCTGACCCGCCGCCTGCGGACGCCCCTCGGGTGGCCTGAGCAAGGCGAGCCCCAGCCCCAGCGTCAGGACCGGAACGGCGCGTCGGAAGATAGCGTTCACGGGGACTCCGATTCTCACCCGAACTCCGGGCCGAACACCGCGTGCTCGAGGGCCGGCCGCGCGAGAGGCCTCGCCTCGCCGAGGTACATGCGCCTCAAGCGACGCTGCTCGCGGAAGCCCAGCCCGCAAAGCGCTGCAAGCCAACCGGGGTCGGCTCGCGCGTCCAGGATCAGCGGCCGGCTGCGAGGAAGCGAGAGGCACGCGCGCGCCAGGGCGACCGCACTCTGGCGGTCCTCGGCCACGACCGGGCCCACCTGGTCCGCGTGGTCGCCGTGGCGGCCGAAACAGTAGGCTCCGCGCCGTGTCGTCCAGGCGAGCTCGGGCGCGGACTCGAACGCGGAGCGCAGGATCGCTCGCCGGTCGGCGCCGAACACCTGGCGGTCGCCCTCCAGGACGCGGTCGAGATCCGGCGCCGTGAGCGGCATGACGCCTTCCGGGGGATCCGCCGGGGCCGGCGCTTCGACGCGCATCCGCGCGAGCACGGGCCCTTCGACGAAGCCGCGCTGCAGATAGATCCCACGGCCCGCGGGGGTCGCGTCGAGGCCGACCGCTCGCAGGCGACCCGCACCCAGCTCGGCCTCGCAGCGGCGAAGCACCTCGTCGAAGATCCGCGTGCCGAGGCCGCGACTGCGGCTCTCGGGCTCGACGAGGATCATGCAGATCCAGGCGAGTGCATTGCCGTAGCGCACAGCTCCGCCCGACGCCACCACGCGTCCGCTCTCGACGCCGACGCGGAACAGGCCCGGGCCCGACGCGAGCAGCAGCCGCCAGTCCTCGAGCGTCTGGTTCCAACCGCTGGCACGCGAGAGGCGCAGGCCGTCCGCGAGATCGGCCTCGGTCATGTCGCGGAGCTCGAGCTGGAGGCCGGCTTCGGTCACGGGCGCCCCGCTATCGAGCCGGGCCCACGAACACCAAGTCGCGGAAGGCGGCGGCGTCGTGAAAGCTCCTCACGGACGGAGGCGACCACGCGGCGAAGACGGCGTCCTTCTCGGGGCTCGCCTTCCCGCCCGGCCGCTTGATGCGGAAGACGTTGAAGCGCCAGGCGTCGCCCGGCTTCGGAGGCAGCGCGAGCCTGGCCGCGGAGGGCAGGGCGCGCAGCCCGTTCCACGGCAGGATGGCCGTCGCCGTCCAGCCGCGCGGCCTGGAAGCGTCACCGGTCGCGCCGACGCGGGTCTCGAGGCCGGCCAGGTTCCAGTCGATGTCGCCCTTCTTGTCCGGCCACGGCGCGATCATCCGCAAGTCGCACACGACGTTCGCGGGGTTGATCTCGAGCTCGTAGTAGTCGCGGCCCGAGCGGTCGGGGTCGAGGAAGATCTCGACCACCTCCTCGTCCCACAGGTGCTCGTCGCGCCGCGTCATTGTGTGCCAGGGCGAAGGGTCGGTGGCGTCGAAGCGGAGGAAGAGCCCGGCGTCGCTCCAGAGGGCGCGGAAGCGCGTGGGGTAAGGGGCGGGGCCCCATTCGATGGGCGAGGCTGCCGCCCACGCGGTTTCGTCCGCGGCGAGGAGACGGTCGGCGGGAGAAACCGTTCGCGCGACCTCGTATGACGGCGAAGAAACCGCAACGGCCATGGTCAGAAGTGACGCCGCGAGCGGCGTCACCGCGAGAGCCCCAGCAGGCGCTCGGCGTTCTCGTGGTAGACCTTCTTCAGGATCGCGTCGGGCAGGCCGATGCCGTAGATCCGCCAGCGTCCCTGCGGCGGGACGGGCGCCGGCGCGTAGTCGAAGTACTCGTCCTCGGTCTCCAGGAAGCGGTAGTAGATCTCGTAGAGCTCGTCCTTGAAGACCTGCTGCGGTGTTCTCTCGCCCTCCGGTGGGGGGACCGCGTCGGTGCCGAAGAAGATCCGGTCCTGGTACGTCTCGAAGAACTTCCGCGAGCGGCGTGGCTGGCGGCCGAGCTCGCCGATGCGGGCGCCGAGCTCGACCGTGAGGTTCGGGAAGCGGTCGAGCGACTCGGACACGAAGCCGAGGTTCTCGGCATCGTGCCCCACGTGCAGTCCCACGAAGAGCGTCTTGGGGTGGCGCGCGAAGACGCGATCGCGCGCGTCCATCAGCTCGCGGTGGCTCGGGAAGTCCTTGCCGTGGAAGGACCAGTCGGGGTGGTGCCCGAGCTCGTCCCAGCGCTCGTTCGTGCAGTCGATCGGAAGGAAGAAGGCCTCGGGGTCCGAGACGTGGATGTAGACGGGCAGGCGGTGCGCCGCGCAGGCCTCCCACATCGGGTCGAAGCGCCGGTCGTCCACCTTGACGAGCGGCCCCTCGCGGCCGCGCTCGCGGAGAAAGAGCCCAAGGGTCTTCAGGACCTTGAGGCCCTTCGCCCCCGCCCGCGCCGCCTTCTCGATGGCGTCGGCCTGGAGCTGCGGAAAGCGCGGGTCCGCCCACGCCCCCCACATCGGCTCCGTGCAGGTGTAGAAGCGGCCGGGGTGGGCCTGGTCGAAGCGGCCGATCGCCTGCTCGAGGCCCTTGCCGAAGCCGCCGGTCAGGTTGACGACCGCGCGCACGCCCTTCCTGTCCATCACCGCGAGCGCGTCCTCGGCGGTCGTCGTGAAAGCGACGGAGTCGTCGGAGGCCGCGCCCTGGCGGCCGCCCTTCGCGAAGCTGAAGTGGGTGTGGACGTCGATCACTGGAAAGCGGGGAGTCGCGACGCGGGTCTCGGCGACGTGGAGCATGGACTTCGGCCGGAAGTCCTGGAGGCGGAGTGGGCCGTCGCTCGCCGGGCAGCCCGCCTCATCGGCCTTCGCTCCGCGCGTGGTCAAAGCACTCACCGTGCCCGCGCCGAGGGCGGCGAGCCAGGTCCGTCTGTGCAACTCCATGATCGATCTCCTAACGCGGGCATCGGGCGAGGATGGCGTGCACCCGTCGGGTCAGGCGGAGCGCGCTACCGAAGTCCCGCAGCCACATGTTGCGCCCGAACATGACGCCGGTCGCCCCGCACTCCATGTAGAGCCGCACCTTGCGCAGCACGGCGGCATCGTCGTCCTGCTTGACGCCGCCCGAGAAGAGCACCATCACCTTGCCGGCCGAGCGCACCACGCGCCGCAGCCGTGCGGGAGCGTCCTCGCGCAAGGAGCGGTAGGGCTCCGGGCTCGCTCCCGGGTCTTCCGCCGGCTCGTGCAGCTTGACCACGTCCGCTCCCAGCTCCTCCGCGACCCGCGCCGCGTAGTCCTGGGCGTAGAGGCTGCCCTTGCCGCCCTTCGCCTCGACGTCCCGGCCGCGGGGATAGGCCCAGACGACGAGCGGCATGCCGAACCGCTCGCACTCCTGGCGCACCCTGCCGAACTCGCGGATCTCCACGTCCTGCCGGGGCGAGCCCACGTAGACCGTGTAACCCACGGCGTCGGCGCCCAGACGAACGGCGTCCTCGACCGTCGCGAACGCGGGTGAAACAGCCTCCGCATCGTCCGAAATGTTGGTCTTACCGTTCAGCTTGAGGATGAGCGGGATGCGCCCGGCGTACTCGCCGATGTACTTCTCAGCGAGGCCGATGCCCAGGGCGATCGCGGAGTAGCGGCCTTCGACGGCCAGCCGGAACTGGAAGCTCGTGTCGAGCGCGGGCGGATTCGGAAAGAAATCGGTGGGCCCGTGCTCGAGGCCCTGGTCGAGGGGCAGGACCATGAGCGTACCGTTGCCCGGGCCGTGCGCGTAGAGTAGGCGCCACAGGCGCGTTCTCTTGCCGTGCGCCAGGGAGAGGGAGGAAAGCGATGTTCCCGGGCTCTCGTTTCTTGCTTGACTCTTTCGTTTCATTGCGATAGCTTGCCAATACTTTCGTTTGTAGCCGATGGTCGATGGCCTTGTCAAGACGCTATTCTCGCGCACTGTGCGTGACAGCGCCCCGCCCGATGTCGGCGGCGAGGACGAGCGGAGATTGACATGAACGGGACAGTCCCTCGCGCACCCGCGCCCGGGAGTGAGCCGCAGACCACGCCATTGCCCACGTCCGTGGACGAGTGGCTTGCGTGCCTCGCCGGCCCGGGCGCCCTCGGCAGCTTGCTCGGGCCTCCTCGCGAAGAGCAGCTGCGGCGCGGCTACGGTCACACCCTGCGCGAGATCGCCCAGCAGCCCGTCACCTGGATCGAGACCGCCGCCCGCATGCGCGAGGTCGTTCCGCTGATCGAGGAGAGCCTCGCCGGCGCCGCCGCCGTCGTGCTGACGGGCTCGGGCAGCTCGGTCTACGCGGCGGAGTGCGTGGCCCCGTGCCTGCAGCGCAACCTCGGTCTTCCCGTGTCGGCGGTGCCGGCCGGCCTGATCCTGACCCACCCGGAGACCTGCCTGCCGCCCTCCGGTCCCTTCCTCGCGGTGTCGCTCGCCCGTTCCGGCAACAGCCCGGAGAGCCGCGCCGTCGTGGACTGGCTGCTGGAGAGCCGGCCGCAGGCCCGCCATCTCTTCATCACCTGCAACCGGGACGGCGCGCTCGCCACCTCCTATCGCGAACGGGCCGGGATTCGCACGATCGTGCTCGACGAGAAGACCGACGACCGCAGCCTCGTGATGACCAGCAGCTTCACCAACCTGGTCCTCGCCGGCCGCGCCCTGGCCGGCGAGCCTGGCGCCTGCGAGGCCCGCGCCCGCGGGCTCGCGAGCGCCGCCGCTCGGCTGCTGCGCGAGCAGTCGAGCGTCCTCGCCGAGGTCGCACGCAGCGGCTTCGGCTCCGCCTTCTACCTGGGCAGCGGCTGCCGCCTCGGCTCGGCCCGCGAGGCCGCGCTCAAGATGCTGGAGATGAACGGAGGCGACGTCTGGACGCTGGCCGAGTCCTATCTCGGGCTGCGGCACGGCCCGATGTCCGGGATCCGCCCCGACACGCTGCTGGTGGCGTTCCTCTCCTCCGACCGGCTGGTGCGCGCCTACGAGCTCGACCTGCTGCGGGAGCTCGACAAGAAGTCGCTCGGCTCGCGCCGCGTGGTCGTCGGAGCGGGGATCCCTCCCGAGGTCGGCGCCCGCCCCGGCGTCCTCCCGCTCGACTGCGGGACCGCGTTGCCGTGCGCCGACGAGGACCTGACGCTGCTCGACGCCGTCACGGGGCAGCTCGTCGCGTTCTTCCGCTGCCTCGGGGCCGGCTACCGGCCCGACTCGCCCTCGCAGGACAGCGTGATCACCCGCGTCGTCTCGGGCTTCGAGATCCACCGGCCGAACGGCTCCAGGTGAGCGCTTGAAGCGGGCGCTCTTCGCCGGGGAGATCAACGTCGACCTCGTGCTCCAGGGCTACACCGAGTTCCCGGTTCCCGGAAAGGAGGTCCTGGTCAGGGACTTCGCCATGGTCCTCGGCAGCGCCACCGCGATCATGGCCATGGGGCTCGCGCGCCTGGGCACGCCGGTGGCGTTCGTGGGCCGTGTCGGCGACGACGTCTGGGGACGCTACTGCCTCGAGGACATGGCCGGCCGCGGCATCGACCTGTCGCGGGTGATCCGCGGCGGCGGCTTGAAGACCGGCGTGACGGTGTCGATCACCCACCCCGCGGACCGCGCGCTCGTGACCTACCTGGGGGCGATCAGCGCGCTCACCGGCGCGGACGTGAGGGACGAGGCGATGGCCGGCCTCGACCACCTCCACGCGTCCTCCTTCTTCTTCCAGGAGGGCCTTCGCCCGGACTTCCCGGATCTGTTCGCCCGCGCGCGCCGCGCCGGGCTCACCACCTCGCTCGACACCGGCTTCGATCCGAGCGGTCGCTGGGACGGCGGCCTGCGGGCGACGCTCCAGGAAACCGACCTCTTCTTCCCGAACGAGGTGGAGCTCGAGGCGCTCACCGGCTGCGCCGACCCGGCGCGGGGCCTGCGGGCGCTCGAGAACGGGCGCACGCGGGTCGTGGCCAAGCTCGGAAAGAACGGCGCCATGGCGCTCGACGGCGACCGCGTGCTGCACGTGCCGGCCTATCCCGTCGAGCCTGTCGACACCACCGGGGCCGGCGACTCCTTCAATGCCGGCTTCCTGCACCGCTGGCTGCAAGGCGCGCCCCTCCTCGAGTGCCTGCGTCTCGGAGCCGCCTGTGGCGCGCTCAGCACGCTGGGCCTCGGTGGCACGGCGGCACAGCCGACGCTCACCGAGGCCGAGGCCCTCGTGCACTCGCGGCGGCGATGAACGCGCTGCGAGGCAACTACCGGTGGTGGATCGGCGGGCTGCTGTTCCTGTCCACGGTCATCAACTACCTCGACAGGCAGACGCTGAACGTCCTGGGGCCGTCGCTCAAGACCGAGTTCAGCTGGTCGAACCAGGACTTCGCCCTCATCATCATCGCCTTCCGCATCGCCTACACGGTGATGCAGACGGTGGGCGGCCGCATCCTGGACCGGCTCGGCACGCGCAAAGGCCTCACCCTGACGGTGGCGTGGTACTCGGCCGTCGCGAGCCTCACTGCGTTCGCCAGCGGATTGTGGAGCTTCTGCGCCTTCCGCTTCCTGCTCGGCGCCGGCGAGGCGGCCAACTGGCCGGGGGCCACCAAGGCCGTCTCCGAGTGGTTCCCGAGGCGTCAGCGGGGCCTGGCCGTGGCGCTCTTCGACAGCGGGTCCTCGGTGGGCGCGATGCTGGCTCCGGCACTCATGATCCTGCTGATGGCGCAGTTCGGCGGCTGGCGCCCGGCCTTCCTCATCGTCGGCACTCTGGGCTTCTTCTGGCTCTTCCTGTGGCGGCGCAGCTACCACACGCCGGAGACGCACCCGAAGATCACCGAGGCCGAGCGGGCGATGATCCTCGCCGACCATGCCGCGGAGCACGCGGAGGCGGCGGAGGAGAAGGGCGGCCCGCCGCCGCGCTGGTCCGAGCTGCTGCGGCTCCGGCAGACCTGGGGTGCGATTGCCGCCAAGGGCCTGACCGACCCCGTGTGGTTCATGATCGCGGACTGGTTCGCGATCTACCTCGTCTCCAAGGGTTACTCGCTGGAGCAGACCGCGGCCGGCTACTGGGTGCCGTTCCTGGCCTCGGGTCTCGGCAACTTCGCAGGCGGCGGCTTCTCGGGCCGGCTCATCCGCCGCGGGTGGTCCGTGGGACGCGCGCGTCGGCTGGTGATCGCGGGCGGAGCGCTGGGCGTGCTCGCGCTCGTCCCGGCGGCGTTCGCCTCGAGCTTCGTGGTCCTGCTCGCGTGTTTCGCGGTGGCCACCTTCTCCTACGCCGCAATGTCGACCATGGCCAACTCGCTGCCCGCCGACCTCTACCAGAGCCGCGCCGTGGCCACCGTGGCGGGGCTGGCGGGCACGGCCGCGGGCCTCGGCACCATCGGCTCGACCTACCTCATCGGCGTGGTCGCCGATCGCTTCTCGTTCACCCCGATCCTGGTGGTCGCGAGCCTGGTGCCGTTCACCGCGGCACTCCTCGTGCTCGCCCTCGTGCGCAACACGGCGCAGTCGGGCCGCGGCGTGCTCAAGGTGATCTGATGTCCCGGCGGCGGCTCGTCGTCCTCGCCCCTGCGACCCTCTTCCGCTCCTTCTTCGACGCGCCCCGTGAGCGGCGCCTCGGCCGTGGCTTCGACTGGACGCGCACGGGTGACCGCCGCGTCACCCCAGGCCTGCGTCGCCTGCTCGCGGAGGCCGACGCCCTCGTGACGACCTGGGACAGCCCGTGCTTCGGGGAGGAGCTCCTGTCGCTCGCGCCGCGGCTGCGGCTCGTGGCCCACTGCGGTGGCGAGGTGAAGGCCCGCTTCGCACGGCCGCTCTTCGAGCGGCTCGTGATCGTGAACGCCCCCGGCCCGATGGCGCATCGGGTCGCCGAGCTCGCGGTGACGTTCGTGCTGATGGCCGCGCGCCGCGTGGACGAGTATCGCGAGGCGCTGAGGCGGCCCTCGAACCGCATCTACGAGCGGCTGCACCTCGAAGGCGGCGGCAACGAGACGCTGCGCGGGCGGAGCGTCGGCATCCTCGGCTTCGGGCGGATCGGCCGGGAGACCGCGCGGCTGCTGCGGCCGTTCGGTCCCCGCCTCCAGGTCCACGACCCGTACGTAGCGGCCGGCAGCGTGCGCCGCCAGGGTGCCGTCCCCGTGTCGCTGCGGCGTCTACTGCGGGAGTCGGAGTCTCTCGTCGTGGCGGCGGGCCTCACCCAGGGCACGCGCGGTCTTCTCGACCGCAAAGCGCTTCGGCTCCTGCCCGACGCAGCCGCCGTCGTGAACGTGGCTCGCGGCGGGATCGTGGACCTCGCCGCGCTCACCGCCGAGGTTCGAAGGGGTCGGCTCCGCTGTGCGCTCGACGTCACGGACCCGCTCGAGCCGCTGCCGGTGCGCCACCCGTTGCGCCGGATGCGGGGCGCGGTCGTGACGCCCCACGTCGGGGCAGCCGCCGTCGAAGTACGCCGGGCCATGGCGGACATCGTGCTCGACGCCCTCGAGCGCTTCTTCCGGGGGGAGCGCGTTGCCACGCGCGTGAGGTCCCGCATGCTGGAGCGGATGACATGATTCGGCTCGCTTTCTCGACCCTCGGATGCCCGTCCTGGCCGCTCTCGCGCGTGCTGGGCACGGCATCTCGACTGGGCTACGACGGCGTCGAGCTGCGCTTCCTCGAGGGCGACGACGCCCTCTGGGCGCGGCCCGAGCTCATGGGGTCCGGCCTCAAGCAGACGATCGCCCGCCTCGCCGACGCGGGCCTCGCCGTGCCGTGTGTCGACACGCGCTCGTTCTTCCACGCCGCCGATCCGGCCGCACGCCGCCTGGCCGTCGAGGAGGCGCAGCGCACGGCCGAGCTCGCAGCGCAGCTCGGGGCCCGCGGCATCCGCGTCTTCGGCGACCGCGTGCAGCCGGGCGCCGATCTCGCGTCCACGCGCGGCTGGATCGTGACGTGCCTGGCGGAGCTGCGCGACCGCCTGAGGGGCAGCGGGGTCGAGGTCTGGCTCGAGACCCACGGCGACTTCGCCACCGCGGCAGCGACGCGGGCGCTGCTGAAGGAGGCGGGGAGCGAGGGGCTCGGCGCGGTGTGGGATCCGGCCAACGCCTACTCCGAGTTCGGCGAGCAGCTCGATGCGGGTCGAGCGGCGCTCGGCCCCTTCCTGCGCCACGTCCACCTCAAGGACGCACGGCGTCCGCCCGACGGCAAGATCCCGTGGCCGCCGGTCCTGCCGGGCCGCGGCGATTTCCCGGCCGCTCGCGTGCTCGAGATGCTGAGCGCGTCGGGCGGCGAGCACTGGGTCTCGTTCGAATGGGAGAAGCGCTGGCACCCGGAGATCGAGGAGCCGGAGCAGGCGCTCCCGTACTTCCTGCGCTGGGCCGCGGACGAGCTGCGGGGCCGGCGTGCGATGGAGCGCACCGGTGCGCGGGTCCTCAGCTGCGGCCGCCTGCGCGTGGAGGTGCTGCCCAGCCGGCCGATGATGGGCCTCGCGGCGGCCCGCGCCGTGGGCGATGCGATCCGGGACCGCATCGCGCGCGACGGCCGTGCCGCCTTCATCTTCGCCTCGGCGCCCTCGCAGAACGAGTTCCTGGCCGCGCTGCGGCAGGAGCCGGGCATCGACTGGCCGAAGCTCACCGCGTTCCACCTCGACGAGTACGTCGGGATCGCGCCCGACCACCCGGCCTCGTTCCGCCGCTTCCTGGTGGACCGGCTGTTCTCGCACGTGAAGGTCGCGGCGTTTCACGGCCTCGACGGCCAGGCCAAGGACCTCGCGGCGGAGTGCGCGCGCTACGCCGCGTTGCTGCGCCGAGAGGCGCCGTCACTCGCCATCCTTGGGATCGGAGAGAACGGCCACCTGGCCTTCATCGACCCACCCGTCTGCGACTTCGCGGAGCGGGCGGACGTGCGCGTGGTCGAGCTCGACGAGCCGTGTCGCCGGCAACAGGTGAACGACGGCGGCTTTCCGAGCCTGGCGGAAGTTCCGCGCACCGCGCTCTCGCTCACGATTCCATATCTGCTCCGGGTGCCGCGCGCCGTCGCGATCGTTCCCGGGCCCGCCAAGCGCGCGGCGATCACCGCGGCTCTGCAGGGCCCGGTCACCACGGCGTGCCCCGCATCCGTCCTGCGCCGCCATCGCGACGCGATTCTGTTCCTGGACGAGGACTCGGCCGCGGGGCTCGCCTAGGCGCAGGCTCGCGTGGCCGTCATCGGGCTCCTGCTTACCTGGTAAGCGGTGTGCTAGACTAGCCCGAAGGAGTTACCGCATGCCTGCCGCGACACTCACCGAGAAGGGCCAGATCGTGATTCCAGCCGAGATCCGTGCCCGCTACCAGCTCACGCCGGGCACCCAGGTCGAGTTCGCCGACGAGGGCGGCAGCATCCGCCTGGTTGTCCGGCGCAGGGTGGCTCGATCCAACCCGGCGACCGGCTACGGCATGATCAAGGTCAAGCCCAGGCGCGGGCGTAAGGCTGCGCGCAGGCTGTCGGACTTCGACCCTGCGGCGTTGCTCGGGCCCCGCCGGAGCAGGGCGTGATCGCGCTCGACACGAACGTCCTGGCGCGCTTCTACTGTGACGATCCCGAGGACTCCGAGGCTGCCCGCCAGCGGCCGATAGCGCGTCGAGTCGTGCTCGAGTCGGCGGCCGTCTACGTGCCGCTTTCGGTCGTGCTCGAGCTCGAATGGGTCATGCGCGGCTTCTACGAGCTCGAGCCCGTCTCGTTCTGCGACGCGGTCGAGCACCTCCTGGGCATGCCGCACGTGACGGTGGAGCGATGGGAGGCGGTGAAGGATGCCGTCGACCTGCACCGCCGCGGGTTGGACTTCGCGGACGCCTTGCACTGGGCCTGCAGCCGTGCGTGCGAGCGGTTTGTGAGCTTCGACGATCGACGGCTGGTGCGGCGGGCGCGCCGTCTCCGGTTGGAGCCCGAGGTCGTCCTCGCGCGATAGCCGGCTTCACCGCGTCGCCCACGCTCCCAGCAGCTTGCGGGTCTGGACGATCTGGCCGAGGTGGTACGCGTTGTGGTCAGCCGCCAGCAGGATCTCGCGAAGGTAGGTGTGCCCTTTCTGCCCGTGCGGGATGCGTGAGGTGAGGCCGAGGTCCTTGCGCCGCACGAGGGCGATCAGCTCCTCGAGGTCCCTCTCGAACCCCTTGACACAGGCCTTCCACTGCGCCTCCGTGGGCTTGGGACTCTTCGGCCAGTAGCCTTCGGGCCACGCGGGAGACGTCCACCCGGGGTCGACGGTGTAGCGCAGGATGTCTTCCTGGGCCAATCGCATGTGCTCGAGCTCCTCGTAGATCGAGTGCCCGCTGGAAGCGGGTCGTCGGCCTCGTAGGGCAGGGCCCAGGCCCCGCAGCGCCCTCTTCACGCCCACGTGCGCGTGGCCCCCGGTCAGCAGCTCGACGAGCTGCTCACGCAGAATCGCTTCGTCGGTCGTTGTCGCTCGATCGGTCATTTCGCAACAAGGCCCCTTCAGTTGAAGTCTACCCTCGGTTGCCCTGCGAAGCGACCTGTATTAGATTCTAATACAGGAGGACAGCATGCGGGACACAGTCACGATCAGCCTGCCGCCAGGAATAAAGCGTGAGCTCGACCGGATCGCTGCCCAGGAAGGGGTTTCCCGCAGCGACGTGCTCCGGGCTTCCCTGGAG
>DATEUE010000304.1:0-5840 GCA_035283305.1 Vicinamibacteria bacterium | reverse complement strand
CGTGTTCGACGGGCTGAAGCGCATGGACGCCGACGCGGCAGCCTGCGGCGAGATCGTGGCGCTCGCGGGCTTCGAGGGGATCGAGATCGGCGAGACGGTCACCTCCGCCACCGAGCCGCAGCCGCTGCCGCCGCTGCACATCGACGAGCCGACGATCTCGATGGTGTTCTCGGTCAACACCTCGCCCTTCGCCGGCAAGGACGGCCGCTTCGTCACCTCGCGCAACATCAAGGACCGGCTCGAGAAGGAGCTCCTCACCAACGTCTCGATCCGCGTCGAGCCGACGCCTTCCGCCGATTCATTCAAGGTGCTCGGCCGCGGCGAGCTGCAACTCGCGATCCTGATCGAGACGATGCGCCGCGAGGGCTTCGAGCTCGCGATCTCGAACCCCGAGGTGCTCACGCGCACGGAAGGCGGCGTCCGCCGGGAGCCGCAGGAGCTGTTCAGCGTCGACCTGCCCGAGACCTACATGGGCGTGATCCTCGAGAAGATGGCCCTGCGCAAGGGCAAGATGGCGAAGATGGTCAACCACGGCTCGGGGCGGGTGCGGCTCGATTTCCAGGTGCCCACGCGCGGCCTGATCGGCGTGCGCACGGAGCTGCTCACCGACACCCGCGGCACGGCGGTGATGAACAGCCTGCTCGAGGGCTGGGTCGAGTGGCAGGGCGAGATCCAGCGCCGCCAGACCGGGGTGCTGGTGGCCGACCGCGCGGGCGAGACGACGGCCTATGCGCTCTCCCACCTCGAAGACCGGGGCGAGCTGCTGATCGGCCCGGGCACCTCCGTCTACGAGGGCATGGTCGTCGGCGAGAACGCGCGGCCCGACGACATGGACGTCAACGTGACCAAGCAGAAGAAGCTCACCAACATGCGCGCCTCGACGGCCGACGAGGCGATCCGCCTGACGCCCCACCGCCAGCTGAACCTGGAGCAGGCGCTCGAGTTCATCGAGCAAGACGAGCTGGTGGAGGTCACGCCGCAGGCGATCCGGCTCCGCAAGCGCACGCTCGCCGCGAGCCAGCGCACCAAGTGGAAGAAGGCCGAGTAGCCTAGGCTCCCTCGGCCCCGCGCAGCCTTCGCCCGAGCGTCGAGGGACTGATCCCGAGCCGCGCGGCCGCCGACGCACGGTCGCCCTCGGCCTCGCGCATCGCGAGCGCGATCGCTTCCTCCTCGGCGCGCGCCGACGCACGCTCCCTCACCTCGGCGAGTGGCCCCGAAAGGTCGAGAATGTCGGCGAGCGAGGGCCCGCCGCGCGGGCCGGGTTCGAGCCGCAGGTGGACGGGCTCGATGGTGGTGCCGCTGCACAGGATCGTGGCGCGCTCGAGGCAGTTCGAGAGCTCGCGCACGTTGCCCGGCCAGGAGTGGGCGGCCAGGGCCTGCTTGGCCGCTTCCGACAGGCGCAGGTCCTTCCTTCCCATCTCGCGCGCGAAGCGTTGCAGGAACGCCTCGGCCAGCAGCGGCACGTCGCGGCGGCGGCGGCGCAGCGGCGGGATCTCGATCGGCATCACGGACAGGCGGAAGAACAGGTCCTCACGGAACAGCTTCTGCTCGACCAGCCCGCGCAGGTCGCGGTTCGTGGCCGCGACCACGCGCACGTCGACGCTCAGCGTCTGCAGGCCCCCGACGCGCTCGAATTGCCGCTCCTGGACGAGCCGCAGGATCTTGCCCTGCAGCGGCAGCGGCATGTCGCCGATCTCGTCGAGGAACAGCGTCCCGCGGTGCGCGAGCTCCGCCTTGCCGATCTTCCTTCCCGTGGCCCCGGTGAAAGCACCCTTCTCGTGGCCGAAGAGCTCGTTCTCCAGCAGGTTCTCGGGGATGGCGGCACAGTTGATGGCCACGAACGGACCTTTCGCTCGCGCGGAGAGCTGGTGCAGCGCGCGGCTCATCAGCTCCTTGCCGGTGCCGCTCTCGCCGAGCAGCAGCACGGTGGCGTCGGTGCCGGCCGCGCGCTGCAGCGCCAGCATCGCCTCCTTGAGCGACGGGTCCTCGCCCAGCACGCGCGGCAACCCGAAGCGCCGCTGGTACTCCTCCTTGAGCAGCACCAGCTCCGTCGCCACGCGCCGGCCCTCGACCGCGCGGTCGAGCAGCAGCAGCAGGTGCTCCGTGTCGACCGGCTTGGTGAGGAAGTCGGCCGCGCCCAGCTTCATGGCCTTCACCGCCTCCTCGACCGTGCCGAAGGCCGTCATCACCACGACCGGCGTCTCGGCGTCGGCCTCGCGCGCCGCCTGCAGCACGTCGAGGCCGCTGCCCGCCGGCAGCTTGAGGTCGGTGAGCACGACCAGGTAACGGAACGCCTGTAGCCGCTTGCGCGCCTCGTAGGCGTCGCCCGCCTCGTCCGTGGCGTAGCCGCGCGACTCGAGCGTCGTCCGCAGCATGGTGCGGAGCGACTCCTTGTCCTCGACGATCAGGATGTCGGCCACTCGGGCGCTAGCGTTCCTCGGACGAGCCCGGCTGCCGCCCCTGCCGGACGTCCTGCAGGTTCCTGTTGGCGGCTTCGACACCCTGGCGCGCGGCCTGCAGGTCGCTCTCGGCCTGGCGCAGCTGCTCGCGCACGCGCAGCTCCTCGTTCGCGTCGTTGCTGCCGCCGGACCCGTAGATGTAGCTCAGGCTCATGGGATTGAGCTTGCCCGACAGCTCGCGGATCTGGCCCTCGGCGCGCGTCACCTCCGCCCGCGCCGCGATGATCGCGTCGAGAAACGGACGCTCGTCCGCGAGGCGGTCTTCGGGGGGCTCCGGTGGCGTCCGGCCTTCGGTCGCGGGTGACGGCTGTGCGTCCGTCGAGCCGCTCTCCGCCTTCGCGCCGGGGGGGCGCCCCTTGTCGAGGTCCTCGTTGGTGAAGACCTTGGCCGCGTCCTGCTTCGCCTTGGCCTGCGCCGCCCGCTTCTCGCGCTCGCGGGCGGCCGTGTCGCCGAGGCCCTGCGCGGCCAGGGGCGTGACCAGGCTGGCGCTCAGGAGGCCCGACACCAACGCGATCCGACGTGACGTCATGGCTGTCCTCCCGCGGCTTCCAGCCGCCCGGCCCGGGCGAGCAGGTCGCGCGCATCGGCCGCGTTCGGCGCGAGGCCCGCGTAGGCACGATACGCGGCGGCGGCGTCCTTCGGGCGGCCCGTCCGCTCGAGCACGGCGCCGAGCTGTCGCTGCAGCATCGGTGCCTCCGGCTGGGCGCGCAGTCCTTCCTGGAGCACCGACAGCGCGTCGTCCCCGCGGCCCTGCTCCACGAGGTTCTCGGCCAGCAGGCTGCGGCTGACCACGGCGCCGGGGGCCTTCGCCAGCACCTCGCGGTAGACCGCCGCCGCCTGCACGCGGTCGCCGGCCTGGTCGAGCGAGTACGCGAGCTCCTGCTGCAGCACGGGATCGTCGGGTCGCGACTGGACCGCGGACTGCAGGTGGGCCGCGGCTCCCCGGTAGTCACCGCTGCGGAACAGCAGCCGGCCGAGGTCCTCGCGCACGGTCGAGGCCGCGGGGTTCTCCGCCAGGATGCGCTGGTACTGCGCGGCGGCCTCGGCCGAGCGGCCCGCGACGTCGAGCGAGCGGGCGTACTGGAGCTGCAGGCGCGGGTCGAGGCGCGCCGCCTCGGCGTGCGCGGCGAGCGCGCCCTCGCGGTCGCCGCTGCGCCAGAGCGCGTGGCCCAGCGCGTTGCGGAACTCGGCGTTCGTGGGATCGGCCGCGACCGCGTCCGCGAGCCGCTCCACCGCCACGGCCAGGTTGCCCGAGTTGAGGGCGCGGCGGCCCGCGTCGTACTCCCCGCCGCCGGCTTCGGCCGGGGGAGCCGGAGTGGGCAGCTCGGAGGGCTGCGTGCCGATGGTGAAGATCGACGGATCGGGCGCGCCACTCGTCGGGTTGCTCGCGAGCGTGCGCCACGCCGCCGCGCCGACGATCACGAGCGCGAGGATCCCCGCCAGCGCGATCGTGTTCGCCGGCGCCGAAGAGGCCTCGGCGTCGTCCTCCGCGGCGATCGCGGGACCGATGGATTCCTCGACCGTGGTCGCGGATTCCAGCGACTCGTTGCAGCGGGCGCAAAACTCCCAGGTGGGCCTGTTGAGCGCCCCGCACTGGCGACAGACGACCGCCTTCGTGCCCTTCATACCCCTAAAGAGTACACCCGCCGCAACCTCCAGTGAAGCTTTAACTGAAAGGCTTCAACAGTCTAAAGCCACAGCACCCCGGGGGGTCTGGGGGGCCCTCAGCCCCCCAAGAAGAAGAACGCAGTCGGATCGTCCCCCCGCGAGAGTCCCCCTATGAGAGGGCGTCGTGGGTCGCGGGTCGTGGGCCCAAAGAGAACGGGCCCGATCCTTCAGGACCGGGCCCGTTCGAGGCCACTACGGACGGCCGCGAGCCTATTGGCAGACCGTCGAGCCGTACCGGATCGACGGCGCCGGCTGCCCGGGCTCCCGCACCATCCGCACGTTGGCGGTGGTGAAAGTCGACGTGGGCGGCACGCCCGGCGGCGGCGGCGGCTTGGGCACCGTCTTCATCAGGCCCTCGTCCGGCGCGAAGCTGCTGCCTCCACCACTCGGGTCGGGGTCGGCCTGCACGGTGATCGCGGCGACGCGGCTGTCGCGGAAGATGCGGTAGGCGTCGTCGCCGGCGGCGTTGAGGTCGTACGCCACCTGGCCCGTCGTGGCGCCGAGCGCGTAGATGATCGAGTCGAACTGCGACCGGCACGGGTAGGAGCCCGAGCCGCAGGCGAGCGGCGTGATCGGCGCGAACTTGGTGTTGGGCAGGCTGAGGCGGGTGCCGGCGAAGAACACGCGCCCGATCGCGCCGGCGCACTGCGGGCCGGTCGGCGTCTGCGAGATGCCGCCCGGGCACTCGAACGCAGTCGCGGGCTGCACCGTGCCGCGGAAGACGGCCTCGGCCGTGTAGCCGCAGCTCCCGAGTGGATCTCCCTGGTCGAAGACGCGCTGGAAGAGCTGGACCGCCGGCAGGAAGGTCGTCACGTCGTCGACCGTGTTCCCCGCTCCGATCGCGAAATCGCCGTCGAGGCCGTCGTCCCGGAAGGCGAACACCTTGAAGGGCCCGTCGGCGCGATCGTCGGCGCCCGCTGTCACGAAGACGTGGGGTATCGGGTCGCCGGGCCGCGGGGGCAGCCCCAGCAGCGAGACCGCGGTCGCCACGGGCTGATCCTCGCCGAGGTCGGCCACCGGCAGCGCCAGGCCCGGGTCCTGGGTCAGGAACTTCCAGAGCCGGCCGTGGACGTCACCGACGTAGACGCGGCTGACCTGGGACGCCGCGGGGTGGACGGTCTTCAGCAGGCTGAAGATCTCCGGGTTGAAGCCGACCGCGTTGGCGACTATGGCGTTCGGGTAGTCGGTGAAGCCGGCGCGCGACCCCACGTCCGCCCTCGCGAGCACCTCGCCGCTGAGCGCGTCCAGGGTGTAGAAGTTCGTGCCCTCTCCGGGGCCGCCGTAGCCGGAGCCGACGAACAGCACGTAGTCGGCCCCGTTGTAGACCGGGACGTTCTTGTCCACGTAGGCGACCGTGGGGATCGACCAGGTCTCGCCCATCGTCGCGTAGGCGGTCAGGTCGGTTCCGCTTCCGCTCATGCTGCCGCCCACCAGGCCGTTCTGGGTGTCCGGGTTGCCCCGGCTCCACAGCGGCACGGGCGGCGTCGCGTCGAGAGCGAACGAGGTGTACGCGCCGGGCGCGGTGACGTCGAGGGCCGTCAGGTGCTTGCCCCCGATGCCGCGGCCGAAGTACATGATGCGGCGCCACACCCCCTGCGTGGAGGACATGGTCGCGCCGCCGACGGTGCGGCTGTAGGCGCCCGGCACGAAGACGTCCGCGAAGCGCACGCCGCGCGCGAGCGAGTAGACGTGGTTATCCCTGCCCTGCGGCTC
>DATEUE010000303.1:0-3854 GCA_035283305.1 Vicinamibacteria bacterium | reverse complement strand
GTCGCGGTCGTCGCCGAGGCTGACGACCGTCGTGACGCCGTAGCGGGCGTAGAGGCGGAGCTGATCGAGGACGTTCTGGCGACTGTAGAGCTCGGGTCCCGAGCGCAGGCCACGCGTCGCGCCGACATGTCCGTGGGCGTTCACGAGCCCCGGCATCACGAAGCGGCCCGCGAGGTCCACGCGCTCCGCGCGCGCCGGCACGTCCGCGCCGGCGCCGGCAGCGACGATGCGGCCGCCACGCACGACGAGCGTGGCGTTCTCGATCGTCCGGCCGCTGCCGTCGAAGAGCCGGGCACCCGTGAAGGCCTGGACACGGGCGGGGTCGGCGAGCCCGCCGCGGGCGCCCGCCGCGGCGGTGAGGATGACGAGAATCGCCAGCAGCCGCCGCCCGAGCGTCGGGGTCACGTGGCGGATCTTAGCGCACCAACCTCGTCCGCCAGGCCGGGCTCCGGCCTTGCGCAGGGCCGGCCGCCGTGGTGCACTGGTGCCGCGGAGGCCCGGGATGCCCGAGTCGAATGCCGTGGTGCTGGCCGGTGTCGTGCTGGTGGCGGTCGCCCTCGCCGTGTGGGTCTTCACGGCTCGTCGCAAGCAGCGCAAGGCGCAGGAGGAGCGTCTCGATCGGGTCGGCTTCCGGCCCTGCCCCGACGAGAAGAGCACGCTCGAAGCTCTCGCGAACAGGGTCAAGAGCGACCGGGGCCACCAGTATCGAGTGGAGCAGCCGAGGCGCCTGGCGGCTGAGCCGGCCGTCTACTACTACGTGAAGCTGCGCGACACACAGCACGCGGACGAGGAGCCCCACGCGGGCGAGGAGCTGCTCTTCCGCGTGCGGCGACGCTCGAACGCCGGCGTCGTGCTGACGGTGAAGCCTTCGTCGCTCGCCCCGGGCCTCGCCACGCGCATGCTCGGCGCCGTCGCCACCGGCCCCTGGGCCACCCAGCCCGACGACCTCGTGCGCCTGGAGCTGCCGGCGGACCTCAAGGACACGAACCTGCTGGGGGCGCTCGGCCCACCGGGGGCGAGTCTCTACGACCTCGTCGATGCGAGCATCCTGAGCGTGGTGCAGGGCATCGGCGACGCCGGAGCGATGACGATCACGCTCCGCGACGACTGGTGTGCCGTCGAGGCCGGCCATTGGCAGGTGCCGTTCCGCGTGGACGAGCTCATCGCCCGCATCCGGCCGCTGCTCTGAGCCCCTCGCAGCGGCTCACGCCGCCGCCACCCGCCCCGGGCCGCCGGCTGTGCGGCGGTATCTAGTAGCGCGCCCGCATGTAGTCGATGCCGAAGGCCAGCGTCACGCGCCAGGCGGCCTCGATCTCGGGCGAGAACTGCGGATCGTGGCTGCGCACCGCCTCGATCAGGCACTCGAGCCACAGGTCGTAGAGCTCCGGCCGGATGTCGCGGTCGCTTCGGCTGTGGCGGGCCGCGATGCGGGGCAGGTCGCCGCGGGCGAGGCTGCCCTGCTCGCCCTGGACCGCGACCGCGATCACGTAGAGCGAGTCCTCGACCGAGCGGACCTGCTGCTTCATGTCGGTATTCGCGAACTTCGCGCGGACCTCCTCGGACGACGCGACGAAGCGCTGGTAGAAATCCTCGAGGAAGCCCGCCGAGGCCCGACAGCGGTTGAAGCTCGCCAGGAAGGCGTCGCGAGAGCGCGGATCCATGGGCCGATGATACCCCCGCGGGCAGCAGGTCGCGCCGGGCCGCGTGCTACGATCCCGCGAGAGTTCATGCGACCCACGCTGCAGGTGCTCGAGCCTTCGTTGCCGGGGCGCATCGTCGACGAGGCGTTCACGGTCCTTGAGCGCACGGGCGTCCTGATCGAGGACCCGCACGCACTCAAGCGCCTGGGCGCGATCGGGCTCCGCGCCGACCCCGAGACGAGCCGCGTCACGTTCCCCCGCAAGGTCGTCGAGCAGGCGCTCGCGACCACGCCGTCGAGCGTCGTGCTGCACGACCGCGACGGCGAGCCCACGGCGACTCTCGAGGGCGACCGCGTCCACTTCGTCCCGGCGAGCTCGGCGCTGCGCGTGCTCGACCGGCGCACGCAGCAGACGCGCGAGCCGACGACGGCCGACTTCGTGGAATACGTGAAGCTGGCCGACGGCCTCAAGCACATCGACTACCTCTCGACCGCCTTCATTCCGAAGGACATCCCCCAGGACATCGCGGACGCCTGGCGCCTCTACCTCGTGCTCGCGCACTCGAAGCGCCCGGTCGTCTCGGGGGCCTTCACCGCCTGGGGCGTGCCGCGCATGGCCGAGCTGATGGCGATGTTCCGCTCCGGCAAGGACGATCTCGTGACGCGCCCGATGGCGATCTTCACCTGCTGCCCGAACACGCCGTTGCGCTGGGGTGAGGACCCGATCGCGAACATCATGGACTGCGCGGAGTGGGGCATCCCGATCGAGGTGGTGCCGGTGCTGCTGCTCGGGATGATCTCGCCCACCACCACGATCGGCGCGCTGGTGCTGCACACCGCCGAGGTGCTCTCGGGCCTCACGATCGCCCAGGCGGTGCGGCCGGGCGCGCCCGTGATCTTCGGCGGGGCGCCCGCGTCCTTCCACATGCAGCTGATGACGAACCCGATGACCGCGGTCGAGGCGCTGCAGGTCTACTGCGGATACGCGCAGGTGGCAAAGCACCTGAAGCTGCCGTGCCAGGCCTACATGGCGCTCTCCGACTCGAAGTTCAACGACCCGCAGGCCGGGATGGAGACCGGCGTCGGCGCGTTCCTCGCCGCGAGTGCCGGGATCAACTCGATCTCCGGCCCCGGCATGCTGGACTACGTCAACTGCTTCAGCCTCGAGAAGCTGGTGTTCGACGACGAGGTGGTGGCCCACGCCAAGCGCTTCGTGCGCCCGGTCGAGGTGAAGGACGACCTGCCGGCGGCGGAGCTGCTCGCGGAGCTGGTGCGCGACAAGCACCTGCTCACCTCCGAGCACACGCTCGCGCGCTGGCCGGAGGAGCTCTACCTGCCCGGGCCGATGGTCGACCGCACCAACTGGGACCAGTGGACCGCGGCCGGCTCGCACGACTGGCGCGGCCGCGCCAACCAGGTGATCGACGAGACGCTCGCGGCCTATGAGACCGAGCCGCTGCCGGCCGAGCAGCACGCGGCAATTCGCGAGATGTTCGTGAAGACGTGCCGCGAGGAAGAGGCGTTCACGCTTCCGGCGCTGGTGGAGAGCGCGTGATGCCCGACTACGCGCTCATGAACCAGCTGCTCTTCGAGGGCAAGCACGAGCCGGTCAAGCAGATGACCGACGCGGCGCTGGCCGAAGGCCGTCCGGCGATGGAGGTGCTCGAAGAAGGGCTGATCGCCGGGATGCGCGTGGTCGGCGAGGACTTCAAGCACAACCGCGTCTTCGTGCCCGAGGTGCTGCTCGCCGCCCGCGCAATGAAGGCCGGCATGGCGGTGCTCAAGCCGTTGCTGATCGAGCGCAAGGACGAGGCGCAGAGAGCTTCGGCCGTGATCGTGATGGGCACCGTGAAGGGCGACCTCCACGACATCGGCAAGAACCTCGTCGGGATGATGGCCGAGGGCGCCGGCTTCACGATCGTGGACCTGGGCACCGACACCTCGGCCGACAAGTTCATCGCGGCCGCGAGGGAGCACCGGGCGCGCATTGTCGGGATGAGCGCCCTGCTCACCACCACCATGGTGTACATGCGCACGGTGGTGCAGAAGTTCAAGGAGGCGGGGCTGGGCGACGTGCGCCTGTGCGTGGGCGGGGCGCCGGTGAGCCCCGACTACGCGAAGCTGATCGGCGCCCACGGCTACGCCGCCGACGCGGCGAGTGCCGTCCAGCTGTTCCAGCGGCTGATCGCCGAGCAGGCCGCGGCCGCGGCGGCTC
>DATEUE010000302.1:0-9049 GCA_035283305.1 Vicinamibacteria bacterium | reverse complement strand
CCGAGACCAGCCGCTACGTCACCCTGTTCTACGCCGAGCTCGACCCGGCCCGGCGCCGCCTCGTCTACGTGAACGCGGGACACGTGCCGCCCTTCGTGGTGCGCGCGGGTGGCCGCGAGGAGCGCCTGCGCTGCGGCGGCCCCGTGCTCGGCCTGCTCGACGAGGTGACGCTCGAGCCGGGTGAGCTCGCGCTCGAGCCGGGCGACCTCCTGGTCGCGGTCACGGACGGGGTCACCGAAGCGGTGGACCCGGCCGGCCTCGAGTTCGGCGACGAGCGGGTGCGCCAGACGCTCGCGGCCCACCGCGGCGATGGAGCGGCCGCGACGCTCGGCGCGCTCACGGCCGCGGTCGACCGCTGGACCGGTCCTGCGGGTTGCAGCGACGACCTGACTGCGCTCATCCTGAAGGCCACATGACGAAGCCGCTTCGCTTGTTCAACACGCTGACTGGAGCGGTAGAGCCGCTCGAGCCGCTCGCCCCGCCCGAGGTGGGCTTCTACGCCTGCGGCCCCACGGTCTACGCCCGCGCCCACGTCGGCAACTTCCGCACCTTCGTGGCGACGGACGTGCTGCGGCGCACCCTGCGTCACCTCGGCTACCGCGTGCGCGAGGTCATGAACGTGACGGACGTCGACGACCGCATCATCCAGACGGCGCGCGAAGCGGGGCAAGACCTGGCGAGCTTCACCGCGCCCTACATCCGCGCCTTCGAGGAGGACATGGCCACGCTGCGGATCGAGCGCCCGGAGCACATGCCGCGGGCGACCGAGCACATCCCCGAGATGATCGCGCTCATCGAGCGGCTGACGGCGCGCGGCCACAGCTACACCGCCGACGGCTCGGTCTACTTCCGGATCGCGTCGTTCCCCGAGTACGGCCGCCTGGCGCGGCTCGACGTGGCCGGGATAAAGGCCGGCGCGCGCGTCGACACCGACAAGTACGACAAGGAGAACGCGCGCGACTTCGTGCTGTGGAAGCTCAAGAGCGACGAGCCGCCGTGGGCGCAGTGGGACGCGCCCTTCGGGCGCGGGCGGCCGGGCTGGCACATCGAGTGCTCGGCGATGAGCATGAAGTACCTGGGCGAGACGTTCGACCTGCACGCCGGCGGCGAGGACCTGGTCTTCCCGCACCACGAGAACGAGATCGCGCAGAGCCAGTGCGGCACCGGCAAGCTGTTCGCGCGGCACTGGCTGCACGCCAAGCACCTGCTGATCGACAACGAGACGATGTCGAAGAGCAAGGGCAACTTCCTCACGATCCCGGTCCTCGTCGCCGAGGGCCACTCGCCCGAGGCGATCCGCTACCTGCTGGCGGGCGCCCACTACAGGAAGCCCCTCAACTTCGGGCTCGAGAGCCTGCACCACGCGAAAGCGGGGCTCGAGCGGGTGCACGGCCTGGTGGCGCGGCTCGACGAGGTCACGGGCGAGGGGGCGGAGGGCGTGGCCGCGTCCTTCTGCGAGAGCGCGCGCGCCGACTTCGACAAGGGACTCGCGGACGATCTCAACACGCCGGAGGCGCTCGCGGCGGTGCATGGCCTCGTGACAAAGGCCAACGGCTTGCTGGCGGAAGGGGCGCTCACGCGCGCGGGGGCCGCGCGCATCAAAGCCGAGATCGGCGCGATGGACGGCGTCTTCGGCGTGCTGCTGCCGGGCGGCGGGGAAGGCCAGCTCTCGCCCGAGGAGCAGGCCCTCTTCGACGAGCGTCAGCAGGCGCGCAAGCAGCGCGAGTTCGCGCGGTCCGACGCCGCGCGCGCGCGGCTCGAGGCGCTGGCCGTCGTGCTCGAGGACACTCCGCAGGGCACGCGCTGGCGGCGGAAGCGCTGAGTCCGACGGGGCTTCGGGGGCCGCACCGGGGCCGGCCCGGCGAGGACCTCGCCTGCGAGCACCTGACGCGCAAGGGCCTGCGCATCCTCGAGCGCAACTTCCGCTGCCGCGTGGGGGAGATCGACGTGGTGGCCGACGACCACGGCACGCTCGTCTTCGTCGAGGTCAAGGAGCGCCGCGGCGATTCACACGGGACCGCGGTCGAGGCCGTGACGGCGCAGAAGCGAAGGCGCGTGGTGCGCGCTGCCCGGATCTATGCCGCGAGCCGCGGGCTGTCGGAGCGGGCGGTCCGCTTCGACGTGGTGGCGATCGACTGGGGGCCCGAGGGGCCCCGGCTACGCCACGACGAGGGTGCCTTCGCAGCGGCCTGAGGCGCGCCAACGGCCGCTGGAACTTGAGGGTTTGGAGCGGGAAACGGGATTCGAACCCGCGACTTCGACCTTGGCAAGGTCGCACTCTACCACTGAGCTATTCCCGCCCTCAGTCCGAGGTTCAAGATAACCGCGAGGGCTGCTCCGGGTCAAGAGGGAGCGAGCCCTTGCGCGAGCCGCGCGGCCCGCTCCAGGCCCGCGATGTCGATCTTCTTCATCTGAAGCATCGCCTGCATGACGCGCTTCGCCTTCCCGGAATCCGGATCGTTCATCAGCCTGAACAGGGCGGAAGGGATGATCTGCCAGGACAGGCCGAACTTGTCCTTGAGCCAGCCGCACTGGCTCTGCTCTCCTCCCGCGCTGAGCTTGCTCCACAGCTCGTCGACCTCCTGCTGCGTCTCGCAGTCGACGAGCAGCGAGATCGCTTCCGTGAACTTGAAGTGCGGGCCACCGTTGAGCGCGATGAACTCCTGGCCCTCGAGCTGGAACCTGACGGTCATCACGGCTCCCTTGGGTCCAGGTCCCCCTTCTCCGTATCGAGCCACGCTCAGGATCTTCGAGTTCTTGAAGATCGACGTGTAGTGGTTCGCCGCCTCCTCGGCGGCCGCATCGAATCACAGGAAAGTGGTGATCTTCTGCTTGCCGGACATTCGTGCTCCTCCCGCTAACCCAGGTCTTCGGGCGGACCGCTCATGACCTGCCGGACGTCGATCGCCCTGTTGAGCGGCTCGACATTCTCGCCCATGTTGAACCGCCCGACCGAAGTCCCGTATAGTCGATCTGATGGCGGCGTAGCCAAGTGGCTAAGGCGGAGGTCTGCAAAACCTCTATTCGCCGGTTCGACTCCGGCCGCCGCCTCCAACCCCTTCACGGCCCTTCCCGGGTGTCCGCTTCCGAAAGGCGCGTTCGAACGCCCGTCACCTCCCGAGGACAGTGGCGTCCTGGGGCCCGACTGGAAAAACCTGTGTTTGTGGCTGCTTGCAGGCGCCGGGGCGTGGCACTCATCCTGCATTCCTTCTCGGGCGGAAGGCCGGATCCGCGTAGCGGCCTCGAAAGGAGCACCCCGTGAGACGAGCGGCGCTTTCCTCGACACTGCTTCTCGCCCTGCTGATCGCCCCCGAGGCGGGAGCCCAGGGCCTTGATCTCCGCATCGGCGGTTTCCTGCCCCGTCTCCGCGACTGCGGCATCCCCTCGAGCCAGCCGGCCGAGTACACGCTGTTCCAGGACGTGTGTGAGCTCTACGCCGTGGACGAGAGCGCCTTCGACGGCGTCTACGGAGGGATCGAGTACAACCACGTGATCATGAAGAACGTGGAGGCGGCGATCCACCTCGACGGCTCCTCGAAGACCGTGGACACCTTCTACCGCGACTACGAGCGTCCCGGCAACGGCGGCAACATCTACCAGACGTTGCGGCTCCGCACGGCACCGCTCGGCGTGTCCTTGCGTTTCGTGCCTACCAGCAAGCGCGCCAGGATCGCTCCGTTCGTGGGCGGGGGAGTCGACGCGGTCTTCTACGAGTACGAGGAGTTCGGCGACTTCATCGACTTCTTCGACCCGGACCTGGCGATCTACGGCGATCACTTCGTCGACGACGGGGTCGCTTTCGGGATGCACGCCTTCGGCGGAATCCGCGTCTACATCAACCGCGACTTCGCGATCGTGGGCGAGGCCCGCTACATGTGGGCGGACACCGAAATGGGCGACGACTTCCTTCCCAACGAGCCCGGCTTCGTGAATCGCATCGACCTCTCAGGCTGGACCTGGACGGTCGGTCTGCACGTACGGTTCTGACGCTCCAGGGGGCTAGGGGGGGCGGGATGCCCCCCCTCTTGCTCAGTCCAGGCCGCGCGTGGCTCTCGGCTGGCGGGCTGGTATCATGATCCAATGAAGCTCTCTCGGCTTGGGGCTGTGTCCATCGGATTGGTCGTCGGTTCGACACTCGCGGGCGGGCTCGTCGGCAGGAACGCGCTCGCCGGGGGCGGGCGGCTCAACGAGCAGCTGCGCCTCTACACCGCGATGCTCGGCGCGATCGAGCGCGAGTACGTGGAGGAGGTGCCGAGCGACCGGCTGGTGTCGAGCTCGATCCGGGAGCTGCTGCGCACGCTCGACCCGCACTCGAACTTCTTCGAGCAGCGCGACTACCAGACCATGCAGGAGCGCCAGAAGGGGCAGTACTACGGGCTCGGGATCACGGTCGTGTCGGTCGACGGCAACATCACGGTGGTGGCGCCCTTCGAGGGCACACCGGCGCACCGGCTCGGGATCCGGGCGGGCGACGTGATCAGCCGGATCGAGGCCGAGGACGCCCGCGGCATGAGCATCGACGACGCGGTCAAGCGCCTGCGCGGGCCGAAGGGCACTCCGGTCAAGGTGACGATCGTGCGCCAGGGCTACGACGAGCCGCTCGAGTTCACGGTGATCCGCGACGCGATCCCGCTGCATTCGGTGCCGTATTCCTTCATGGTCAGCAAGGATGTCGGCTACATCCGGCTGACCGACTTCAACGAGACGACGGCGTGCCGCCCGGGCGAGGGCGATGACTGCGAGCGGGAGCTCGAGAAGGCGCTGCGCGAGCTGCGGCGCGAGGGGGCGAAGTCCTACATCCTCGACATCCGCGACAATCCGGGGGGGCTGCTCGACCAGGCCTTCGCAGTGTCGAACCTGTTCATGAAGAAGGGCCAGCTGGTGGTGTTCACGCGCGGCCGCACGCGCCGCGACGAGTCGAACTACATCACCGAGACCGACAGCCCCTGGGCCGGGGTGCCGCTGGTGGTGCTCACCTCGCGCCATAGCGCGAGCGCGAGCGAGATCGTGGCCGGCGCGCTCCAGGACCACGACCGTGCGCTGATCGTGGGCGAGACGACGTTCGGCAAGGGTCTGGTGCAGACGATCATGCCGCTCAGGAACGTGCGCGGCTACGCCTTGGCACTCACCACGGCCCGCTACTACACGCCATCCGGGCGCTCGATCCAGCGCGACTACGTCTCCGCCTCGCTCGACGAGTACTACTCGGCGCGCGACCGCAAGGGCTGCGGCCAGGGCAGCGGCGAGGCCAAGCTGACGGATTCCGGGCGCAAGGTCTACGGCGGCGACGGGATCACGCCCGACTACTGCATCGAGGACGAGACGCCCGCCAAGTTCGTGAACTACCTGCTGGGCCGCCAGGCCTTCACCGGCTTCGCGCGCCGCTTCGAGGCGGAGCAGGGGAGCGGGCAGGCCGAGATCGCCGGCACCGGGACGCGCTCGCGCGCGGCGTCGGCCAAGGTGCGCATCGTCTCGAAGGACTTCAAGGCGGACGACCTGGTGCTGAGCGAGTTCAAGGGCTACCTGGACACGCGCAAGCTGCGCTACACGGCCGCGGACGTCGAGGACAACAAGGTCGCGATCGTGCGCCTGATCGAGGACGAGGTGCTGCGCCAGGTGGTGAGCGAGGGCGCGGCGCGCCGCCGCAGCGTGACCTGGGACCCGCAGATCAGGAAAGCGCTCGAGCTCATGCCGCGCGCCGAGGTGCTGCTGCGCGACCCGAAGACCTTCGTCGCCGAGCGCGCGCGAGAGAAGCAGCTCGCCGAGGCCGCCCCGGAGCTCCGAGCGCAGCATTGAGGCTCCCGCCGGAGCCTGGTCGAACCTCGGGGCGGCGTGCTACGATGTCCGTTTAACATGCCCGCCGACATCGTCCTGCGGGGAGTCCGCGTCCACAACCTGAAGGGGATCGACGTCACCATCCCCACGCGCAAGCTGGTGGTGATCACCGGCGTCTCGGGCTCCGGCAAGAGCAGCCTGGCCTTCGACACGCTCTACGCGGAGGGGCAGCGCCGCTACGTCGAGAGCCTGTCCTCCTACGCCCGCCAGTTCCTCGAGCGAATGGAGAAGCCGCGCGTCGACGAGGTCTCCGGCATCTGTCCCGCGATCGCCATCCGCCAGCGAACGCTTTCGCGCAGCCCGCGCTCCACCGTGGCGACCGCGACCGAAATCCACGACCACCTGCGGCTGCTGTATGCGCGCGCCGGCCGCGTCGTCTGCGACGGCTGCGGCGGCGACGTACGGCACGACTCGCCGACGCTCTGCGCGGAGCGCCTGCTACGCGAGGCTCCGGGCAGCCGGATCCAGGTCGGCTTCCGGCCGCCCGAGCCCCATCCGGAGGGCGGGCCCTTCGTGCCGGAAGCGCTCGCCGCGCTACGCAAGCGTGGCTTTTCGCGCCTGCTGCTGAAGGGCGAGGCGGTCGAGACGGCAGACCTCGAGGGGCCGGTGTCCGCCGAGGATGCGCTCGTGCTGGTCGATCGGCTGAGCGTGCGCGAGGCCGACCGCAGCCGCATCGTCGAATCGCTGGAGACGGCGCTGCGCGAGGGAGGCGGGCGCGCGCTCGTCGAGCGGGCCGGCGTCGAACCGCTGCGGGTCTCGGAGCGCTTCGAGTGCGCGCGCTGCGAGCGTCCGGCGGTCGAGCCGCAGCCGCGCCTGTTCTCGTTCAACAACCCCTTCGGCGCCTGCCCGGCCTGCCACGGCTTTGGCAACCTGATCGAGGTCGACCTCGACCTGGTGGTGCCCGACAAGCACAAGAGCCTGGGCGCGGGCGCGATCGAGCCCTGGAACAAGCCGCACTACCGCAACCTGCAGGCGCAGCTGCGCCGCTTCGCCCGCCGCCGCGGCATTCCGCTCGACGTAGCGTGGTCGTTCCTCGACGAGTCACACCGCCGCCTGGTGCTGGAAGGGGACGAGGACTTCTCGGGTGTGCTCGGCTTCTTCCGCTGGCTGGAGGGACGCAAGTACCGCGTGCAGGTGCGCGCCTTTCTCGCGCGCTACCGCGGCTACCAGGAGTGCCCCGCCTGCTTTGGCGCGCGGCTGCGGCCCGAGGCGCTGCGCGTCACGCTCGGGGGCCGGTCGATCCGCGACGTCTCGGCGATGCCGGTAGGGGAGGCGCGCCGCTTCTTGGCGGGCCTCCAGCTCGGTGAGACGGAGCGGGCGATCGCGGCACGCGTGCTGCACGAGCTCGACCGCCGCCTGCAATTTCTCGAGGACGTCGGGCTCGACTACCTGAGCCTCGACCGCGCGTCGGCGAGCCTGTCCGGGGGCGAGTCGCAGCGGATCGCCCTCGCGGCGGCGCTCGGCACCGGCCTCGTCGGCACGCTGTTCGTGCTCGACGAGCCGTCGGTGGGGCTGCACCCGCGCGACACCGAGCGGCTCATCGGGATCCTGCGCGCGCTGCGCGACCAGGGCAACACCGTCGTGGTGGTCGAGCACGACACGGCGCTCGTCGAGGCCGCCGACCACGTGATCGACCTCGGCCCCGGTGCCGGCGACCAGGGCGGCAGGGTCGTCTACCAGGGCGCGACCGAGGCCCTCGTGCGCGAGCCCCGCAGCCTCACCGCCAAGTACCTGCGCGGGGACCTGCGCATCCCGGTGCCCGCCCGCAGGCGCCGCGGCAACGGCTTGTTCCTGAACGTGCGCGGGGCCGAGATCCACAACCTGAAGGCGCTCGACGCGCGCTTCCCGCTCGGCGCTTTCACGGTGGTGACGGGCGTCTCGGGCTCGGGCAAGTCGACGCTGGTCCACGACGTGCTGTGCGCGCGGCTGCGGCGTCGGCACGGCGCCGGCGAGCGCGGCACGCCCGTCGTCGAGGGCGTCGAGTACGTCGACGAGGTCGAGATCGTCGACCAGTCGCCGCTCGGCCGGAGCCCGCGCTCGAACCCGGTCACGTATATGAAGGCGTTCGACGCGATCCGCGAGCTGTTCGCCGCGACACCCGAGGCGCGCCGGCTCGGCCTCGCCGCCTCCGACTTCTCGTTCAACATGCCGGGGGGCCGCTGTGAGGCGTGCACCGGCGACGGCCGCGTGCGCGTCGACCTGCAGTTCCTGGCCGACGCCTGGCTCGTGTGCGAGGCCTGCGGCGGGCGGCGCTACCGGGCGCCGGTGCTGCAGGTCAAGTGGCGCTCGCGCTCGATCGACCAGGTGCTCGACACCACCGTCCACGAGGCGCTGCAGCTGTTCACCGGACAGCACAAGGTGGTGCGGCGGCTGAAGGTGCTCGAGCAGATCGGGCTCGGCTACCTGCGCCTCGGGCAGCCGGCGAGCACGCTCTCAGGCGGCGAGGCGCAGCGCGTGAAGCTCGCGGCACACCTGCTGCGGCGTCCCGGTCCGCGCGTGATGTACGTGCTCGACGAGCCGACCACGGGCCTGCACCTGGGCGACGTGGACGAGCTACTGAATGCGCTGCAGCGCCTGCTCGACGGCGGCGCCACGCTGGTGGTGATCGAGCACAACCTGCACGTGATCAAGCAGGCCGACTGGGTGATCGACCTCGGGCCCGAGGGCGGCGCCGCGGGCGGCGAGCTCGTCTTCCAGGGCACGCCGGAAGCGCTCGCGGCGCACGGCCGCGGCCATACGGCGCGCTACCTGCGCGCGGCGCTCGAGCGCGTCGAGGGCGCCACCGCCTGAGCGGCTCCTCTCGCGAGTGCGCGGGCGGTCATCTGCTATCATCGACGATCATGAGAATGGTGCGTTGGGTCACGGTCCTGGGGCTCGGCCTCGTCGTCGGAGTCACTCCGGCGCGTGCGCAGGAGACGTTCGACGACCTGGTCGCGAACCTCAAGTCCCCGACGGCGCGCACCCGGCAGGAGGCCGCGGCCAAGCTCGGCGAGAGCCGGCGGCGCGAGGCCGTGTCTCCGGTGTCGGCGCTCGTGCGCGACCCGGAGCAGCGGGTGCGGCTCGAGGTGGTCCGGGCGCTCTGCAACCTGCGCGACCTGTCCGGGATTCCGGCTCTGGTCACGGCGCTCCAGGACGGGGACGCGACGGTGCGTGACGAGTCGATATTGGCGCTCGTCGAGATCTACACCGAGCGCGACCGCACCGGCCCGGTGGG
>DATEUE010000301.1:0-10471 GCA_035283305.1 Vicinamibacteria bacterium | reverse complement strand
CGAGCAGCAGGGCTTCGGCGCCCGGCCGGTAGCGGCGCCCCGCGTGCAGCGCCGTGGCGTAGTGGGGCTTCGTGTGGCGGCCGCCGGGGTGGGCGCGACGCACGGCCCGCGCGGCCCATTCGGCGGTGCGGTCGCGATGGCAGTCGTTGCACGCGTTCGGAGCGCTCTCGCGCCCGAGGGCGAGCGTCAGGTCGGGGCGCGGCACCCGGAACGAGTGATCGTGCCGCTCGTCAACGACCATGTAGGTCTCGCTGCGCATGTGGCAGGCGACGCAGGAGGCGCCCGGGCCGTTCTCGCGGTGCAGGTGGTGGCGGCGCGTCGCGAACGCCTCGGGCGCGTGGCAGGTCGCGCACACGAGGTCGCGCCCCGCGCGCAGCCGCGCGTCATGGGGATCGTGGCAGTCGGCGCAGGTGACCCCCGCGGCGTGCATCCGGCTCTGCAGGAACGAGCCCCAGTTGTACACCTCGCCCTGCATCTGCCCGTCCGCGTAGTAGAGGCCCTCGTCCAGCAGCGACGGCTGGTGCGTCTGGGCCAGCAGCCGGCCGGGCCGGTAGTCTTCCGTCAGCGGGCCGCGCCGCGCGTGGCAGCGCCCGCAGGCCTCGACCTCGACGCGCCTGTCGGAGACGCCGGCAAGCGTCACAGTGCCAAGCGCCTCGTTCATCGTGGCGGTGCGATCGCGACGCTCGTCGAACCGCACCACGAGCCCCGGCTCCCCGACCGGCTTGCGGCCGCGCGAAGACGCCTGCCGCGCCCACTCGACGTGGCGCGAGCCGGGGCCGTGGCACGCCTCGCACGAGACGTCGAGCTCGGAGAACGTGGTCGAGAAGCGGTCCTCGGCCGGGACGTAGCCCTTGCGCAGGTTCGTGGAGTGGCATTCCGCGCACTGGCTGTTCCAGTTCTGCGACCGCTGGGTCCAGTGCAGCGCGTCCCGGTGGTCGGTCGTTTCGCCCGGGTAGAGGTGGAAGAAGCGCCCGCCGCCCTGCCGTTTCGGCCGGCTGTCCCAGGCGACTCCGAGCGCCTGCAGCCGGCCCCCGGGCAGCTCCAGCAGGTACTGCTCGAGGGGCGTGACCCCGAACACGTAGGCCACCGAGAACTCGGCGGGCCGCCCGTCCGGGCCGTCGGTACGGACGAAGTAGCGCCCGTCGCGGCGGTAGAAGCGCGTCACGACACCCTGGTGCTCGAACGTCCGCCCCGAGAAGTCGCCCTGCACCGTCTTCTCGTCAGGCTTCTGGATCGCCAGGTCGTGGTGCGACCCGCGCCAGCGCCGGGCCTCCTCGGCGTGGCAGCCCGCACACGTGCTGCCGCCCACGTAGTCGAGCGGGGTCGGGCCGGTCGCCGTTCCCTGTCCGGGCGGCGGGAGCAGCAGGATCACCGCGATCGCGAGAGCGACGAGCACCGCGGCCGCGAAGCCGAGGGCGCGCCGCCGCGCCTGCGGCGTCATACTCATCGGCTGTCCTCCGGGCGGGTACGCGTCAGCGTTTCAGCATCCGGATCTCGGTGCCGCCTCTCTCGAAGGAGACCTCGTCCATCAGCTGGTTGATCAGGTAGATGCCGCGCCCGTGGTGGCGGAAGACGTTCCTCCCGCGCACCGGGCTCGGGATCGAGGCGGGATCGAAGCCGGGCCCGGGATCGCGCACGACGATCAGCATCCCGCGCGCCGGGTCGCAGGCCACGCACACCTCGACGCTCTTGTCCGGGTCGTTGCCGCAGCCGTGGCGGATGGCGTTGGCGAGCGCCTCGCGCAGCGCGGTCTCGATCTCGAACTCCTTGCCGCGCGAGCACTCCATCTGCCGCGCCTGGGCCATCATCTCCTCGACGGCGGGCGACAGGGCCTCGAGTCGCCCCGGCACCTGCTTGCGAAGGGTGACCTGCAGTGCGTCGGGATCGAACTCGCAGGCGGCGTTCTCATGGCTCATGGATGGCTCGTCCCGGCTGGAGGGGCCCGGGGGGTGGCGGCTAGCATACCCAAAAAGAGCAGCGCGATTCACTCCCGCGCAGCGAACCCCGTCGTCGACCACTCGGCGAAGCTGCCGTCCGGCTGGCGCTGGACGAAGCGCGCGGCGAGTCGCTCGCGCGCCGCGAGCGCGCGGCCCTCCTGCGGCCCGAGCACGAGCAGTGCCGTCGCGAGCGCCTCGGCCCAGGCCGCGTCGCGGTCCACCACGCTGACGGAGGCTAGGTCGTGTGCGATCGGCCGGCCGGTGCGCGGGTCGAGGACACCGTCACCCGACGTGGCGACCGCCGCGTCCTCGAGCTCGAGCACCAGCGCGCGCTCGCGCGACCGGTCGGGCCACTCGACGGCGACCCGCCAGCGGCCGCCGTCCGCGCGCCGTCCGCGCGCAGCGACCTGCCCGCCGAGGTCCACGAGCACGTCGCGGTGGCCGAGCGCCACGAGCGCGCCGGCGATGCGGTCGGCCGCCCAGCCCCCGGCGAGCCCCGAGACGTCGCAGGCCACGTCGGGGCGGGCCTTCGTCACGCTCGAGCGCTTGCGGTCGAGCTGAAGCAGGCGACAGCCGTCGAAGGCGCCGCCAGTGAGCTCGCTCGCGCGCCGCGCGAGCTCGAGCGCCTGCAGCGTCTCGCGAGAGACCGGGAACGCAGCCGCGGTGGCGTGGGCGGAAAGGCGCGAGATCTCGGACGTCGCGCTCCCGCCCAAGAAGAGCCGGTCAGCCAGGGCGAGCTCGCGGGCGATCGCTGCGCGGATGCGCTCGTTGGCCGCCTCGTCCCCGGGGCGCATCACGACCCGGACGCCGTAGCGGCCGCCCATCGCGGGCCCCGAGAAGGAGACGGCCGCGCGGGGCGGGCTCGTCGCAGCGGGCGGCGCTTGCCCGCCCGCGGCGGTGGCCGCGAGCGTCAGCGCTAGCAGCTGTCCAGGCACTCGCATCGGGCCGGCGACCCCACGGCGAGTGTATCAGCCGGACCGCTCGCGCGGCTTCGCCAACCGCGGAAGCAGGATCAGCAGCGACCCGTACAGACCGAGGCTTGCGACGAGCGTCGCTGGCCGCCCGGCGCGCACGTCGTGCAGCAGCAGCTTCACGGCCCCGGCCGCCACGAGCGCATACACGAGCCAGACGAGCTCGGGCTGGCCCCGCGCGAGCCAGGCGAGGCCCAGCACGAGGGCCACCAGCACCGCCGAACGAGCGACCGCCTCGGCTCCCGCGTCGAGCGCGAGCCGCGGTCCGAGGGTCGCCGCCAGAGCCCCCCGTGCGGCCTCGGCGAGCGACAGGACTGCGACGAGCGCCAGCAGCAGGCGCGGCAGCCGCGCGCCCGCGGGCTTCGCCGCGGCCCGCTCGCCCGCGAGCACGCCCCACGCGAGGGCGGCGCCCACCGCCACGGCCCAGGCCAGCGCCGGGAGCTCGCGGGGCGGCAGGCCGGCGAGGGCGCGCACGCCCGCCGACGTCAGGCCGGCGCCGAAGGCCGCCGCCAGCAGGTAGATGGCGCCGTGCGCCCGCAGCGTCGTGCGGCCGAAGCGCCGACCCAGGCCGACCGCGGTGAGGCCCAGGCCCGTCCACACCAGCGTCAAGCCAGTACGCAGCCCGAGCTCGAGGGTCCCCCCCAGCATGAGCAGCCCGCCGGCCGTCGAGTAGAAGTAGAAGTTGCGCCCCTGCCCGGGCCGGCGCTCGGCGTGAGCGAACGCGACCGCGTAGCACAGCGCTCCGAGTGCCATGGCGATGAGGGCCGGGAGGTCGCTGGCACGCCCGTGCGCCGCGAGGACGCGCGCCGCTCCGGCAAAGCCGAGGGCCGCGGCGAGCGTTCCCTGGACCACCTCGAAGAGCTTGACGGGACAGCCGCGACGCAGCGTGCGCGCGGCGACACTCGTGACGTAGAGCGCCGGGAGCGCGAGCAGGGCGGCCGCGGCCTCCGACCCGTCGAGCCCGGCGTAGCTTGCCGGCGGCTCGGGTCGCGCGCTGATCGCGACGAGCAGCACGGCCACGCCGTCGAGCGCGGCGGCGACACACCAGCGCAGGCCGAGCCAGGCGTCGTGGAAGGCCAGCCACTCGAGCGCCGCGGCGATGGCCAGGAGCGTCAGCAGGGCCGTCACCGGCTCGTGCCTCGACACGAGCACCGCCAGCACGGCGGCGCAGGCGCCGAGCGTCGTCAGCCAGGCGCTCGCGGACAGGCCGTGGCGCCAGGACACCGCGAGCCCGACGAGCGCGAAGCCGAACACCGCCGCGCCGGCCGTACGGCTCCCGAGCATTCCGAAGCGAACCGTCGTTTCCCAGATCAGCGGGAACGCGATGGCGCTCGCCGCGATAGCGTGGAGCGCGGCGCTCGCGCGCCGCCCCTCCCGCGCGTCGCGATCGGCGAGCAGCTGCCAGAACGCGGCATAAGCGAGCCCGAGCGCCACGCCGGCCGGCGCCGGCAGCGCAGCGGCGTCGGTCAGGGCCCGGATCAGGTAGGCGCCGGCGAGCACGAGCAGGCTGCGGCCGGCGAGGGCCAGGCCGCCCTGCGGCAGCGCCGGCACGCGCAACGAATCGACGTCATCCGCGGTCGAGCGGTCGTGGGGCGCCGAGCGTGGGTGTGCCTCCAACTCGGCGATCCGATGCTCCAGGCGCTCCACCTGCGCTCGGAGCGCTGCAACCGCCGACGTCACCTCGTCGAGGGTCTCGACCATGGCGCCCCCATCGCGGCGCGCGGCTTGCCGGCCTCAGCCCGCCGCGGGCGCTCGCTTGCCCTCGTCCGGCCAGGGCGGCAGCAGCCGCACCAGCGCCCACAGGATCACGAAAGGCAGGATCATCAGGATCACCGCCGGCAGCAGCCCCTCGCGCGTCGCGAACTCCAGCTTGTAGGTCGTGTAGCCGAGGAAGCTCTTCGAGAACAGCTGCCCCCCGATCACCACGTTCCAGCGCATGGCGAAGATGCCGATGAGCGTGAGCACGCCGGCCGTCGCGTAGATCCCGCGCCGGGCGCGCTCCGTGAGGTTCACGAGCTGCGTGAGCGCCAGTAGCGCGATCGGGACGAGCGTCCCGAGCACGATCTGCACCACGATGTGAGGCAGATAGAGCTGCGTCTGCACCATGAAGTCGAGCGTGCGGAACGACTCGTCCGCCTCGTAGACGCGGTGGACGAGGTCGAGCGACTCGAGCGAGAAGTCGATGATGAACGCGTAGAACAAGTAGCGCGCGATCGTGTCGACGCAGCGCATGTCGACCGCGAGCCCGCGCAGGCGGCTGATCGCCATGTAGAGCAGCATCACGGCTGCGATGCCGGAGACGATCGCGGAGAACAGGAACACGATCGGCATCAGCGGCGTCGACCACCACGGATTCGCCTTGACCGACCCGAAGATGAACCCGACGTAGCCGTGCAGCAGGAACGCCGAGGGGATCCCGATCAGCGTGACCACGAAGCCCGCGCGCTCGTCGACGCGCAGCGCCTCCTCGCTCACGTCGTTGGAGCCGAGCGTGAGCAGGCGGTAGACGTAGCGCAGTGGCCCGGTCGTGGTGCGGGCGAGCTCGACGATCTCGCGCCGGTAGTCGAGCCAGATCTCGAGCAGCAGCACCGCCATCAGGTACCAGAGGTAGACGAAGCCGAACATCGCCATCGCCGAGGCGGTGTGGGGCGTCAGGTACATCTCGAGCGAGCGCTCGGGGTGGCCGAGGTGGAGCTGGAGCGGCAGCGGTGCCACCAGCAGGAATGCGAGGGCCGTCAAGAGCGCCAGCCGGTAGGTCGGCTTGACCGACTCGACCCGGAACACGCGCTCGAGCGAGGCGAGGATGAATGCACCCGCGACCAGCCCCGTGATGAAGGGATACAGCACGATCAGGATGCTCCACTGGAGCTCCATCTCGTTCGGGTACATGTACCCCTGGACGCCGTGCAGGATGCTGCTTTCCATTGGCTTGCCCTCTAGCGCACGGAGCCGTCGAGCCCGTTGTAGTAGGCCTTCGACCCGGTGGCCATCTGCGGCTTGAGCACCTGGACCTTGTGCGTGCGCAGGAACTCGTGGATCGGGTCCTTCGGGTCCTTCAGGTCGCCGAGCACGCGCGCCTCGGTGGGACATGTCTCGCAGCAGGCGGTGGTGAGCCCGCGCGTGATCCGGTGGTAGCAGAGCGAGCACTTGTCCACGGTCGAGGTGCGGGGGTCGATGAAGCGGCAGCCGTAGGGACAGGCCTGCACGCAGTAGCGGCAGCCGAGGCAGTAGCTCTTGTCGACTAGCACCACGCCGTCGGGGCTCTCGAAAGTCGCCCCGACCGGGCACACCTGGACGCACGGCGAGTGGGCGCAGTGGTTGCAGAGCTTCGGCACGAAGAAGCTCTTGGCACCGTCGCCCGGCCGGTACTTCTCGGGGAAGCCGTCGTAGCCGCCGTTCGGCGAGTCCACCTGCGGGTGCTCGATGTCGCCGTCCGGGACGTGGTAGCGCTCGACCCAGGTGCGGAAGTAGAAGGGCTCGCGCGGGACGTCGTTCTCCTGCTTGCAGGCGCGCACGCAGTTGCCGCAGCCGATGCACTTGTCGACGTCGATCGCCATCGCCCACCAGTGGTCGGTCGTCTTGTAGTTGGGGGCGGCCTCGGGCTCTCCCCGGACCACGGCGTCGAACGCGAGCTGCGCCGCTCCGGTGAGCAGGAGCAGGTGCGTCGCGCGCTCCAGGAATTCCCGCCTGTCGCTGTTCACGGCGTCTTCGGCTCCTCCCCGCCCACTCGTCCCCCGGAGACCGAAGCAGGCACATCCGGGGGAATGCCCGGCTTGTGGGCGACGTGGCAGCTCGTGCACGGCTCGTCCCCGGCGTGCTCGGCGCGATCCTTCTGCGGGAATCCGGCGGGACGCGCCACGTTCGCCTGGTGGCAGCGCACGCAGAGCGGGGCGGCGTCCGGCTTCTGCGCCTTCGCGGCCGTGGGGTCCGCGGCGTGCGCGCCGAGCGCGCCGTGGCAGGCCTCGCAGCGAACGCCCGCGTGGCCGCCGCCCTTCGCCGCCTCCGCCGCGTCGGGGTGACACTCGAGGCAGGCCGCCCGCCCGGCGTACGCGACGGGATGGACACGCGCGTCGTCGAGCGCCCCGGCCCGATAGTGCCCGTAGCGGCCGAAGCCCTCCGGGATCAGCAGCGCCTGCAGCACGACGAAGACCACGATGCCGGCCAGGAACAGCCCCGCCACGCGTACCAGGTGTTCCCTGTGCCCGAAGATCCGTCCCATCGCCACCCCCGACCGGCCCCAGCGGCAAAGGCCGCCTCGACCTACCCGCAGGCCTCGCAAGCGCCCAAGGGCCCCGAAGCGCGTGTATTGTTCGAAAGATCCGCCGGCGGGCCAAGAAGCGAACGGCTCATGGCGAGAGGATCAAACTGACCACCGCGGCGCGGAGCTTTACGCGCACAGGGGCTTGCCCTAAGCTCTGGGGCGACTTCAGTCAAGAAGGAGACGAATGCGAAACGTCGTCGGTGCCTTCACACGCTTCATAGCGCACATCACGCGCAATCCGCTCGGCATGGCCGGCGCCGTCCTCACGACGGTGAGCGCCATGCTGTTCATGACCCTGTTCGTGCTGGACCTGGTCGGGTACCACGGGGGGCCGTACATCGGGATCCTCGCGTTTCTGATCATCCCGGGGTTCCTCCTGCTGGGGCTGTTGCTGATTCCCCTCGGCCTGTGGCGCGACAGAGTACGCCACCGGCGCGCGCTCGCGGCCGGCGTCGACGACACGGAGCTGCTGCCGGTCTGGGACCTGAACGTGGACCGCGTGCGGCGGAATGTGCTGGTGTTCCTGCTGCTCTCGGTCGTCAACGTGGTGATCCTGGCGGCCGCCACCTACAAGGGCGTCGAGGTCATGGAGTCGACGCCGTTCTGCGGCGCCGCCTGCCACACGGTGATGGAGCCCGAGTACACCACCCACAAGCGCTCCCCGCACGCCCGCGTGAAGTGCGTCGAGTGCCACATCGGCGAGGGCGCCAACTGGTTCGTGAAGTCCAAGCTCTCGGGCTCCTGGCAGCTCGTCTCCGTGGCGTTCTCCCTCTACCCGCGGCCGATCGAGGTGCCGGTCCACAACCTGCGGCCGGCGCGCGAGACCTGCGAGCAGTGCCACTGGCCGAACAAGTTCGTGGGCGACCGCTTCCGGGTGAACACGCACTTCTCCGAGGACGAGGCCAACACCGAGACCAAGACCGTGCTGGTGGTGAAGGTGGGCGGCCGCCAGGCGGGCCGCAGCCAGGGCATCCACTGGCACGTCGACCCCGACCACGTGGTGCGCTACCGGGCCGACGCGAAGCGGCAGGCGGTGTACGAGGTCGAGATGGTGGCGAAGGACGGCACCACCCGCCGCTACAAGGGACCGGCCGCCGACTCGCCGGAGGCGCAGGCCGCCAGCGAGTGGCGCACGATGGACTGCGTCGATTGCCACAACCGCCCGACCCACGTCTACCGCGAGCCCGCGCGCGAGCTCGACGCGGCGCTCCTCGACCGGCGCATCGAACCGTCGCTGCCCTACGTACGCCGCGAGGGATTGAAGGCGCTGCTCGTCGACTACCCGAGCCACGACGCCGCGCGCGCCGGGATCGCCAAGGCGGTCGGCGATTTCTACCAGGCCTCCTACCCCGCGCTCGCGACGGAGAAGAAGGACGCGGTCGAGGCGGCGGGCAAGGCGCTCGGCGATATCTGGGCCTGGAACGTGTTCCCCGCCATGAACGTGAAGTGGGGGACGTACGTGAACCACATCGGACACCCGGAGATGAGCGGCGAGGTCGGCTGCTTCCGCTGCCACGACGAGCAGCACACCACCGCCGACGGCCGGGCGATCTCGCAGGACTGCGGCACCTGCCACTCGCTCCTGGCGCAGGAGGAGAAGGACCCCGAGATCCTGAAGAACCTGCTCGACTGAAGGCTTGCGCCGGCCCACTCCGATCGCGCAGAATCCAAACACAACGAGGGAGGTCCTGATGGCGAAGGCGAAGCGCACGACTCACCGCAGCAGCAAGGGCAAGAAGCTCTACGCGGTCCGCGACGCGAGCGGCAAGTTCAAGGACATCCAGACCTACGAGCGTGCCCACCGCGCCGACCTCGCCAAGACCGCGAAAGGCGAGACCGCCAAGCGCAAGGGCAAGAAGAAGGCCGGCCGCAAGAAGGCCGCCAAGAAGCGCTAGCGAGCCGATGGAGCGGGCCGTGAAGCGCCTCCATTCGGGCCGACGCGCGGCCGCCCGCTCGGCCGCGCTCGGCGCCGTACTCGGCCTGCTGGCGCTCTGTGCCCAGGCACCCGCCCAGCAGTTCAAGGTGCCGAAGGTCGACCTCGACTTCGACAAAGAGGTCGACTTCAAGGCGTTCAAGACCTTCAGCTGGAAGGACACCGACGCCGTCGCCAAGGATCCGCAGATGCACACGCGCGTCGTGTGGTACGTGGAGCGCGAGCTCGAGAAGAAGGGCCTGAAGAAGGCCACGGACGGCGCGGGCGACCTCTTGGTCCGCTACTACACCAAGGCCCACGAGGGCATGAAGGGCACGTCCAGCCAGGGCCAGACGACGCTGCCGGGCGGCTCCGGCCAGCTCACCACGAGCGTCGACTTCCAGAAGGTGCTCGAGGGCACGCTGCTCGTCGAGCTGCAGCGCGCGAGCGACTCGAAGGCGGTCTGGCGCGCGGCCACGGAGTACCGCACGATCGACAAGCAGCGGATCGACGCGGAGACGGCGTCGGCGGTGCGCCTGCTGATCGCGAAGTACCCGCCCCCGAAGCCCTGACCGGCCGTCAGCGGCCGAGCGCGAGCACCACGGTCGGGTCGACGGGATAGCGGCCGGCCTGCTCGCCGTAGACCGCGAGCCCGCCCGGCAGCGCCTCGTCCACCTCGAGCCGGACGCGCAGCTCCCCCGCCGCCGCGGCCGCGCGCAGCGCCTCCGCGCTCATGCTCGCGCTCACCAGCGTTCCGTGAGAGCCCGCCTCGTCGAGCCTGCCGTCGCGCTTCTGCGCGTGCCACGACAGGAGCCCGCGGTGATCGGCCGCGTCGTCCGGCAGCTCGAACGTCCCGAGCGTGACGCCGTTCACGACGATCCGCACCGCGCTCGGGTGCCTCACGCCGTCCGTCATCGGGTAGGCGTTGGGGTTGAGGCCGGGATCGTGGGTGCCGCCCCCGAGCATGAAGTCCCCCTGCACGGACCCCTTGTCCCGACGGTCCTTGCCGAAGAGCTGTTTGGCCCCGAGCTCGGCGACGAAGCTCGCGCCCAGGACGTCCCCGGGGCGCAGGCCCGCGGGCCACGCCAGGCGGTACTCGAAGAAGCCCGCTCCCGCCCCGTTCTGCTTGCGACCGTCCATCGCCGTCCAGTGGCGCTCGCTCCAAAGGACCCCGCTCACGCGGTCGGGCGCCATACGCAGGACTCGCAGCGAGCCGCCGTCGACCGCGAGCGTCTCGTCCCGCGGCGAGGCGCCCTCCCCCACCACGAAGCTCGTGAAATTGCGCTGTAGCACGCGGCCGGCCGCGTCCTCGAGTGTCGCGCGCAGGACGGCGACGGCGCGGGTGTTCGGCATCGGCACCGCCACCGGCTCGAGCGCGCGCGACAGCCAC
>DATEUE010000300.1:0-18901 GCA_035283305.1 Vicinamibacteria bacterium | reverse complement strand
ATCCCCTGATCCGGACCGGCGTTCACGACGGGAGCCTGGTTGGGGGAGTCGAGGGCTCCTTCGACGATCAGCTGGAATCCGGTCGGCAGGCCGCCTGCCTCGCAAGTCGAAAGCGCGGACGCCGCCTGGGCCAGCGCGTCGTCGCGGTGGTTTTTGCTTTGCGACTTGGGCACGACGACCGTGGCGCACGCCCGTCCCGCGACGGCCGCATGCGTCGCCGTCGCGACGATCAGGTACACCCGGCCGTCGCCGCCGCCCTGCCTTTCGGCGCGCAGGTAGAGGTCCGGTGGGTCGAGCTGGGCGTCGTGGATCGTCGAGCCGTCGCCCGTCGCGTCGTCGGGCTCGTCCGAGTAGACCGCCACGCTCGTCGTCGCAATGCCGAGGCACGCGTCGCCCACGTCCACACGCATTCCGACGTCCACGAGCGCGTGGTTCGGCGGCCAGAGCTCGCTGCGCGCCGTGGATGCCGTCGGGAACGCGCCGGCGGCCAGAACGTCGGCGCAGGATGCGGCTGGGGGCGGGTCGCTGAAGGCCATCGGTTCCAGCGCGGGGGTCGTTGGCGCGGCGACCGCGGCGGGCGCTGGAATGACGAAGGTGGCGATCAGGAGGCGCGCGACCGCGCGCCGGATCCCCTCTCGAGAGATGAAAGTCGGTCCGACCCGCTCCATGAAGTCCCTCCCACCGCCCGGGCGCTGGGAGGGGACCAGCCCGTCGGTCGTTGACAAACGGCCGAGCAGGCTACACTCAAGTCCTGACTCTCGTCAATAGAAACGTGAGTTCATAATCCGAATCTCGTCATTAATACTCTAATCACGGCGATTACTTGACTATATAGTAGTCATATATGAATCTAAAAACGTAGTGTAAAGACTCATACTAAGTGCCCGCGACAGGCCGAGGTGTGTGCCATCCTGGCGGGCCGAGGCCGAGAATACCCGCCTGGTTGGCGGCTCTAGCCCCGGAACGACTGGTCCCAGCCGGCCGTGCTCGAGGCCGGCCCCTCGCCGTGGCGGTCGGCGGCGAGCGCCTGCTTCACCCGCTCGAGGTCGACGCGCACGACACCGCCGGGACCCGCGGCCGCCTGCGGGTCGAACTCGAGCGGCGACACCACGCGCCTGAAGACCTCCTTGAGCGCGCGCGCGCCGAGGCGCGGCTTGCGCGCCGCCTCGCGCACGACGGCTTGCGCCGCCTCCGCGGTCATCTCCAGCTTGCAGCCGAAGCTCGCGAAGTAGGCCTGCGACTGGCGCAGCCCCGACTCGGCGCCCTCCGCGAAGATCTTCGCGAGCGCCTCCTCGGCGAGCGACTCGAGCAGCACCACCGCGTCGAAGCGCGAGAGGAACTGCGGGCTCATGCCGTACTCGAACAGATCCTCGGTCTTGAGCCAGTCGCGCAGCGAGAACTGCAGCTCCTCGCGGGGGCGCCCGCCCTCGTCCACGACCGTGACGGGCTTGAGCGCGCCCTGGTCCTTTCCGGCCGTGACGCGGTAGTAGACGGCGTCGTACAACCCCTCGAACGCCCCGGCGCACACGAACAGCACGCCGCTCGAGTCGAGGTTGACCGCGGCTCCGCCCGCCCAGTCGGGCAGCGTGAACGCCACCGACTCGTTCTCGATCAGCGTGAGCAGCGCCTCCTGTGCCCGGATGCCGGGGATGTTGGGCTCTCCGCCCACCTGGCTTCTGATCTTGTCCACCTCGTCGACGAAGACGAGGCCGTGCGTCGCCTGCTCCAGCAGCTTCTCGACGGGCGCCTCCGCGCCGAGCTGCTCGCGCGCCCGCTCCAGCAGGCGGCGCAGCAGCTTCTCGCCCGGGTGACCCTGCTCGGCCTCCTCGCCGAGCACGTTGGCGTGGATCCGCACGAGCGTCGAGCGCGACCAGAGCGCCGGGTTCGCAGCCAGCAGCTCCTCGACCGCGCGCATCAGCGTCGTCTTGCCCGAGCCCGACGAGCCGATCAAGAGGACGTTGCCGACCTTGAGGCCGGCCAGCTTCTTGGCGAGCGCGACCGACATTTCGCGCACGGCGTCCTTCTGTCCGACGACGCGCTTCTCGAGGGCTTTGGCGATCTGGGCGGGTGACGGGGGGGCTGCCACGGGCCGATTCTACGCCCCAGCCTTCGCTTCGAGCTCGGCCCAGCGCGCGTAGAGGCGATCGACTGCGACCTGGGCGAGGGCGAGGGCCTCGAGCCGAGCCTGTAGCGCCTCGTGATCCGACGCCACTGCGGGGTCCGCGGCCCCCGCCTGGGCCGCCGCCAGGGCGGCCTCGGCCTCCAGGATGCGTGTCTCCATCTCGTCCCATTCGCGCTGCTCGCGGTAGCCGAGCTTGCGCGGCCGTCCGGGCGTCTCGCTGGGCCGCGTGGAAGTCGACGGGCGCGCCGCAGTGGCGGAACGCCGTGCGGCCTCGACGTCGGCGCGCCGGGCGGCCTCCCACTGGTCGTAGTCGGCGTACGGGACGGCGCCGCCCCGGCCGTCGAGCGCGAGGATGCGCGTCGAGACGCGGTCGAGCAGATAGCGATCGTGCGTGACGAGCACGAGCGCCCCCGGGAACTCGAGCAGGCTCTCCTCGAGCACCTCGAGGGTTGGGATGTCGAGGTCGTTCGTGGGCTCGTCGAGCAGCAGCAGATCGGCGGGCTCCAGCATCAGGCGGGCGAGCACCACGCGCGCCTGCTCGCCGCCCGAGAGCCGGCCCACCGGTGTCTCGAGCTGCTCCGAGCGGAACAGGAAGCGCTTCGCCCAGCCGGCCACGTGGACGCCGCGGCCCTCGAAGACCACGGAGTCGCCGTGGGGCGCCAGCGTTCGCTGGAGCGAGACGGCGGGGTCCAGGTGCTGGCGGTGCTGGTCGAACATCACGACCTTGAGCCCGTCGGCGTGTGCGACCGTGCCCGCGTCGGGCTGCTCCTGGCGGGCCAGCAGGCGCAGCAGCGTGCTCTTGCCGCTGCCGTTCGCGCCGAGCAGGCCCAGCCGCGTCCCCGGCGACAGCACGAGGTCGAGGCCGCGCACGATCTGCCGCTCGCCGTAGCTCCGCGTCAGGCCCTCAGTGACCACCAGGCGCTTCGTCTTGCGCTGCGTGGCCGAGAAGTCGAGCGCCACGGCCAAGGGCGCCGAGCGCGCGTCCATGTCGCCGAGCTCGTCCTGGAGGCGCTGGGCTTCGTCGATGCGGGCCTGCGCTTTGCGCGTGCGCGCCCGGGCCTTGCGCGACAGCCAGTCGAGCTCGCCGCGCACCCGATTCCGCAGCGACTCCTGGTAGGCGGCCTGTCCGGCCAGCAGCTCGTCCTTCTTCTCGAGGAATGTGCTGTAGCGCCCGCGCACCTCGAAGAGACCCGAGGCGAAGGCGCGGTTCAGCTCGATCAGGCGCCCGGCCACGGCCTCCAGGAAGTAGCGGTCGTGGCTCACCGCCACGAAAGCCTCCGGCTCGCGGGGCAACAGCTCCTCGAGCCACAAGATGCCCTCGACGTCGAGGTGGTTGGTCGGCTCGTCGAGCAGCAGCAGCTCCGGCTCGCGCACCAGCTCGCGCGCGATCGCGAGCCGCTTCTTCCAGCCGCCCGACAGAGTCTGCGTCTCTTGAGCGGCGTCCGCGAATCCGGCCTTGCCCATCGCCACGGCTAGGCGCCCGTCCAGCTCGTGGGGGTCGAGCCCGAGATCGTGGACCGCCTCGCGGAGGACGGAGCCGACGCTCGTGCCCGAGCCGAACGACGGATCCTGCGGCACGTAGCCGATGCGCAGGCGCTTGCGCGCGGCACGCGTTCCGGAGGAAGGTGGCTCGACTCCGGCCAGGATCTTCAGCAGCGTCGACTTGCCGGAGCCGTTCGGCCCCACGAGCCCCACGTGGTCGCCCTCGAAGACGCCGAGGGCGAGACGCTCGAACAGCGGGGCGGCGCCGAAGGCTTTGCTGAGCTCCTGGCAGGAGACGAGCAGCTCAGGCAACGGCGCCCGCTGCGATGCGTGTAGGATCGGTCATGCGTCGTCTCTCATGCTCGTCCGCACAGGACCAGCCCGTCAACCGGGCCACGCTCCTGGCCGAGTACACCGGCTACGCGCTGCGCGGGACGGTCGACGCGGAGACGCGCCTGGCGCTGGCGCGGCGGCTCGAGAACGTCGATCGCCAGTCCTCCTTCGTGCGCGGCTTCGCCTACTCCAGCGGGCCCGCCTACGGGCTGCTGCTCGACGCCGCCGATGCAAGCTGGCGGCGGAGCTACAGCGCGGCGTCCGATCTCGCCGCCACGCTCGGTGCGGCGGCGAAGGCCACGGCCACGGCCGACCCCGTGGCCCGCGCGCGGGCGTACGACGACGGCAGCTTGCGCGCGAGCGAGGAGGAACGCAACTATGGCTTCGACCCCAACAGTGTCGTCGCCTTCGGCGATGCGGGAACGGTCTACCCGTCGCTCGAGGTGTCGGGCCCCTGGGGGACGATCCAAACCGACGAAGGAGCGCGGGTCGACGCGGCGCGTGGCGTCCTGCTCTTCTCGGCGGCCGATCGCACGCGCCTGAAGCTCAACGCTGGATGGGTGCTGAAGCCGGGAGCGCGCCCGGGCGATCTGCTGCTGTCGTCTTCCCCGTGAACGGCGGCTTCGAGTATCGCGAGAGGCTCGGGCCCGAGGCGAGCGGCTCGACTGTTCTCGCGTGGCTGGTGGGGAGGCACCGCCATTCCAGCGAGCCGGTCTGGCGCGCACGGATCGACGCGGGAGAAGTGAGCCTCGACGGCGCGCTCGCGGCGGCGGGCGAGGCGCTGCGGGACGGCCAATGCCTCGCCTGGAGACGCCCGCCCTGGGCGGAGCCCGCGGTCCCGCTCGACTTCGCGATCCTGTTCCGCGACGAGCACCTGCTGGCGGTCGCCAAGCCGCGCGGCCTGCCCAGCGTCCCGAACGGCGGCTTCCTGGAGCACACGCTGCTCCACCGGGTGCGTCGCCTGCATCCGGAGGCGGTGCCGATGCACCGGCTGGGGCGCGGCACCTCGGGCCTGCTGCTCTTCGCGCGGACGGCCGCGGCGCGGCGTGGCGTCGCCGCCCAATGGAGGCAGGAGCGCGTCGTGAAGGAGTACCGCGCCCTGGTGAGCGGAATCCCGCCCCAGGCGCGCTTCACGATCGACGTGCCGATCGGCCTCGTGGCGCACCCGCGGCTCGGCAGCGTGCACGCGGCCGTGGCCCGCGGCAAGCCCGCTCTCTCGCACGTGGAGGTGGTCGCGGCGCGCGGCGACCAGGCCCTGGTGGCGGTCCGCATCCCGACGGGGCGCCCGCACCAGATCCGCATCCACCTGGCGGCCGCCGGTCACCCGCTGCTGGGGGATCCGCTCTACGTCACGGGCGGCGTGCCGGGGCCTCGGCCCGGGCTGCCGGGCGACGGCGGCTACCGTCTTCACGCGCACCGGCTGGCGTTCGCACACCCCGCGACCGGCGCCTGGCTCGAGCTCGAGTGCGCCCCGCCGCCCGAGCTGCGCGAGGCGTGACCCCCGCGACGAGCGCGTGCTTCTGCGCGCGCGTGAGCTGCTTGATGCGGTGCTCCTCGCGGAGCGCCGCGCTCCAGGTCCTCACCCGGCGCGACCACGCGAGGCGCACCGGCAGCCGCGAGCGCGTGTAACGCGAAGCCCGTCCCGCCGCGTGCCTGAGCAGGCGCGCCGCGAGGTCCTTCGCGGCCCCCGTGTAGAGCGAGCCGTCTCGGCAGCGCAGGATGTAGACGAACGGCAGGGTGCCTAGTCCTTGAAGCGGACCACGGCCTTCGGGTCCACCGCGTAGTAGGCCTCGTGACCGTCCGCCCAGGTGCCGTCCTTCAGGTACTGCGACTTCACGTGGAGCCGGCCGTCGGGCAACACGCGGCTCGTGGCTTTCACCTCGCGCGGGCCGCTGGTGGTGCCTCTCACGAGCTCGTGAAACTGGAGGGCCCCCGCCTCGGGCTGCATCGTGCCGGTGGTGTAGAAGCCCCCCGTGGTGAAGTAGGTGTAGACGACGCTCTTCTTCTCGTCGTCCCAGACGAAGAGCGTCTCGCCGCCGTACTCGCCGCCGTTGACAGAGTGGACGCTGCGCACCGCGCGCCCGTTCAGGGCCAGCTCGAAGCGCTGCACGTCGACCATCGGCCTGGCGGCGCCGGGCGGTGACAGCTCGCCGCGCCACGTCTTGCCGACGAGCGGCTGGAGCGGCGCGAGCCGGGGGTCGATCTCGGCGGACTGGAGCGCCCCGGCGACGAGCGTGGCGACGGCTGCGAGCACGAAGCTCGTTCGGGTTCTCATGTGCGCGTTCCTCACGCTGGTCTTATACCCGATCCGGTCGCTTCCTTTTCGCCGCGTGCTACCATGCCGGGTTCCGTGGAGGACGTTTTTTCGACATGACACCCGAGGCCCTGGCCCTGGGGCTGACCCAGTATGTCGTGCTGCTGTTCTCGCTGAGCGTTCACGAGTCGGCTCACGCCTGGACGGCCTTGAAGCAGGGCGACACGACGGCGCAGTCTCTCGGCCGGATCAGTCTCAACCCGCTGGTCCACATCGACCTGATCGGGACCGTGATCATGCCGCTCGTGATGATCTTCTCGGGCGTGCCGCTCCTGGGCTGGGCCAAGCCCACCCCGGTCGATCCCCGCAGCTTCAAGAGCCTGCGCCGCGGCCAGATCATCGTGGCGGGCGCGGGGCCCCTCTCCAACCTGCTGTTGGCGCTCCTCTTCACGGCCGGGCTGTTCGTGGCGGTGCGAGTGCTCTCGGGGCCGCTCCAGGAGCAACCCCTCGCCCAGCTCCTGAGCCTCGGTGTCCAGCTGAACGTCCTGCTGGCGATCTTCAACCTGGTTCCCTTGCCGCCCCTCGACGGCTCGCACGTCGTCGAGTGGGCGCTCCCGAACGGCATGGGGCACCGCTACATGGCGATGATCGGCCCGTACGGGGGCTTGATCCTCCTGGCCCTGGTCATGAGCGGGGCGCTGTTCCAGGTGCTTTCTCCCGTGCTCAACGTCGTCATCGGCTTTCTCTACTCGCTGGTTCGCTAGGCAACCATGAAGCGACCCCGCATCCTCTCCGGCATGCGCCCCACCGGGCCGCTCCACCTCGGCAACTACATGGGCGCGCTCGACAACTGGGCCTCTCTGCAGGACCGCTACGAGTGCTTCTTCTCGGTGGTGGACTGGCACTCGCTCACCACGGACTACGCGAACCCGGGCGACGTCCGCGGGAACGTGATCGAGGTGGCGACCGACTGGCTCGCGGCCGGGCTCGACCCCGTGCGCTCGACGCTCTTCATCCAGAGCCTGGTGCCGCAGCACGCGGAGCTGCACCTGCTGCTGTCGATGATCGTGCCGGTGCCGTGGCTCGAGCGCGTGCCGACCTACAAGGAGCAGCAACACAACCTCGCCGAGAAGGACCTCTCCACCTACGGCTTTCTCGGCTACCCGCTGCTGCAGACGGCCGACATCATCGTCTACAAGGCCAACGCGGTGCCGGTGGGCGAGGACCAGGTGCCGCACATCGAGCTCGCGCGCGAGATCGTGCGCCGCTTCAACAACCTGTACGGCGAGGTGTTCCCGGAGCCTCAGACGCTGCTCACCGAGGCGAAGCGCATCCCCGGCACCGACGGGCGCAAGATGTCGAAGTCGTACGGCAACGCCATCTACCTGAAGGACGATCCGGAGACGCTGAAGCAGAAGCTGCGGCCGATGCTGACGGACCCGGCGCGCAAGCGCCGCACCGACCCGGGCGACCCGGGACTCTGCCCGGTGTTCGACCTGCACCGCGCGTTCTCGCCCCAGGCCACGCGCGAGTGGGCCGCGAACGGGTGCCGCACGGCCGGGATCGGCTGCCTCGATTGCAAGGCGAAGCTGTCGGAGCACATGCTCGAGAAGCTGGCGGTCGTCCACGCGCGCCGGCCGGAGCTCGCAGCCCGTCCCGACACCGTCTGGGACATCCTGATCGAGGGGTCGGAGCGGGCCCGCGCCGTGGCCGAGGCTACGCTGGACGAGGTCCGCCAGGCGATGAAGGTCCGCTACGAGAGGCCGTGAGCGACGAGAGCCCCAAACCCGAGCGCGTGGCCGTTCCGGAGGGGGTCGAGTCCGTCCTGCCCGAGGACGCCCCGAGGATCACGCTGCCGCTGTTCGAGGGGCCGCTCGACCTGCTGCTGTACCTGATCAAGCGGGACAAGATCGACATCCACGACATCCCGATCGCCCCGATCACGCACCAGTACATGGAGTACCTGGAGCTGATGCAGTCGCTCAACCTCGACGTGGCCGGCGAGTTCATGGTGATGGCCGCGACGCTCATCCACATCAAGTCGAAGATGCTGGTCCCGATCGAGCCCACCGAGGCCGAGGGCGAAGAGGAGTACGTGGACCCGCGCGAGGAGCTGGTGCAGCGGCTGCTCGAGTTCCAGCGCTACAAGGAGGCGGCCGGGATCCTGCACCAGCAGGCCCAGATCCGAGCGGCGACCTGGACGCGGCCCGACGCGGTGCTAGAGCGCTTCGACGACGCCGGCGAGGAGATGCTCGAGGCGGGACTCTACGACCTGATCGCCGCGTTCAAGGAGCTGCTCGACCGCAGAAAGGCGCTGCTCGCGCACGAGGTCGAGGCCGAGGGGCCGCCGGTCGAAGAGCGCATGCAGCAGCTCGTCGCGACGATCCGCGAGGGCGAGTCGCTCGAGTTTCTCGAGCTGTTCGCCTCGCTCGGCACGAAGGCCGAGATGATCGTGACGTTCCTCGCCCTGCTGGAGCTCATCCGCCTGAAGCGCGTGCGGGTGTACCAGCGCGGGATATTCGGGTCGATCCGGGTGTTCCGACCGGTCGGGCCGCCCGCCGAAGCGCCGCCCGCTCCGGCGGCGTAGCCCAGGGAGAAGGACAGACTTGGCCGAGAAGGACGACGCGAAGGACAAGGCCTCGGCGCTCGAGGCGTACGTGCCGGGCCCGCCGGTGACCGAGCCCGACGACGTGGGCGAAGTGCCCGGGGTCGAGCCGGCCCGCGAGGCGCGGGCGCTGCCGGCCGAGGGCGAGGAAGCGAGCGTCCTGCCGCCCCAGCAGATCCGGGCGGTGCTCGAGGCGCTGGTGTTCGCCTCGCCGCAGCCGATCACGCCCAAGCAGATCACCCGCGTGCTGCAGGGCGTGGCGCGCGAGGACTGGCAGCGCGAGCTCGACGGCTTGCGGGCCGACTACGCGCGCGACGAGCGCGGGCTGCAGCTCGTCGAGGTGGCGGGCGGCTACCAGGTCACGACCCGGCCCGAGTACAACGACTGGGTGCGCGAGCTGATCGACCCGCGCACGCCGACACGGCTGTCGATCCAGGCGCTCGAGACGCTCGCCGTGATCGCCTACAAACAGCCCGTCACCCTGCCCGAGATCATCGCGCTGCGCGGCGTGAAGTCGGGCGGCGTCGTCAAGACGCTGCTCGAGAAGCGACTGATCCGCATCACCGGGCGCAAGGAGGTCGTGGGCCGGCCGATGCTCTACGGCACCACCAAGCAGTTCCTGCTGCACTTCGGCCTCAAGGACCTGGGCGAGCTGCCGCGGATCGAGGAGTTCGCCGAAGTGCTGGGCGAGGAAGTGGACGTCGCCGGCCTGAAGCGCGCGATCGAGTCGCCGCTCCCGGTCGAGACGGACCTCTCCGACCCGGAGGGTGAACAGATCCCGCTCTTCGAAGGGCCGCCCTCGGAGAGCGGGGACGAGCCAGGCGGCAACGAAGGCTCGGAGGGCTCGAATGGGACGTAGGCCATCTGCTTCATGACCCGTCGGCCCTTCGAGCCGTGAGATAAGATCCTCTCCGTGGAAGAACGCCTCCAGAAGATCCTGGCGCGGGCCGGCTTCGCGTCGCGCCGGGGCGCCGAAGCGCTCATGCTCGAGGGGCGCGTCACGCGCAACGGCGAGGCCGTGCGCGAGCTCGGCACGAAGGCGGATCTCGAGAAAGACGACGTCCGAGTCGACGGCGTTCGCGTCAAGGCCCTGAAGGGGCACGTCTACCTGGTGCTCAACAAGCCGCGCGGCGTCGTCACCACCCGTAGCGACCCCGAGCGGCGGCAGACCGTGATGGACCTGGTGCCCGCGGTGGCGGGGCTGTTCCCGGTCGGCCGGCTCGACGTCACCACCGAGGGCCTGATCCTGCTGACGAACGACGGTGCTTTCGCCGAGCGCGTCTCGCATCCCCGCTACGAGGTGCCGCGCGTCTACCACGCCAAGGTGCACCGGGTCCCCGACGCCCAGGCGCTCCAGCGCCTGCAGCAGGGCGTGAAGGTCGACGGCGACTTCATGGCGGTGGACCGCGCGCGCGTGATAAACGCCGACAACAACGCCTGGGTGGAGGTGACGCTCCACGAGGGCAAGCAGCACGAGGTCAAGCGGCTGCTCGAGGCGGTCGGGCACCCGGTGTCCAAGCTGCGCCGCGTGGCGATCGGGCCGGTCACCTCGCGGGGGCTCGAGCCCGGGGAGTTCCGGGCCCTGCTGCCCGAAGAGATCGAGGGCCTGCGCCGCGGTCGTCCCGCGGACGCCCGCAACATGCGGCGCGTGGCGGGCCGACGACCCCGCTCCCGGCCGAGCGACCGTCGCCGCGCGCCTTTGCCCGATCGGGCCGCGGGCCGCCGCCAGGCGGCTGCAGGGCCGCAGGCGAAGCCGGCCGCGCGCCGCGCGCCACGGCGAAGGGGAGCGCGATGAGCCGCACCCGCGCGGCCGGGTTCGTCTTCCCGGCGCACCTCCAAGGGCTCGACCGCTTCGAGGCCGGCAAGCCGATCGCCGAAGTCGAGCGCGAGCTCGGGTTGCGGGACGTCATCAAGCTGGCCTCGAACGAGAACCCGCTCGGCCCCTCGCCGCGCGCCGTGGAAGCCGCCCACGCGGCGCTCGCCGAGGTCAACCGCTACCCGGACCCGCAGGCGACCGAGCTGCGCCGGGCGCTCTCGGCGCACCTCGACGTGCCGGTCGAGCAGATCCTGGCCGGCAACGGGTCGGTCGAGATCATCGACCTGGTGGCGCGCGCTCTGCTCGGCCCCGGCGACAACGCGGTCATCTCCGAGCACGCGTTCGTGCGCTTCCGCCAGATCGTGGCCGCCCACAACCACGGCGCGCGGCTCGTGCCGATGCGCGACTGGACGCACGATCTCGAGGCGATGGCCGCGGCGATCGACGCCCGCACGCGGCTCGTGTTCGTCGCCAACCCGAACAACCCGACCGGCACCTGGAACCGGCGCCGTGAGCTCGAGGCGCTGGTGGCGGCGCTGCCGCCCTCGTGCCTGCTGGTGCTGGACGAAGCGTACTTCGAGTACGCGGAGGACCCGGACTACCCGGACGGCATCGAGCTCGTGCGGCGCGGGGCGCCGCTCCTCGTGACGCGGACGTTCTCGAAGGTCTACGGCCTCGGGGGGCTGCGCGCTGGCTACGCGGTGGCGGCCCCGGAGGTGCTGGACGCCGTGCTCGTGATCCGCGAGGCCTTCGGCACCAACTCGCTGGCGCAAGCGGCCGCCGCCGCGGCGCTAACGGACGTGGAGCACGTGCGCCGCTCGGTGGAGCTCAACCGACAGGAGAAGCCGCGCCTCACGAGCGCGCTCCGCGCGCGCGGCTTCACGGTGCTCCCGAGCCTCACCAACTTCGTGACGTTCGACACGGGACGCTCGGGACGCGAGGTGTTCCAGAAGCTGCTCGCGCACGCCGTGATCGTGAGACCCCTCGACCCCTACCGCATGGCGAGCTTCCTGCGCGTCTCCGTCGGCACTTCCGCCGAGAACGACGCCTTCCTCGCCGCCCTCGACAGCGTCTTCAGCAGGCCCGGAGCATGAGAGCCAACGGACTCGTCGTCGCGATCGACGGCCCCTCGGGGGCCGGCAAATCCACCGCCGGGCGCGCGCTCGCCGTCCAGCTCGGCTACACCTACATCGACACCGGCGCGATGTACCGCGCGCTCGCGCTCCAGGCGAGCCGCTCCGGCGTGTCGCTCGACGCCGAGGAAGCACTCGCGGCGTTGCTGCGCGCCTCGAGCATCCAGCTGGCCGAGGGCGGACGGCGCGTGCTGCTCGATACGCAGGACGTGACGACCGAGGCGCGCTCGCGCGAGACGAGCCGCGCGTCGTCGCTCGTCTCGGTCCACCCCGGCGTGCGCGTCGAGATGGTGGCGCGCCAGCGTGAGATGGGCAAGGACGGCGGCGTCGTTCTCGACGGCCGTGACATCGGCACGGCGGTTTTCCCGGACGCCGAGGTCAAGTTCTTCCTCGACGCGGAACCCGCAGTGCGCGCGGAGCGCCGGCTCGGCGAGCTGCGCGCGGCGGGCAACGACGTTTCGTTCGACGCAATCGAGAAGGAAGTGCGCGAGCGCGACTACACCGACACGCACCGTGCCGAGTCGCCGCTGCAGCGGGCGTGGGACGCGATCGCGCTCGACACCACGAAGCTCTCACCCGAGGAGATCGTGGAGCGGATGCTGGCCTCGGTGCGCGCCCGCGAGGGACGGCCGGTCGACCTCGGGCGGCTCGCCGAGCTCCACCGCCGCTCGGCGCGTCACTACCTCGAGGTGCTGCGAACCGGGCAGCTCAGCGCCGGAATCTACCGGCTCGGCCGCGGCGACGAGGACCAGCAGCGCCCGCACCACGAGGAGGAGGTCTACCTGGTCATGGAAGGCCGCGCCCGCTTCCGCATCGGCGACCAGGACTTCCCGGCCGAACCTGGCGCCCTGCTCACGGTCCCGGCGCGAGTCGAGCACGCCTTCCACTCGATCACCGACGACCTGCTGCTGCTGGTCTTCTTCGCTCCGGCCGAGGGTACGAGCGAATAGCCGGCTGCGGGCCTATAGCCTCAGTCGCGCGAACTCGTCGAAGCTGGTGACCCCGGACTTCACCAGGCCCAGGGCGCGCTCGCGAATCGTGATCATGCCGCTCTCGACGGCCGCCGCCGCCACCTCGTCCGCCGTGCGGCCGCGCTCGAGCGCCGAGCGCACCTCGGCGCTCGCCGGCATGGCCTCGAAGATCGCCCGCCGGCCGCGATAGCCGATCGTGTTGCAGGTGGGGCAGCCCTTGCCCTTGAAGAACACGAGCGTCTGCGCCTCGTCGCGGTCGATCCCGTGCGCCTCCAGCGTCTGCGTCGCGGGGGGCTCGGCCTCCGTGCGGCAGATCCGGCACAGCGTGCGGATCAGGCGCTGGCCCGTGACCAGGCCGAGCGATCCCGCGAGCAGCTGCGTCGGCACACCCATGTCGCGCAGCGCCACCAGCCCGCGCGCCGCCGTCGCCGCCGTGGCTTTCGCGATCACCAGCCGGCTCGACGCGAGCTGCGCCGCGAGCAGCAGCGTGGGGTAGTCGGGGATCGCCGAGAGCATCAGCACGTCCGGCCGCACGGCCGCCATCGCCCGCAGCGTCTCCTCCATCTTCGGGGCGGCGGGGCCGGCCTCGGCCTCCACCTGGCGGACGCCGTCCATCGTCCACTGGATCGGCGACTCGATCGACAGCACGTCGCGCTCGCCCTGCGCCAGGAAGCTCATGATCGAGTAGCAGGTGGTCGAGGCCCCGTCGTAGGCGGGCGAGGTGACGAGGATCATGCCGAGCCCGGAGCGCACCTCCTCGACCAGCCGCACGCGGTCCTCGAGCTCGAGCCCGAGCGTCGCGAAGTCCTTGATGAAGGTCGCGCGGTTGACGAGCTTGATCGTGGCGCTCAACCCCGAAGCACCGGGGACCGTCTGGATCACGAGATCGTAGTCGTCCTCGCCCAGCCGCGCCGTCGTGCGTGCGGACTGTGGCCGGCCTCGACGGGCCGGATCGAGCGAGAACATCGCAAACAGCGCCTTCTCGAGCGAGTCCTCGAACGAGCGCGGGATCGGGTCGACGCGGAACGAGAAGCCGTCGATGCGGTAGCGCACCGCGATCTGGTCCGGCTCGGGCGCGAGGCTCACGTCCGAGGCGCGCTTCCTGGCGCCGAGCACCAGCAGGTAGTCGAGGACGCCGTCGGGTGTGCTCTGCTGCCAGTAGGCCGGGCCGGCATCCCCGCTCCCCGTGTCCGTGAGGCGGTTGACCCCCTGCGAGCGGAGCGCCGCCTCGATGTCCTCGCGCGTCACGAAGCAGCGGGCGATCAGGATCTCGCCGAGCCGGTGGCCGGTCTCGCGCTGCTCGACGAGCGCGTCGAGCAGCTGCGGTGTCGTGATCTTCTTCATGCGGATCAGCACGTCGCCGAGGCGGTCCTGGCTCTTGCCGAGTGTCTGGATCTCCTCGACGAGCTGGGCGGGAGCCTTGCGCCAGAACTCCTGCTTGTACTCGGCGCTCGCGTCGCAGAAGCAGCGCAGGCAGAACGGGCACAGCTTGGTCGGGTTCTTCGGATCGTCCGAGCACCAGACCGCACCCGTGGCCTCGAACTCCCCGAGGCAGTTCCAACACGTTACGACGTAGCCGGCTACCACCACGCGAGGCTAGACGACCCCTCTGCTGGAATCAAGCCGCGGGCCGCATGATTGACCCCCTTCGGAGCCGTGTGGTAGCGTGACTTTCCCTGCGATGTCCGAGCTCCGCAAGACTCCACTGCACGCGGTCCACGTCGAGAGCGGGGCGAAGATGGTCCCTTTCGGCGGCTGGGACATGCCGGTCGAGTACTCGGGCCTGATCGCCGAGCACCGGGCCGTGCGGACCGCCGCGGCGCTCTTCGACGTCTCGCACATGGGCGAGTTCGAGGTCGCGGGCCCGGGGGCTCATTCCTTCCTGCAGCGCGTGACCGCGAACAACGTGGCGAAGCTGGTCGTCGGACAGGCCCAGTACTCGGCGCTGCCGATGCCTTCGGGCTGCCCGGTCGACGACATCATCGTGTATCGGCGCGGCGACGAACGCTACATGGTGGTCGTGAACGCCGCCAACATCGCGAAAGACTGGGCGTGGCTGCAGGCGCAGCAGCCGTCGGGCTGCACGCTCGCCGACCAGAGCGACGCGTTCGCACTCGTGGCGCTCCAGGGACCGAAGGCCGAGGCGATCCTGCAGGGCCTGACGCCCGTCGAGCTCAAGGCGATCGGCCTCTATCGCTTCGCCGACGGGGTGGTCTGCGGCCACGAGGCGATCGTGGCCAGGACCGGCTACACCGGCGAGGACGGCTTCGAGCTATTCGTGGCACCCGCCGCCGCCGCCACGGTGTGGCGACGGCTGATCGAGGCCGGGCGCCCGCAGGGCCTGCTGCCCGCGGGGCTCGGGGCCCGCGACACGCTCCGGCTCGAAGCGCGGATGCTGCTGTACGGCAACGACATGGACGAGACCACCACGCTCATCGAAGCGGGGCTCGGCTGGATCGTCTCGCTCGACGAGGTCAAGGGCGACTTCACCGGCCGCCCGGTCCTGTCCGAGCAGAAGGCGAACGGCGCACCGCGCAAGCTCGTGGGCTTCGAGACCACCGAGCGCGGGATCCCGCGCCACGGCTACCCGGTGTTCCTGGGGGACGACGAGACCGGGTCCGTCACCTCGGGCAGCTTCGCACCCTTCCTGCAGAAGAGCATCGGGCTCACCTACCTGCCGGCAGCGCGAGCCGCCGTGGGTACGGAGCTCGCGGTCGAGATCCGCGGCCGCCGCATCGGCGCGCGCGTCGTGCCGACCCCCTTCTACAAACGCCCGCGCTAAGGAGACCGCCATGTATCCCCAGGGCTACCGCTACACGAAGGACCACGAGTGGATCGCGGTCGAGGGCGACCGCGGCAAGGTCGGCATCACCGACTACGCCCAGAAGCAGCTCGGCGACGTCGTGTTCGTGGAGCTGCCCGAGCTGGGTCGGAAGTTCGCGGCCGGCGAGCGGTTCGGTACGGTGGAGTCGGTGAAAGCCGTCTCCGAGCTCTACTCACCCGCGGCGGGCGAGGTGGTGGAGGTGAACGCAGCGCTCGCCGACAAGCCCGAGACGATCAACCAGGACCCGCACGGCGCGGCCTGGATGATCGTTCTCAAGCTCGCCGATCCCAAGGCGGCCGGCTCGCTGCTGGACGCCGTCGCATACGAGGCGCTCGTCGCGACCGAGGCGAAGTGAGGACCTGCATTGTCCCAGCCTGAGTCGACGACCGCCGCAACCCTCCCCGGCAGCGCGGTGGCGCTCGAGCCCCCCGCCGCCTTCGCCGACCGGCACATCGGTCCGGATTCGGCCGAGACGGCAGAGATGCTGCGGGTCCTCGGCCTCGGCTCGCTCGACGAGCTCGTGGCCCGGACCGTGCCGGCGGCGATTCGGCTGAAGCACCCGCTCACGCTGCCGCTCCCGGTGAGCGAGGAGCAGGCGCTCGTCGAGCTCGCGCGGAAGGCCTCGAAGAACCGCATCTTCCGGTCGTTCATCGGCATGGGCTACCAGGATTGCCACACGCCGGCGGTCATCCGGAGGAACGTGTTCGAGAACCCGGGCTGGTACACGCAGTACACGCCGTACCAGGCCGAGATCGCCCAGGGCCGGCTCGAGGCGCTCATCAACTTCCAGACGATGGTCGCCGACCTCACGGGGCTGCCGCTCGCGGGTGCTTCGCTGCTCGACGAGGCGACCGCCGCCGCCGAGGCGATGACGCTGTGCCGCGCGCTGGCGAAGCCGGGACGGGACGGCTTCTTCGTCGCGGAGGACTGCCACCCGCAGACGATCGCGGTCGTGAAGACACGCGCCGAACCGCTCGGGGTCCGGGTCCACGTCGGTCCGCCCGACGCGATAGACGTCGCGTCCGGGCGCCTGTTCGGCGTCCTCGTCCAGTACCCGGCGACCGACGGGGTGGTGCGCGATCTCGCCCCGCTCGCGGCGCGCGTCCATGCGGAGGGGGCGCTCGTCGCGGTCGCCACCGACCTGCTGGCGCTCACGCTGCTGGTGCCGCCGGGCGAGATGGGGGCCGACATCGCCCTCGGCTCGGCGCAGCGCTTCGGCGTGCCGCTCGGCTACGGCGGGCCGCACGCGGCTTTCTTCGCGGTGAAGGACGAGCACCGGCGCCACCTGCCCGGGCGCCTCGTCGGCGTGTCGAAGGACGCCGAGGGCCGCGCGGCGTATCGGCTGTCGCTGCAGACGCGCGAGCAGCACATCCGCCGCGACAAGGCCACGAGCAACATCTGCACCGCGCAGGTGCTGCTGGCGGTGATGGCCTCGATGTACGCCGTTTACCACGGGCCGGAGGGGCTCGTCCGGATCGGGCGGCGCGTCCACGCGCTCACGCGGCTGCTCCAGCTCGGCCTGCGGCGGCTCGGCTTCGACACGGGAAGCGGGTTCTGCTTCGACACGCTGCGCGTGCGCCCCGAGGCTGCGGCGGGCCGCGCGATACTCGCTCGCGCGCGCGAGCAGGGCATCAACCTGCGAGCCTATCCGGACGGCTCGCTCGGCGTGGCCCTCGACGAGACGACGCTGCCCGGCGAGGTCAAGGCGCTCCTCGAGGCCTTTGCGGGCGGGGCCGTGCCGTTCACGCTCGAGCAGCTGGCGGACGGTGCCGACCTGGCCGTGCCCGAGCCCCATGCGCGCAAGAGCGCCTTCCTGACGCACCCCGTCTTCGGCCGTCACCACGCCGAGCACGAGATGCTCCGCTACATCCACCGGCTGCAGGCGAGGGACCTCTCGCTCACGCATTCGATGACCCCGCTCGGCTCGTGCACGATGAAGCTCAACGGCACCTCCGAGATGATCCCCGTGAGCTGGCCCGAGCTCGCGAAGCTGCACCCGTTCGCGCCCGCGGAGCAGGCCCAGGGCTACCTCGAGATCTTCGCGGACCTGGAGCGCTGGCTGGCCGAGATCACCGGCTTCACCGCCGTGTCGCTGCAGCCGAATGCCGGGGCGCAGGGCGAGTACGCCGGACTGCTCGCGATCCGCGGGTACCACCGCAGCCGCGGCGAGGGCGGCCGCGACGTGTGCCTGATCCCGGTCTCGGCCCACGGCACCAACCCGGCGAGCGCGGTGATGGCGGGCTACAAGGTGGTGCCGGTCGCCTGCGACGCGCGCGGCAACATCGACGTGGCCGACCTGCGGGCGCGCGCCGCCCAGCACGCGGCCGCCCTGGGCGCACTGATGGTCACCTACCCCTCGACGCACGGCGTCTTCGAGGAGGCGATCCGCGAGATCTGCCAGGTGGTCCACGACGCGGGCGGCCAGGTCTACATGGACGGCGCCAACATGAACGCGCAGGTCGGCCTGACCCGACCCGCCGCGATCGGCGCCGACGTCTGCCATCTGAACCTGCACAAGACCTTCTGCATCCCGCACGGGGGCGGCGGCCCGGGCGTGGGACCAATCGCGGTGGCGGCCCACCTCGCTCGCTTCCTGCCCGGCGACCCCGTCGTGAAGCCGGGCGGCGAGCGCGGTCCCGGGCCGGTGGCGGCGGCGCCTTGGGGCAGCGCGGGGATCCTCTGCATCTCGTGGGTCTACATCCGCAGCATGGGGAGCGCCGGGCTGCGCCGTGCCACCGAGACCGCGATCCTGAACGCGAACTACATGGCGAAGCGCCTCGAGCCGCACTACCCGATCGTCTACAAGGGGGAGCGGGGCTTCGTCGCGCACGAGTTCATTCTTGACGCGCGCGGCTTCAAGAAGGCAGGCGTCGAGGTGGAGGACATCGCGAAACGGCTCATGGACTACGGCTTCCACGCCCCGACCATGTCGTTCCCGGTGGTGGGCACGCTGATGGTCGAGCCTACCGAGAGCGAGCCGCTGGCCGAGCTCGACCGCTTCTGCGAGGCGATGATCGCGATCCGCGAGGAGATCCGCGCGGTGGAGGAAGGGAGGCTGCCGCGCGAGGACAATCCGTTGAAGAACGCGCCGCACACTGCGGCGATGCTGCTCGCGCCGGAGTGGACGCATCCGTATTCGCGCGAGCAGGCGGCGTTTCCTCTCTCCTGGGTGCGCGGGAACAAGTACTGGCCGCCGGTGGCGCGAGTCGATCACGTCTACGGCGACCGGCACTTGGTCTCCGTGCGGCCGCCGGCCGTGTAGGTTGTAGATCCGGATCAAGGGCCGCAGGCCCGGATCCGACAACTGAAATTCTGGGAGATATTTGTTACTGTATTGGCTTGCGGCGCGTCTTTACGGACA
>DATEUE010000299.1:0-3032 GCA_035283305.1 Vicinamibacteria bacterium | reverse complement strand
CGATCGCCTGCATCGGCGTCGCCCCCAGCTTCACCCAGGTGTCGAGCTCGCGCCAGGTGGAGTCGGTGTGGAAGTTGCCGGGGATGCCGCTGTCGGTGCCCACGAGCATCGTGACACCCGTCTCGCGGAGCTGGCGGAACTTGTTGCCGAGCGTGGGCAGGCGGCGGAAGGTCAGCGTGAAGTAGTCGAGCGCCGTCACGTCCTGCAGCGAGCGGCGGATGTCGGCGGCGATCTCCTTCGGGATGTCATTCTGCCAGCGCGGGTCGTCGAGGCGGTCCGGGAACGCCCGCGCCGTGTAGTCGGCGAGGAACAACCCCTCGACCGTGGGGCACCAGTAGAGCGTCGCGTTCCTCTTGCGCAGCCCCGCCAGAATGTCCTCGGGGTAGCCGGGCTCGGTCGCGAGTCCGGTGTGCTCGAAGCAGTCGACGCCGTGCTTCAGACCCACCCGGATCTCGTCCTCGCGGTGGGCGTGGGCGACCACCGGCTTGCCGCCCTTCCTCGCCGTCTCGACCACCGCGCGCACCTCGTCGTCCGTCATCTGGTCCTGGTCGATCAGCTTGATGAAGTCGACGCCGGCGTCCACCAGCGTCTGCACCTTGGCCCGCGCGTCCTCGGGGCCGTCCACACCCCAGCGCACGAACGTCTCGTACTCGAGGTACGGCCGGTGCTGGATGAAGGGCCCGGAGACGAAGAGGCGCGGCCCGGGGATCTCGCCCTTCTCGATCCGGCGCTTGACCTGGAGGATCTCGTCGAGCGGCGCGCCGAGGTCGCGCACCGTCGTGACGCCGCTCTGGAGTAGTTGCTTCGCCGCGATCGGCATGATCAGGTCGCGGAAGCGGGCCATGTACGTCTTGTCCCAGTACTCGTAGTCCGAGTGGCCCAGGATCATCAGGTGCACGTGCATGTCCATCAGCCCGGGCAGGACGCTCATGCCGGCGGTGTCGATCACCGGGGTGCCGGCGGGCACCGTCAGCTCTGCGCGACGGCCGACGGCGACGATCCGCTCGCCGGCGATCAGCACCACGCCGTCGTGGATCGGCGGACCCTCGTAGCCGTCGATCACCTGCCCGCCCACGAGGGCGAGCGTGGGCTTCTCGGCGGCCAGCACCGGGCTGCGGGCCACGACGAGGCTGCAAGAAATGAGGACCAGGGCGCGCGCGATCTTCTGGGGCATGCGCGGAAGCCTAGCACCGTTGCCTCGGCCCTCGGCTGCGCCCAAGATCAGGCGTAGGGCATGAGAGCGATGGTCCTCGACCGCCCGGGCACGCCGCTACGCGAGGCGGCGCGCGAGGTGCCCGTGCCGGGCCCGGGGCAGGTGCTGCTTCGCGTCCTGGCCTGCGGCGTGTGCCGCACGGACCTGCACGTCGTCGACGGAGAGCTTCCCGACCTGAGCCGGCCCGTGGTGCCCGGCCACCAGATCGTCGGCGTGGTCGAAGCAGGGGGGCCGGGTGAAGGGCGCTTCGCGACCGGGCAGCGCCTCGGCGTGCCCTGGCTCGGCTGGACGTGCGGCGCTTGTCGTTTCTGCCTCTCCGGCCGTGAGAACCTGTGCGGCGAAGCGCGCTTCACTGGCTACCACCTCGACGGGGGCTTCGCCGAGTACGCGGTAGCCGACGCGCGCTACTGCTTCCCGATCCCGCAGGGCTACTCCGACCTGCAAGCGGCGCCGCTTCTGTGCGCCGGGCTGATCGGCTACCGCTCGCTCGTGATGACCGGCGACGCGCCGCGGCTCGGCCTCTACGGCTTCGGCGCGGCCGCACACATCGTCGCCCAGCTCGCGGTCCACCAGGGCCGGCGCGTCTTCGCTTTCACACGTCCCGGCGACGGCGAGGCCCAGGCGTTCGCCCGCTCGCTCGGGGCGGAGTGGGCCGGGGCGTCGGGGGAGGCGCCGCCCGAGCCGCTCGACGCCGCGATCCTGTTCGCCCCGGCCGGCGAGCTCGTGCCGGTCGCCCTGCGGGCGGTTGAGCCCGGCGGGACGGTGGTCTGCGCCGGCATCCACATGAGCGACATCCCGTCGTTTCCCTATCGCCTGCTGTGGGAAGAGCGGGTGGTGCGCTCCGTCGCGAACCTGACGCGGCGGGACGGCCAGGAGTTTCTGGCGCTTGCGCCGCAGGCGCAGCTCCGGACCGAGGTCGAGAGCTTCCCGCTCTCGGAGGCGAACGAGGCGCTGTCGCGGCTCCGAACCGGCCATGTCCGTGGGGCCGCCGTGCTGGCGGTCGGCTGAGCCCTCGCGGCTTTCTCCAGGCGCGGGAACGGGAAAGAATCGAGGATGCTGCTTCGGCTCTGGGTCACGCTCGCAACCGGCCTCTTCAAGCCCCGGCTCGGCCTGTTCGACGAGTGCCGGCTCGCGTTCCGTGTGTGGCCCAACGACCTCGACGTCAACCTGCACCTGACCAACAGCCGCTACCTGCGCGCGATGGACCTCGGCCGCTGGGACTACGGCATGCGGGCCCGGCTCTGGCGCCAGATGGCGCGCCGGCGCTTTTTCCCGCTGCTCGGCTCCGCCACGCTGCGCTTCCGCAAGGGCCTGGACCCGTTCCAGCGCTACGAGCTGCGAACGCGGCTCGTCGCCTGGGACGAGAAGTGGCTCTGGTTCGAGCAGCGCTTCCGCGTGGGAGACGCCGTTCACGCCGTCGGGCGGGTGAAGGTGCTCTTCCGCGGGCCCAAGGGCAACGTACCGACCGCCGAGCTCGTCGCCGCGTGCGGTGTGAGCGAGCCGCTGCGGCGCCAGATGCCTGAAGTGATCCGGCTCTGGCAGGAGGCCGAAGACGGAGAACGCGGTTCCCGCTGAGGGATCAGGAGCCGGTGTACTCCACCACGAACAGCCCGCCGTTGATGTCGCCCACCACGATCAGGTTCGAGCCGGGGAAGATGTAGGCACCCCAGGCGCCGTTGAATCCGCTCGAGCTGCCGGAGTAGGTGTCGTAGTAGCCCATGAGGCGCGGGCGCTCGGGGTCGCGCACGTCGAGCATGTGGACGCCCTCGGTGTAGTGCGAGACCACGAGCCGGTCGCCGTCGATCATCACGTTGTGGGG
>DATEUE010000298.1:0-8245 GCA_035283305.1 Vicinamibacteria bacterium | reverse complement strand
CGTGCCACGGTGCGGTCGATGACCGCAGGGTCGCCGCCGTGGAAGCCGCACGCCACGTTGACCGAGGTGACGTGCTCGACGAGCGCCTCGTCCGCGCCCATCGACCAGGCCCCGAAAGCCTCGCCGACGTCCGCATTGAGGTCGATGCGCGCGGCCACGGCGCTAGTCCATCAGCAACTGCAATGATCGGACGAGCGCCTTCTTCATCTCGCGCCGGCCGAAGCCCCGGAGGTCCCAGTGGCTCGGGTGGGCCCCGACCGCGACCCCCGCCCGGACCGCGTATGCCACCGTGCGGTCGATGACGGTCGGGTCGCCGGCGTGGAAGCCGCAGGCCACGTTGACCGAGGTCACGTGGGCGAACAGCGTCGCGTCCTCGCCCATCGACCAGACCCCGAATGCCTCGCCGACGTCCACGTTGAGGTCGATCCGCACGCCCACGGCGCTAGTCCATCAGCAGCTGCAGGGAACGGACGAGGGCCTTCTTCAGCTCGCGACGGTCCACGACCATGTCGAGCATCCCGTGCTCGAGCAGGAACTCCGAACGCTGGAAGCCCTCGGGCAGCTTCTGGCGGATGGTCTGCTCGATCACGCGCGGCCCCGCGAAGCCGATGAGCGCGCCCGGCTCGGCCAGGATCAGGTCGCCGAGCATCGCGAACGACGCCGTGACGCCGCCCGTGGTGGGATCGGTGAGGACACTCAGGAACGGCAAGGGCACCTGCTGCAGGCGCGCGAGAGCCGCGGAGATCTTGGCCATCTGCATGAGCGAGAGCGTGCCCTCCATCATGCGCGCGCCACCCGAGCAGGACACGATCACGATCGGCAGCTTCTCGTCGATCGCGCGCTCGATCGCGCGCGTCACCATCTCGCCCACGACGACGCCCATCGAGCCGCCGATGAAGCCGTACTCCATCGCGGCGATCACGCTCCGACGGCCGCCCATGGCGCCGGTCGCGGACACCACGGCGTCGTAGCAGTCGGTCTTGGCCTTGCCGGCCAGCAGGCGCTCGGCGTACGGCTTGCTGTCGCGGAAGCCCAGCGGGTCGGCGCTCACCAGCCCCCGGTCGAATTCCTCCCAGGCGCCGTCGTAGAGCATCTCGAGCCGCTCACGTGCCGAGAGCCGGAAGTGGAACGCGCACTTCGGACACACCGAGAGGTTCTTGAGCACGTCCTTGCGGTAGAGGATCTCCTTGCAGCTGCTGCACTTGACCCACAGCCCCTCGGGGACGCGGCTCTCGGTGGCGGGTCGCGGCGCGAGCGGCGCCTGCGCGCGTCGGAACCAGGCCACCTAGGCCTCCGGCTCCTCGGTCTTCTCGAGCTCGTTCTCGATGCCGAGGATGCGGCACGCGCCGTCGTAGATCTGCTTCGCGGCGTTCTTGCGGGCCTGCAGCTCCGCGAGGCGCTCCTTGACCTTGGCGAGCTCCTCCTCGATCTGGGAGTTGAGCTCCTCGATCGACTTCTTGGTGACTTCCAGCGTCTGCCTGTAGAACTTCGTCTGCTCGTCGGTGAGAGTCATCGTTTCAGCCTGCCTTCATTCGTCGATGCCGAACCGCTCGAGGAGCGAGTCCAGCGACATGGGATCCGGCGTGTGCTCCCGGGACGCGCCCTCCGGCGAAGCGCCGCCTGCGCCTGTGCCTTCCTCGCGCTCGCTGCGGTCGAACAGCAGCTCCAGGAAGCGCGCGAGGTCGCGGGCACTCACCGGCGGCCGCTCGCGCAGGAAGCGCTCGAGCCCGCGCTGCATCTGCCCCGCGTCCTGGTAGCGCTCGTCCGGCTCGCGCGCGAGCGCCTTCATGATCACACGGTCGAGCGGCTCGGGCACGCGCGGGTTGATCTCGCGCGCCGGCGTGATCACGCACTGGCGCACGAGCTCGAGGATGCTCACCTCGGTGCCAGCGCCCACGAAGGGCTTGGTCTCGGTGAGCATCTCGTAGAGCACGATGCCCAGCGAGAACACGTCGCTGCGGCGGTCGATCGGCCGGCCCCAGGCCTGCTCCGGGCTCATGTAGAGCAGCTTCCCGCGCAGGGCCCCGCGGTCGGTGTTCGAGGCCTTGGTCGCGGCCTTGGCGATCCCGAAGTCGACGAGCTTCACGTCGCCCTCGAACGAGATCAGGATGTTCTGGGGGCTGACGTCGCGGTGCACGATCTGCATCGGCTGCCCGCGCTCGTCCTTCTTGCGGTGCGCGTACTCGAGCGCCGCGCACACCTGGCCCACCACGCGCAGCGACAGGTCGAGCGGCATGCGCAGGCCCTTCTCACGGGCGCGCCGCATGATCGTGCGCAGGTCTCGGCCGTGGATGTACTCCATCGCGATGTAGTAGCTCTTCTCGATCCGGCCGAGGTCGAAGATCTGGACGATGTTGGGGTGGGCGAGGCCGGCCACCATCTTGGCCTCGTCGACGAACATGTCCAGGAACTCCTTGTTTTCCGACAGGTGCGGCAGGATGCGCTTGACCGCCACGATCTTCTCGAAGCCCTCGACGCCGGCGCGCTTGGCCTTGAAGACCTCGGCCATGCCGCCGATCGCCACGCGGTCGATGAGCTGATAGGGGCCGAAGCGGTCGTCGCGCCACGACGCCTCGCGTGCGGGCGAGGATGCAGGCGGCGGGGCCGCGTCGGCGTCCTTCGGCTTCTCGACGATGGCACTCTCGGCGACCGACGCCAGGTCGAGCCCCGGACCCAGGGGGAGCTTGGGATCCGTCACCATGAGCTTGGCGCCGGTGCGCAGCGCCGCCGGGGGCAGCCGCGCCTCCTCGTCGTCGAAGACCGGGCCCGCGGGTCGGAACACGACCGGCTTGGGCTCCGTGCCCAGGCGGCTGAAGGCGCTCTCCACCTCCGCGTCGGTGCCGGACGCGGCGGGCCCGTCCTCGGGCACGGCGAAGGGAGCAGGCGAAACGGGGTCGCTCACCTGCACCCGGATCGGGTCGGTTCGCTTGGCGCCCCCGCCTTGCGCCGGCGGCAGCGGCCCGTCCACGAGCTCGCCGAACAAGTCGTCGGAAGTCAGCAGGCCGTCGCTCTCCGGCGGTCGGGCCTCGGGGGGCGCGGGTGACCCCGATTTCTCTTTTCCGCCAGCACTCATGGCTCAGCGCCCCCGGGTCCGCCTCCCGGACAGCATAAGTCGGCCACGACAGTTAGGTCAAAGAAGACGTGCGACTTATCGGGAGGAACCCCAGCAGGATACCACGCCCGACCGGTGTATAATCCCCTGCCACGCGCGGCAAGGTACGGCTTGCCGGGAGGGTGGATCGGGACGGGATGGACTTCCTCTTCGGCCTTCTCGACAGCAGCCTCGTTCCCTGGATCCTCGGACTTCTGGCCGCTCTCGTCGGCTACAAGTTCCTCTCCGAGAAGGTGAAGATCCGGGCCCCGGTTGGCGTCAACCGCGAGGACCTGGTTTCGCGCCTGCTCGGGCCGGGCTGGGCCAAGAAGAAGGTCGAACGCGAGGTGGCCCGCCTCAAGAAGCAAGCGAACTATCTGGGCGCCGGCAAGCTGCTCGAGGAGCAGGGCCGCCTCGCCGAAGCGGCCGAAGCGTACCTCGAAGGCCAGGAGACCTGGGCGGCCGCCGCGACCTTCGAGAAGATGGGGCGGGCCGAGCGTGCGGCCGAGCTCTTCCTGCAGGCCGGCGACCACAAGAAGGGGGCGGCGCTGTTCAGCCAGGCCGGCAAGCCCGCGCGGGCGGCGGCGCTCTTCCTCGAGAAGGGCAACAACCTCGAAGCCGCCCGGCTGTTCGCCGTCGCCGGCCAGTGGAGCACCGCCGCCGAGCTCTACGAGAAGAGCGGCTACCCGCTGCGCGCGGCCGAGGCGTGGGAGAAGGACGGCAAGCCGCTGAAGGCCGCCGAGGCCTACGAGAAGCACTTCACGGAGAACGTCAGCTTCTCGACGAGCTACTCGCAGTCGCAGGGGACTCCCGACTCGAAGAGCTCGCTGCAGGCGGGTCGGCTCTACGAGCAGGCCAAGCAGCTCGAGCGCGCCGCGAACGTCTACACGCGGGGCGGCTACAACACGCAGGCCGCCGAGGCCCTGCTCAAGCTCGGGCAGGCCGCCAAGGCCGCCGAGCTGTTCCTGAAGGGCGAGGACAACGAGAAGGCGGCGCTCGCGTTCGAGCAGGCCGGGGACACGGTCCGCGCGGCGACGCTGCGGGGCGAGCAGGCCTTCAAGACCGACCGCCCCGCCGAGGCGGCCGCCTGGTTCGTCAAGGGGCGGGACTTCCTGCGCGCCGCCGAGCTCTACGAGTCGGTCGGGATGATGGCCGAGGCGGCGGGCGCCTACGAGGCGGGGGAGAGCTGGGCCGCCGCCGGCGGCGTCTACATCCGCGCCGGGCTCAAGGACAAGGCGGCCGCCGCCTACGAGAAGGCCGGCGAGCTCGAGACCGCCGCGGGCCTTTACCAGGAGCTCGGCGACGCGAGCCGGGCGGGCGAGCTGTACGGCCGCGCCGGGTTCGCATTCAAGAGCGGCGAGGCGGCGGCGCGGGCGGGCGAGCGCGAGAAAGCGATCGCGCTGCTGCAGCGCGTGCAGCATTCCGACGAGAACTACCGCGCGGCGAGCGAGCTCCTGGCGCGGCTGTTCATCGAGACCGGCCGGCCGCCGCTAGCGATCGAGAAGATGAAGAAGGCGATCGGGAACGAGCCGATCTCGGCCGCCAACCTCGACTTCCACTACTGGCTGGCGCTCGCCCACGAGGCGGCCGGCGCGCGCGCCGAGGCGCTCGATTTCTACAAGAAGATCCAGGCCGAGGACCTGCAGTATCGCGACGTGAACCAGCGCGTGGCGAAGCTCCAGGCGGCGGCGCCCGCCGCGCCGCCGAAGCCGAGCAGCGCCCCCGCCGCCCGGCCCGTGCCGGCTGCTGCGCCGGCTGCTGCGCCCGCCACGACCCGGGTCCCGCGCTTTGCGCCGAAGGAGGAGATCGCGCGCGGGCCGCTCGGCGTGATCTTCCGGGGCGAGGACGCGAGCGACGGCCGCAGCGTCGCAATGCGCATGCTGAACCCCGCGCTGCTGACTTCGGCGCCGCTCGTGAGCGCCCTGGCCGCCGAGCTCAAGGCCGCATCGCAGATCTCGCACCCAAACCTGGTCAAGGTGATCGCACTCATGGAGTGGGAGGGTGCCCGCTGCGTGGTCACCGAGTACGTGGCGGGTCGCAACTTCGCCGAGGCGATCTCGAGCGGCCGCAAGCTCGGCTTCCAGCAGGTCCACTCGCTTGGCCGCGTGATCGCGCAGGTGCTGGCGCTGCTGCACCAGAAGGGCCTCGTCCACGGCTCGATCCGTCCCTCGAACGTGATGGTGGCCTCGGGAGTGATCAAGGTCGCCGACCTCGGCCTGGGCCGGCTCGCGCGCGCGGCGGGGCTCAAGCCGTCCTATCACGCGCCCGAGGGCGGCCCGAGCCCCGCCGACGACCTGTTCGCGCTGTGCGCGGTGATGTACCACCTGCTGACCGGGACGCACCCGTTGTCGCAGCCGCAGGGGGCCGGCCTGCCGCTGCCCTCGCAGCTCGCCCCCGGCGTGCCCGAGGCGATGGACAAGCTGCTGCTGCGGGGCCTGCACCCGCGCCCGGAGCTGCGGCTCGCGAGCGGCGAGGACCTGCAGCGCGAGCTGCGCGAGATGGTCAAGATCGGCTAACCAGGATGAGCTTCGGCGGCGACCTCCATACCTTCGACGTCTTCGATCTGCTCGGCTGGCTGATGGGCCGCAAGCGCGCGGGGATACTGCAAATGACGCGCCGCTCGACCAAGAAGCGGCTGGCCTTCCGCGACGGCCAGGTGCAGTGGTCGAGCTCGAACGACCCGCGCGAGACGATCGGCCAGGCGCTGGTGCGCGACGGACTGATCCAGGAAGAGCCGCTGTTCCGCGCGCTGCTCAAGCAGGAGACGGCCAAGGACAAGCGGCGCCTCGGCGAGATCCTGATCGGAGACGGCTTGCTCACCGAGCCGCAGCTCACGAAAACGCTGCACGCGAACGCCCTGGCGCACCTGTACGACCTGTTCCTGTGGGCGAACGGCCGCTTCGATTTCGACGACGAGCGGCCGCCTGCGCCCGAGGCCTCGGACCTGAAGGTCGACCTGCGGCCCGTGCTCGAGGAAGGGCGACGGCGGCGCGAGCAGTGGCACAAGCTGCGCATGCGCTTCGGCTCCAACGAGGTCACCTTCAAGCTGATCGCCGACCCGGTCGAGATCACCGACCCGGTGCTGCGCCAGGTCCTCGACCTCGCCGTCTGGGGCAAGACGCTGGCCGGGATCAGCCTCGAGTCGCGCCGCTCGGAGTACGAGACGACGCTGCTGGTCGCCGAGCTGTGCGACAAGGGCGTGCTCCAGGTCGATCGCATCGAGTCGGGCGCTCCAGAGACGGACCCGGTCGGGATCATCAACACGCTGCTCGCCGGCGGAGACATGCGGCTCAAGGAGGGCCGCTTCGACGCCGCGAGCGAGGCCTACGAGCGCGTGCTGAGCCTCGACGGCGTCAACCAGTCGGCCAAGAAGGGCCTGCTCGCCGTGGCCGAGTCGCGCGAGAAGGCGAAGGCGACCAAGAAGATCCCGCTCGACAAGGTCCCCAGCCTGCGCCTTACGGCCGTCGCCCTCTCCCAGCAGCAGTTCGACCCGCAGGAAGGCTTCGTGCTCTCGCGCATCAACGGCCAGTGGGACGTGCAGTCGATCCTCAAGCTGTGCCCGATGCCCGAGGACGACACGCTGATCATCTTCTCGCGCCTGCTCGATCGCAACGTCATCGAGCTGCGCTAGCAGCCGATGGACCAGGACGGCACGCGCGTCACGCTCGCCCGGCGCGGCGAGCTGCAGCTCGTCACGGACCCGGTCTGCGGCATGAAGGTCGACCCGCGCACCGCCCGCGGCGGCTCCTTCGCCCACGCCGGCACCAGCTACTCCTTCTGCAACCCCGGCTGCCGTGAGCGTTTCGCGAAGGACCCCGATCACTGGTTGAAGGCCGGTCCGCGCGCCTCGGCGATGACGCCTTCCGCGCCAGCCCCGGCCGCGCCGCCTGCCCCGAGCCGGGCGGCGGAGTGGATCTGCCCGATGGACCCGGAGGTGGTGGAGACTGGCCCCGGCGCGTGCCGCATCTGCGGCATGGCGCTCGAGCCGAGGGCGGTCACCGCGGCTCCCGCGCCGAACCCCGAGCTCGAGGACATGCGTCGCCGCCTGCGCGTTTCGGCCGCGCTCACGCTGCCGCTCCTGCTGCTGGCGATGGCTGCGATGCTCCCCGGCCACCTCGTGGGGCGCATGCTCACGCCGAGGGCGCAGGGCCTCGTCGAGCTGCTGCTCGCGACCCCGGTGGTGCTGTGGGGCGGCCGGCCGTTCTTCGAGCGCATGCTGGCGAGCTTCCGCTCCGGTCGGCTCAACATGTTCACGCTGATCGGGCTCGGCACCGGCGTCGCGTGGCTGTACAGCGTCGCCGCCGTCCTCGCGCCCTCGCTGTTTCCGGCCTCGTTCCGGGTGCACGATGGCGAGGTCGGCCGCTACTTCGAGTCCGCGGCGGTCATCGTCACGCTGGTGCTGGTGGGCCAGGTGCTGGAGCTCCTGGCGCGCCAGCGCACCGGCGACGCGATACGCGCGCTCGTCGGCCTGGCACCCACCACTGCTCGCCGGGTCGAGGCGGACGGCACGGAGGCCGACGTGCCGCTCGCCGCCGTGCGCATCGGCGATCGCCTGCGCGTCCGGCCCGGCGAGCGCGTCCCGACCGACGGCGTCGTGCTCGAGGGCCAGACGAGCGTCGACGAGTCGATGATCAGCGGCGAGCCGATTCCCGTCGCGAAGGGCCCGGGAGCGCCCGTCACCGGGGCCACGCTCAACGGGACGGGCGGCTTCGTGATGCGTGCCGAGCGCGTCGGGAGCGAGACGCTGCTGGCGCGCATCGTGGCGCTGGTGAGCGAGGCCCAGCGCAGCCGCGCGCCGATACAGCGCCTGGCCGACCGCATCGCCGCCTGGTTCGTGCCGGCGGTCGTCGCCGTGGCGGCGCTCGCGTTCCTGGCCTGGGCGCTCGTCGGCCCGGAGCCTCGATTCGCCTACGCGCTCGTCGCCGCGGTCTCCGTGCTGATCATCGCCTGCCCGTGCGCGCTCGGTCTCGCGACGCCGATGTCGGTCATGGTCGGCGTCGGCCGCGGCGCCATCGCCGGCGTGCTGGTCAGGAACGCCGAAGCGCTCGAGCGGTTCGAGAAGGTGGACACGCTGGTGGTGGACAAGACCGGCACGCTCACCGAGGGCAAGCCGCGACTGGTTTCCCTCGTCGTTGCAACGGGCGCCGCGGAGGC
>DATEUE010000297.1:0-5723 GCA_035283305.1 Vicinamibacteria bacterium | reverse complement strand
CCTTCGGCCGAGCGTCAGCAGCACGAGGTTGGCCCCGAGCGAGAAGCCGATCGTGGCGACGCGTGGGACGAGCTGGCACACGGCGCTCACGGCCGCGAGCAGGTCGGTGTCGAGCCCGGCGTTGTACAGCAGCGGGCAAAGCGCCTCGCCGTCGCCCGAGCCGCGCATGTTCATGCGAATCACGTGAAAGCCGCGCGTGTACGCGAGGCGGCCGGTCGAGACGACGTAGGACGAGGCGTCGGAGCCGCCGAGACCGTGCACGAGCAAGAGCGCTGTCCGGTCCTCGCGCGGTCCGGGCTGCCACGTGGCGCGCAGCAGCAGCCGCACTCCCTGGCCGGCTTCGACCACGAGGTCCTCGGAGGGCAGGCGCCAGCGCAGCAGGCGCCTGAGCCAGTAGGCGGCGACCGTCTGGCGGTGACCGCCCGCGAGCCACGTGGGAGGACGAAAGCCGTCCGTGGGACCGGGTGCGTGCAGCAGCGCCCTCCAAGAGCCACGGGGCAGAGACACCCTTCGCCGCTATAATCGCGGCCGGCCCCTGACCCCCGCCGATGATACAGGCCTTCCACGTCTACAAGCAGTACGACCGCGAGTCGGTGGCGCTCGCGGACGTGACGCTCAACATCGGCAAGGGCGAGTTCTGCTTCCTGACCGGGCCGTCGGGCGCCGGCAAGACCACCTTCCTGAAGCTGGTGTTCCGCGAGGAGCTGCCGTCGCAGGGCCAGATCCTGGTCGGCGGCCGCAACGTGACCGCGATCCCCCCGGGGCAGATCCCCGAGCTGCGCCGCTCGATCGGCGTCGTGTTCCAGGACTTCAAGCTGCTCAAGCGCAAGACGATCATCGAGAACGTGGCTTTCGTGCTGCGCATCCTCGGCGTGCCCGCGCGCGAGCAGAAGCGGCGGGCGTTCGCCGCGCTCAAGGCGGTGGGCCTGCACCACAAGATGCACGCCTACCCGCTGCAGCTGTCGGGTGGCGAGCAGCAGCGGGTCTCGATCGCGCGCGCTCTCATCAACGAGCCGATGCTGCTGCTCGCCGACGAGCCCACAGGCAACCTCGACCCCGAGATGGCTCAGGAGATCATGCGCCTGTTCCTGGACGTGAACGCCCGCGGCACGACGGTGGTCGTGGCGACCCACGATCGCGACATGATCCAGCGCATGGGCAAGCGCGTGGTGGCACTCGAACGTGGCCGCGTGGCCTCGGCATGAGCGGCCGCTTCGCGGGGCGCGTGGCCGTCGTCACCGGAGCGGGGCAGGGCATCGGCCTCGAGATTGCGCGGCGGCTCGCACGCGAGGGGGCGCGCGTCTTGCTCAACGACCTCGACGGCGGGCTGGCCGAGGAGGCTGCGCGGGGGATCGGCGCGGACGGCGGGGAAGCGCTCCCTGCCGAGGGCGACGTCGCGGATCCGGTCGTGACCCGCGGCCTCGTGGCGCGCGCGGTGGAGGCCTGGGGCCGGCTCGACGTCGCGGTGGCGAACGCCGGCATCACGCTCCACAAAGACTTCCTCGACTACGCGCCCGAGGACCTCGACCGCCTGCTCGCCGTCAACGTCCGCGGCTCGTTCTTCCTGGCCCAGGCCGCGGCACTGCGATTCCGCCAGCAGCGAAGCGCCGGACGCATCTTGTTCCTGTCCTCGGTCACCGGCCACGTGTCGATCCTCCAGATGGCTCCCTACGGGATGACGAAGGCGGCGCTCGAAGCGCTCGCCCGGAATCTCTCGGCGGAGCTCGCCCCGCTCGGGATCACGGTCAACGCGATTGCGCCCGGAGCCACGGCCACGCCGCGCACGCTCGCGGCCGAGGGGTGGGAGGCCGCGTGGGCCGCGGCAATCCCGGCGGGGCGCGTGGCGCAAGGGGCCGACGTCGCAGCCGCCGCGCTCTTCCTGCTCTCGGACGAGGCCAGGCACGTGACGGGCCAGAGCCTGGTGATCGACGGCGGTTGGGCGGCGCTCGGAGCCGTGCCCGGCGTCTTCGACCCGCCCGGCGAGCGCAAGATCAAGCCTTAGAAAGCATCGCCCTCACGCGCGCGACGACCGCCTCGAGCGCGACCTCGTTCTCGGCGCCCTCCGGGATGATGAGGTCGGCGTAGCGCTTCGACGGCTCGACGAACTCGAGGTGCATCGGCCGCACCGACTCGAGGTACTGGCGCTGCACCGAATCGAACGAGCGGCCGCGGTCCTGGATGTCGCGTTGCAGCCGCCGCAGCAGCCGCACGTCGGCATCCGTGTCGATGAAGAGCTTGATGTCCATCAGCCGGCGCAGCGGCTCTTCAGCGAGCACCAGGATGCCCTCGAGGATCACGACCGGCGTCGGCTTGCGCGGGTCGGGCAGCACCCGGCGCGCGTAGCTCGCGTGGTCGTAGGTCAGGTGCGGGACCGGCCGCCCGGCCCGCAGGTCGCGCAGGTCCTGGACCAGCAGCGACGTGTCGAACGCGTCCGGGTGGTCGTAGTTGATCGCCGCCCGCGCCGCAGGGCTGAGCGTGCTGCCGTCCTTGTAGTAGGCGTCCTGCGCCAGCAGCAGGCAGCGGTCCGCGCCGACGCGCTCGCAGATCTTCACGGCCAAAGACGTCTTGCCCGAGCCGGTGCCGCCTGCGATCCCGACCAGCACGCTCATCGCGCCGGATTATAATCCCGCCTCTCGATGGCGCTCCTGCGCGCGTTCTCCTATTTCGTGAGCGAGGCGCTCACCAGCCTGTGGCGCAGCCGCCTGGTGAACGCCGTCTCGGTCGGCACGATCGCGGTCAGCCTGTTCGTGCTGGGCGCCTTCCTGACGGTGGCGAGCGCGCTCTCGGGGCTCGTGACGCGCTGGACCGAGACGGTCCAGGTGATCGTGTACCTCGAGGACGCGACCCCGGACCGCGTGCGCGAGAGCCTCGCGAACCGGCTGGGCGAGGACCCGGCGGTCGCGTCGCTCCAGTTCGTGAGCCGCGAGGAGGCGCTCGCCCGCTTCCGTGGGATGTTCCGCGACCTGAGCTCGCTGCCCGAGGACCTGGGCGAGAACCCCTTCCCGGCGTCGCTCGAGGTGAGCCTGCGCCCGCAGCGGCAGTCGGCGGCCGAGGTCGAGCGGCTGGCGAAAGCCTTCACGGGTGTCCCCGGCGTGCGCGAGATCCAGTACGACCTGCTCTGGATCGAGCGGCTCTCCACCGGCGTGCGGCTCGTGCGCGTGGTGGGCGCCTTCCTGGGCGGGATCCTGGTGCTGGCCGCGGTGTTCACGATCTCGAACGTGATCCGGCTGACGATCTACGCGCGCGAGGACGAACTCGACATCATGCGGCTCGTCGGCGCGACGCGGGCCTACGTCAAGGGCCCGTTCGTCGCCGAGGGCGTGATCCAGGGCGGGCTGGGCGGGCTCGCCGCGTCGCTCCTGCTCTGGACGGCCCTCGCCTGGCTGTCGCGCGACCTCCAGTTATCCGATCTCTTGCCCCACGCGACGCTGTCGCTGTCGCCCGCCCTTGCCGTGCTGCTGGTCGCCGGAGGCATGCTGGTGGGCCTCGCCGGCAGCCTGATGAGCCTCAGCCGGCTGGAGGTCTAGAACTTGTACGTCTTGCCTTGCACCAGGAACGCAAGCTTCCGGTGACGGAGGGCGCGGACCTGGGCGCGGATGCGCGCGAGGTGCCGCGGCTTGGCGCCGTAGAGATAGACCGGGACGTCGGGCTCCAGCTTGCGCAGCTCCCGCTCGAGCGTCTGGGGTGTGAGGTGTCCCGACACGTTGGCGAGGTCCTGGAGCTCGTTGGGGAACGACGTCTCGACGATGACCGCCTTCAGGTTGCGCGCCTTGTTGATCACTTCCCAGAAGCGCTCGGTGGGGGCGGTGTCGCTCGAGTAGGCGACCGTGCCGCCCTTGTCCTCGACCACGAAACCCGTCGTCGGCACGGTGTGCGAGACGCGGATCGCCCGAACCGAGAGGCCGTTCACCTTGAAGGGACGCTCTTCCGGGATCTCGATGAGCTTCAGCACCGGCGTGAGGTCGTTGGGCAGGCAGGTGAAGTCGGGCCAGGTGTGGTTGTTGAACAGGTGGTTCTTCATCGACGCGATCACCTCGCGGATGGCATAGATCCGCAAGATGAATCCGGGCGCCGAGAAGTTGTTGTCGATCAGGAACGGCAGCGAGCAGGTGTGGTCGAGGTGCGAGTGCGAGATGATGACGTCCTTGACCTTCACCTGCTCCCGCAGGCTGAGCGCACCCGACACGAAGCCGGCGTCGAGGCAGACGCTGTCGTTCACGAGGAAGGACGTCATCCCAAGCTCGGGAACATTTCCGCCGTAGCAGCCCAGGACGCGAAGCTTCATTGTTCGCTCCCCCGCAAGTCCCTGTACTCTCAGGGCTTGCAGGGAACCAATGACCGCGACCCTAGCACGCGCTTCACATTCCGGTCAAGTGAGCCCCATCACCTGTTGCCTAGGCACCACGCGTCGTGCGCGCCTGAGGCGTGGGCTCCAGCGGTAGGGGCGCCGCTCCAGTGGCGTGATTGACGGAGCGGGTTGTGACTATACTGGGCCCATGAGACGCCTCGCCCCGGCTCTCGTGTTGGCCCTCGGCCTCGCGGCCACGGCCGACGCGCAGATGAACGAGTACGAGGGGCGCTACGGGCCGACGATCGAGGTCTCGGTCGACTCGCTGCTCGACATGCCCGAGCAGTACGCCGGGCGCGCGGTGCGCACGCGCGGCCAGTTCGAGATGATCCCGAGCGGGAGCGGACAGCAATACGGTCTGCGCGGCACTTTCGGCGGCTACCTCTACATCTACCCGCGGCAGGAGGTCGTCGCCAGCTTCGAGCAGGAGGCGCGGCGCTGGGCCGGGCGCGAGGTCGAGGTGCAGGGCTCGGTCGAACGCGGCCAGGACCCGGGAACGCGCCAGCCGATCGTGTACATCGCGATCTGGGCCTACCTGGCGCCGCCCGACGACAAGCCGATGAAGCGCCCCGACTCTCCCGATGCGACGCTCGAGGACCTGGTCACGAAGGCCGAGCGTTACGACGGCAAGACCGTGAACGTCCGCGGCCAGTTCCGCGGCGAGAACCTCTTTGGCGATCTGCCGTCGTCGAGCCGCGACCGCTCGTCCGACTGGGTGATCAAGGACGACGTGTTCGCGGTGTGGGTGACCGGGAAGAAGCCCAAGGGCTCGGGCTGGAGCCTCGACGCCAGCCTGAAGCGGGACACGGGCAAGTGGCTGCAGATCATGGGACGCGTGCGCGTCCGGAACCGCGTCGTCACGCTCGAGGCGATCGACGTCGTCTTGTCGAAGCCGCCCGCGGTGAGCGTGGCCGCGGCCAAGGCCGAGCCCACGCCGCCGCCGCCACCGAGACCGAGGCGGCCGCCCGTCGTCGCCTTCTCGCTCCCGATCGACGGCGAGCGCGAGCTCGCCCCGGACACCGTGTTCCAGATCCAGTTCACCCGCGACATGGACGAGGCGAGCCTCAAGGACCGCGTGCTGCTCCGCTACGCGGGCAGGCCGCAGCCGGGCGACAACTCTCTCGACGCGGTGAGGATGACCTACGACGGTGGCCTGCGCACGCTGCGGGTCGACCCGGGCGACCTGTTGCGACCCGGCCGCATCGTCGAGCTGGTGCTACTGCCGGGGATCGTCGACATCGACGGCGTTCCGCTGGAGACGCGGCCGGGGATTCGCGCCGGCTCGTCGACCGACGTGCTGCGCTTTCAGGTCGTCGCCGGCGGCCTCGCCGGCGGCCCGAATCCCTAGCTGGGGCGGCGTCAGGCCGGCTTGCTG
>DATEUE010000296.1:0-43056 GCA_035283305.1 Vicinamibacteria bacterium | reverse complement strand
CAAGGCGGGCGCACCGCCCATCGAGCGCGCGCTCAACATTCTGATCGGCAAGAATGTCGAGGCCGGGCGGATCCTGTGCGGGGTGACGTTCTCGACGCCGGGCAACTGGACCTCGTGGCCGCCTCACGAGCACACGGCAATGCTGGAGGAGGCGTACCTCTACATCGACATGCCGCAGCCCGCGTTCGGCATCCAGCTCGTGTACACGGACCCCGCCGCTCCCGAGCTAGCCGTGATCGTGCGCGAAGGCGACGTGGTGCTGATGCCGTGCGGCTATCACCCCAACGTCTCCGCCCCCGGCGGGTCGATCAACTTCCTGTGGATGATGGCGGCCCACCGCGAGGGGGTCGATCGGCAGTTCGGCGTCGTGAACGTGCAGCCGGAGTACGCCGGCTGCGGATCGGGGCTCGACCCGGGGCGGGCGGCGAAGTGAACGGCCCCTTCTCGCTCTCCGGCAGCGTCGCGCTCGTGACGGGCGCCTCGCGCGGCCTGGGCGCCGCGATCGCGGTGGGCCTGGCCGAGGCCGGCGCCGACGTGGCCGTGCACGGGAACACGCGCTCGCCCGACAAGACCTGCGGGCGGATCCACGCGCTGGGCCGGCGGGCGCTGCCGCTGCAGGGCGACATGGCGGACCCTGCCGTGCCCGCCCGGCTGGTGGCCGAGACGATCGCGGGCCTGGGCGGCCTCGACGTGCTGGTGAACAACGCCGGTACCATCCGCCGCGCGCCAGCCGTGGACACGAGCGACGAGGACTGGCTCGCCGTCGTCGAGGTCAACCTGCACGGGGTGTTTCGGGCGTGCCGCGCCGCTGGCCGTCACATGCTGGTGAGCGGCGGCGGCAAGATCGTGAACGTGGCCTCGCTGCTCGCCTTCCAGGGCGGCATCACCGTCCCCGCCTACGCGGCGTCCAAGGGCGGGGTCGCCCAGCTCACCAAGGCGCTCTCGAACGAGTGGGCCGCTCACGGCATCAACGTCAACGCGATCGCGCCGGGCTACGTGCGGACCGACAACACGGCGGCGCTCCAGCAGGACGTGACGCGCAGCCGCCAGATCCTGGAGCGCATTCCGGCAGGGCGCTGGGGCGAGCCCGAGGACATCGCCGGAGCGGCCGTGTTCCTGGCCTCGCCCGCCTCCGACTACGTCCACGGCCACGTGCTGGTGGTCGACGGGGGCTGGATGGGTCGCTAGAATCCGGCCTCGGTGTTCTCGGCGAGGGACCGCCCAGGAGGGCTCGATGGCGCGTTGGAAGAAGATCGTCCTGTCTGCGCTGGTGCTGCTGCTGCTGGTGGTGGCGGGCGGGATCCAGGCGGTGGTGGGCTGGCGAGCATTGTTGTTCGGGCCGAAAGCCCGGGCGCTCACGAGCCGGACCTTCGAGGCCACCCCCGAGCGACTCGAGCGCGGGCGCTACCTGGTCCTGACGCGCCACGGCTGCGTCTTCTGCCACAGCGAGCGCGACTGGAACGCTCCGGGGGCGCCGCCCCGCGCCGACCGCCTCGGGGCCGGCGTCGTCTGGTCCGCCGAGGGGATGCCGTGGCTCACCGCCCCCAACATCACGCCGGACCCCGAGACCGGCATCGGCAAGGCGAACGACGACGCGATCGCGCGGGCGATCCGCGAGGGCATCGGCCTCGACGGGCGCGCGCTCTTCGCGCTCATGCCCTACCAGGAGTACCGGCGCATCCCGGACGAGGACCTGGCCGCGATCGTCGTCTACATACGCTCGCTCGCGCCGGTCAAGCACCCGCTGCCGAAGAGCGTGCTGCCGTTCCCGCTCCCGCTCGTCATGCGAGGCGTGCCCGAGCCGCTCACGGGGCCGGTGCCGGCTCCGGACCTCTCGACCCCGGAGAAGCGCGGCGAGTACGTCCTGCGCACGGCGGCGTGCCACCACTGCCACACGCCGATGAAGAACGGCCAGCTCGACATGAGGCTCGACATGGCCGGCGGCAACCCGTACCCCTCTCCGCAGGGCACGATCGCCGCGACGAACCTCACCACCGACCCGACCGGGATCGGCAACTACGACGAGGCGACCTTCGTGGCGGTGATGAAGACCGGCAAGTTCGGCACGCTGCACGCCATGATGCCGTGGACGGCCTACTCGGGGATGAGCGAGGAGGATCTGAAGGCCATCTACGCCTACCTGCGCACGCTCAAGCCCATCAGCCACGTCGTGGCGAACGGGCCGAACCCGACACTCTGCCGGGTGTGCGGGCTGGAGCACGGCGGCGGGGACAAGAACTGACGCCAGCGGGGGCCCGGGGGGCGCTCAACCCCCGACTGTGGCGGCTACCGATACCGCTCTCTGATCGTCGGGATCAGGTACTCGGAGAAGGCGCGCGGCTCGTCGTAGCGCGGGGCGAAGCCCCAGTCGCGGCGCGCCGCGGAGTCGTCGACGTCGGCCGGCCACGAGTCGACGATCTGTTGCCGCTTCAGGTGCGGGGCGAAGCTGATCTCGGCCCCCGGGAAGGCGGCGACCACGCGCGCACGGACCTCTTCGGCTGAAGGATTGAAGGCGCCCACGTTGTAGACCGTGCGCGTCAGGGACGCGCTCGGTGCGGCCGCCAGGCGGACGAGAGCGTCGACTCCGTCGGGCATCGCCATGAACGGGATCCGGGTGTCGGGTCTCACGAAGCAAGCGTAGGGCTGGCCCTGGGCCGCGGCGTGGAGCATTTCCGGCGCGTAGTCGGAGGTGCCGCCCGAGGGCACGGTCACCCCCGAGATCAGGCCGGGGAAGCGCACGCAGCGGAAGTCCACCTTGCCGGAGAGCGTCTCGGCGGCGAGCTGCTTGTAGTGGCGCGCGTAGTACCGGCCGAGGTGCTCGCAGTAGAGCTTGCTGCAGCCGTACATCGTGACGGGCACGTTCCACAGGTCTTCGGCGACGCGGCCCACGCGGGCCTTGGTCGCGAGGTCGGGCATGCCGTAGGCCGCGATCGAGCTCGGGTACAGAAACGTGACGGGCCGGCCGTGGGACTCGCCCTCCTTCTGCGCGAACTCGAGCATGCGGATCATGCCCTCGACGTTGACCTGGTGCGCGGTCGTGGGCGTGAACTCGCCGCGCGTCGAGAGCAGCGCCGCGAGGTGGAACACGAGGTCCACCTCGAACTCGGCCAGGATGCGCTCGAGCAGGTGGTCGTCGAGGATCGAGCCCGCGTACTGCTGCTGGACCAGGGCGGCTTGTGGAGGGTCGAGCGGCTTCAGGTCGAGGGTGATGATCGGGCGGCGGCCTTCCCGCGCCAGGCTCTCGATCAGGCCGTGACCGATCTCGCCGCTCGCGCCGGTGATGAGGACGACGGGCTTCCTGATCACGTGGTGTCTCCTGCTTTTTCTGTCTTTGACTCCCGCGGGAGTGGAGCATACACTCGCCGCTCGGCGGCTGCGATAAGCACGTTGGCCCAGAGAACCGTCACCGCGAAGCTCGGAGCCCTGCTCTCACCCGTCCTCGACGCGCTGGTGAGGGCCCTTTCCCACGTGAGCGCGGACGTGCTCACGATGACCGGCCTCGCGCTCACGGGCGTGGCGTCGGCCTTCTTCGGGCTCTCCGGCGGGCCCGGCTACGCGAGCCCGGCGCTGCTGCGCGTGGGCGGCGTGATCGCGCTGGTGGCGGCCATCTTCGACATGCTGGACGGGCGCGTGGCGCGGGCGCGCGGCCGCGGCACCAAGTTCGGGGCGTTCCTCGACTCCACGATGGACCGCTACTCCGACATGCTGCTCTACATGGGGCTGCTGATCCTGTACGCGCGGCTCGAGCGCACCGGGCTCATGGTCCTCGTCTGGGTGGCGGCGTTCGGCAGCTTCATGACCTCGTACGCGCGCGCGCGCGCCGAGAGCCTGATCCCGCGCTGCCCGGTGGGCCTGATGGAGCGCCCCGAGCGCATCGTGCTGGTGATCGCGGGGGCGCTGCTCAACAAGATGGTGGCGGTGCTGTGGATCATCGCGATCCTCTCGAACGTCACCGCCATCCAGCGCATCGTCTACACCTACGTCGAGCTGAAGCGCGGCTGGAGCAACGTGTTCATGCCGCTCGGCGACAAGCGCGAGGACGCGTGAGCTTCGGGCCCGCGGGCGAGGCCGTGCGGCGGCGGGTGCTCCGCGGCCTGCCGCTGACGCTGTGGATGTGGAGGATGCTGCCGCTCGCGGCCTTCGCCGGCCTGCGCATCACGCGGCTCGACGAGCAGGCCTGCAGCGTCCGCCTCCCGGGCAGCTGGCGCACCCGCAACCCGTTCGGCTCCACCTACTTCGCCGCGCAGGCCATGGCAGCTGAGATGTCCACGGGCGCGCCCGCCCTGGCGCTGCGCGAAGACGCGCCCCGGTCGGTGTCGATGCTGCCGGTCGGCGTGCGCGCGAGCTACGTGAAACGGCTCACCGGGCCCGGGACCTTCACCTGCGAGGACGTGGCCGCCATCGCGGGGGCGATCGGGCGCGCCGCGGCCGCGGACGAGCCGCAGACGCTCGTCGCCCGCTCGACCGGCCGCAACGCCGCGGGCGACGTGGTCGCGGAGTTCGAGGTGAGCTGGTCGTTCAAGAGGCGCGCCCAGATCCCCCTAGTGGGACAGCCGCACTCCCACACGCAGCTGCCGAGCTGCGGCGAGGCTCGGGACCGGAGTCCGCGCGACGACGATCTCGGCGTTCGTCACGTTCTCCGCGGCCGCGAACAGCAGCACGCTCCCGCCGAGCGCGTAGCCGGCGAAGAGATCGAGCTGGAAGGCGGGATCCAGCTCCAGCTCGTTGCGGTCGTCCTCGTAGGCGCTGCTCGTGGCGCGCGCCTGTAGCCCGAGCCTCAGGCGGCCCTCGTAGCGGGCCTGGAGCGTCGCCTGGTGCCGCGGCACCTGCGGCAGGCGCCGGCCCTCGAGCGCGGGGTCCGCCGGGAAGCTCACCACGCGTGCATCTGTGAGCGCGTATCCAGCCGTCAGCACCGCGCGGCCGCCGAGGCGCAGGTCGAGCTCCGCCTCGAGGCCGCGCGAGCGGGTGCGGCCGACGTTCTGCCGCTCGCGCGTGACGAGACCGGGGGCGGTCGCGACCGTGACGTTGGCGATCGCGTCGCGCACCTCCGCCGAGAAGGCCGTGAGCCGAAGCGTGTGCCGGCCGCGGGTCACGAGCGCCCCGCCTTCGCCGCCCCAGAGCCGCTCGGGAGTGAGCGCCGGATTCGCGAGCGTGAGCGAGTCGCCCAATCGGAACGACCGGTAGAGCTCGTTGAGCGTCGGCGCGCGGAAGGCGCCGTATCCGGAGGCGGCCAGCGACAGCCCCGGACGCGCGCGGAACAGGACGCCCAGGCGCGGGCTGAGCGCCGCCTCGTCGCGGTCGGGGTAGCTCGTGGTCACCGAGGCGCCGGTCGCGAGCGAGGTCGCGATCGAGCGCCCCCCGCGCTGGGCCCAGGCGTCGAGGCGCAACGAGGTCGAGAGGAGGAGCCGCGGGTGGGCCTGGATCAGGTCCTGCACGAAGACGGCGCCCCCGGTCTCGTCGCCACCCGCCTCGATCGTGCTCGTGGCCAGGCCGCGCGCGAAGACGAGCTCCTCGGTCGTCCCCTCGGCGTGGCGCGCCTCCGCTCCCAGCAGCACGCGCTGGCGGGCGCCGAGCGGTCGCGTCCATTGTGCCGACAGGCCGAGCGCGTCCGCGGGCACGCGCTGCCGACGCGTGAGGTCCTCACGCGAGCGGTCGGCGGCCACCGCGCTGAAGGCCTGGTGGAAGAGCTGTGTTTGGGCCCAGACGCGCAGCGACGTCCGCCCGTGCTCGGCGCTTCCGGAGTCGAGACCAAGCGCTCCGAGCACGATGCGCGTGTCGTTCGTCTGCAGCGGCGTGCCGTTGTCGCGGTCCTCGTCGTAGGCCTGGCCCCGGACGAAGACCCGACCGTCGCCGAAGCCGCGGCGCTCCACGAGGGCGTCGAACGCGAGATGGCGCGAGGCGGCCGCGCTGTCCACGGGGCCCCGGCTCGCTTCCTCCACAGGCACGTAGCCGTCGGTGGTGTAGCCCTCGGCCGAGAGCCGGCCCGCCCACTCGCCGCGCGAGGCGCGCGCCGTGAGCGTCCCCTCGAAGCTGTCGCCTCCGCCGGCCGAGAGCTCGGCCTCGACCGCAGGACCCTCGTGCGCATCGCGCGAGACGAGCTGGACCACGCCACCCAGGGCGCCGCTCCCGTAGAGGTCGGCGGCGCCGCCGCGCAGCACCTCGAGCCGCTCCACGCCGAGCCGCGGCTGGCGCGCCCAGTAGACCCAGCTGCCGAACGGGTCGTTGAGCGGGATGCCGTCGGCCAGCACTAGCGCGCGGCTCGCGCCGCTCGCCCCTAGGCCGCGGAGCGACACACCCTGGGCCGTCGGGTTCGCGGTTCGGCTGGACGTCCTGCGGAAGAGCGAGAAGCCCACGACCTGGCGCAGCGCGTCGTCGAGGAAAGGGGACGCGGTCACGCGCAGCGCGGCCTGCGGCAGCACGGCGACGCTGGCCGGGGTGTCGCCGACCCGGGTCTCCTCGCGCGCCGCGGTGACGAGCACTTCCTCGGCAAGGCGGGGCGGTTCTTTCGCAGCCTCGTCCTGGGCCGCCACCGACACAGCCCCCGCGAGCCAGGCGGCGAGCGCGGTGCGCAGCGGGCGGCGCGCGATCAGCGCACCGTCACCGGAATCAGGATCTCGACGCTGCCGCGCCGGCACCAGGCTTCACGCGTCGAGCAGTAGAAGTAGACGACGTTCGCCTTCACCTCGTGCTGGCCACTCGTCGCGGCCTTGGACAGCGCCACAGGGAAACGCACCGGCTGGCTCGTGTCGAGATAGCGAGCCGTCGCCGGATCGAAGTCGGGCACCTGCTGCGGCGCCTGCGGCTGGCGGTCCTCGAGCAGCGTCTGCGCCAGGTCGAGCTTGAGCCTGGGCGCGGGTGTCTCGTTGACCTTCACGTCCGGGTCGAGCGCCCGAAACGTCACCGCGATCGCTCCCTCACCGCCGGCTTTCTTCGCCGGCTCGAACTCCCCGATCACGTCGAAGTGCCGCGCCGCCGGAGCGAGCGCCAGAAGGGCCAGAAGCCATCCGATCCGCACCATGCCTGATGATAACAACCGGAACGGGGGGTCTGGGGGTGCTCCGCACCCCCCAGGACAAGGAAAGCCAGAAACAGGCCGTAAGCCTCGTTGCGCCCCCAGTCCTCACCCTGATGGACGACGGAGGCGTGCCCCGCGACGCGTCCCTGATCGCGCGCTTCATGCTGTCGGTCAAAAGACGTGAAGGCCGGTAAGCCCCAGGGCACGCACTGTAAGATTGATGGCTGTGATCCTGGATCTCCAACAGCGCCTCTCGGGGGCGGTAAAGCAGGCCGCGCGGGCCGCTTTCGACATCGATCCGGGCGCCGTTTCCTTCCAGTATCCGCCCCGGGTCGAGCTCGGCGACCTGGCCCTGACGGCGCCATTCGACCTGGCCAAGACGCTGCGGCGCAAGCCGCGCGAGATCGCCGAGCGGCTCGCCGGAGAGCTCACGGCCTCGAGCGACGTCCGGCGCGCCGAGGTGGCTGGCGGAGGCTACTTGAACCTGTTCCTGCACCGCGGCAGCTTCGCCGCGGGGCTGCACCGCTCGCTCGCCGAGCCGTCCCCGGCCGCGCGGCGTCCGGGGCACGTGATCGTCGAGCACACCAGCATCAACCCGAACAAGGCCGCCCACGTCGGCCACCTGCGCAACGCCTGCCTCGGCGACACCTTCGTGCGGCTGCTGCGCCACCGCGGCTTCGACGTCGGGATCCAGAACTACATCGACGACACCGGCGTGCAGGTGGCCGACGTGGTGGTGGGCTTCCTGCACCTCGAGAAGAAGACGCTCGCCGACGTCGAGCGCATCCCGGGCAAGTTCGACTACTACTGCTGGGACCTCTACGCGCGCGTGGGCGAGTTCTACGCCGCGCGGCCGGAGAACAAGGCGCTGCAGGCCGAGGTGCTGCACGCGGTCGAGGCGGGCGGCAACGAGACCGCACGGCTCGCGGAGCACGTGGCGCGCCGCATCGTGGACTGCCACCTCGCGACCATGGCGCGGCTCGGGATCCGCTACGAGCTGCTGGCGCACGAGAGCGACATCCTGAGGCTTCACTTCTGGGATCGCGCGTTCGAGCTCCTGCGCGAGAAGGGTGCCGTCCGCCTGGAGACCGAGGGCAAGAACCAGGGCTGCTGGGTGCTGCCGATGGCCGAGGGCGAGGCCGAGGCGATCGACGAAGACAAGATCATCGTCCGCTCGAACGGCACGGTCACCTACACCGGCAAGGACATCGCCTACCAGCTCTGGAAGCTGGGCAAGCTCGACCGCGACTTCCGCTACCGCGTGCACACAGTGGCGCCGGACGGCCAGCGCCTGTGGACCACCACGAGCGGCGAGGGCGTGCCCGGCGCGCCGCACTTCGGCCACGCGAGCGCGGTCTACAACGTGATCGACGTCGGCCAGTCGTACCCGCAGCGGGTAGTGCGCGCGGGCGTCAAGGCGCTCGGCCACGAGCAGGGTGCGGAGGGCTCCCACCACCTCGCCTACGAGAAGGTCGTGCTCTCCCCCGCCACGGCCAGGGCGCTCGGCTACGAGGTCAAGGAAGACGACGCGTCCGTCAAGGTCTCCGGGCGCAAGGGGCTCGGCGTCAAGGCCGACGATCTGCTGGACGCGCTCGTGGCCAAGGCCCGCTCGGAGGTCGACGCACGCGACCCCGAGCGCGACGCCGCGGGGCGCGAGGCCACGGCGCGGGCGGTCGCGGTGGGCGCGCTGCGCTACTTCATGCTGCGCTTCTCGCGCACGCGCATCATCACCTTCGACATGGAGGAGGCGCTCGCCTTCACCGGCGAGACCGGCCCCTACCTGCAGAACGCCGTGGTGCGCGCCCGCAACATCTTCGGCAAGCTGAAGGCGGAGGGGCACGACAAGGCGGCGCTCGTCGCCCGTGCGCGCTCGCTCGACCTCGGCGCGTTCCTGACCGGCGAGGAGGGCGACCTCGCCTGGTCGCTGCTGCTGCTGATGGCGCGCAGCGAGGAGATCGCCGAGCAGGCGATCGCGGCCTGTGACGTGGCGCTCGTGGCCAAGCACGCCTTCGCCGTGGCGCAGGCCTTCCACTCCTACTACCAGAAGCCCCAGCACTCGCTGCTGCACGCCGCGAGCGAGGACCTGCGCGCCTGCCGCACGCTCGTGGTCGACGCGTTCGTCTGTCAGATGGAAGTGCTGCTCGAGCTGCTCGGTATCCCGGTACCGGAGCGGATGTGACGCGCGCGGTCATCGGGATCACGCTCGGGGACGGCGACCGACCCGGCTACCACTCGATGCGCGCCGACTACGTCCGCTCGGTGGAGCGCTCGGGCGGCCTGCCCCTGGTGCTGCCGACGCTCCAGGCCGAGCACGCGGAGGCCCTGCTCGACCGCCTCGACGGCCTGCTGCTCTCGGGGGGCGTGGACGTGGATCCCGCGCTCTACGCACGGTCGCGGCATCCGAAGCTTGGGCGCGTCGACCGCGAGCGGGACGAGTTCGAGCTGGCACTCACGCGCCATGCCCTGCGGCGCGACCTGCCGATCCTCGCCATCTGCCGGGGACAGCAGGTGTTAAACGTTGCGCTCGGGGGAACGCTCGTCCAGGACATCCCGTCAGAATTAGAGGGAGCGGTGACGCACGCGGCACCAGGTCGGCGGACTCGTCGGTCACACCCGGTCGAGGTGGCCGGAGGATCGAAGCTCGGCGAGATCCTCGGGCCGGGGCCGCTCGCTGTGAACAGCTTTCACCACCAGGCGGTGGATCGGCTCGGCGACGGCCTCACGATTTCCGGCCGCTGCCCCGCGGACGGAGTGATCGAAGCGGTGGAGATGAAGGACCGCTCCTTCGTACTTGCCGTGCAGTGGCACCCAGAGTCGTTCTGGAACGAGCCGGCGTCCTTCCAAGCTCTCTTCGAAGCGCACGCCGCCGCTTGCCACGCCGCCTCCCTGGTGAGGTCGCGATAGCGCGATGGCCTCCCCGCTCGCCCTCGCGCTGCTGCTGGCCACCGCCCCGGGCGAGTCGCCGGCGCCGCCGCTCGTGGCGATCCACTGGGAGAAGAAGTTCGACGAGGCGCTGAAGAAAGCCCAGCGCGCGGGAAAGCCGCTGGTCGTGGACTTCTGGGCCGAGTGGTGCGGCTGGTGCCACCGCCTCGACCGGACCACCTACGCCGATCCCGCGGTGGTCCGGCGCGCGCAGGAGTTCGTCGCGGTCAAGGTGAACACGGAGGGCTCGCGGCGCGAGCTGCAGGTCAGTGCCAAGTACGGGGTGCGGTCGCTGCCCACGATCCTGTTCCTCTCGCCCCAGGGCCGACAGCTCTTCCGCGTGAACGGCTACCAGGGCCCGGGTCAGTTCCCGCGCACCCTCGACGCCGCGCGCCACGTGGCGGGCCGAGTGATCGCCTGGGAAACGGCACTCGAGGCCGACGCCGACGACGCGGCCGCCGCTCTCGGCCTCGGCCGGCATCTCTACGAGCAGGAGTACTTCGAGGAGGCGCAGGCCCTGCTGCGCACCGCCGTGGCCCACGACTCGGACGCGGGCGTCGGTGGGCGACGCGAGGCGCGCATGCTGCTCGCGATCCTGGCACACGTGACCCGCGACTTCGCCGAGGCCGAGCGCTTGGTGAAGGAGGCGCTCTTGCTCGGGCCCGATCCCGAGGAGCAGCCGCGGCTCCTGTTCGTGCTGGGCCGCACCTACGTATCGTCGGGCCGCCACGAGGAGGGCGTCGCCACCTTCGAGGTGATCGTGCGCCAGTTCCCCCAGAGCCCGATGGCTCAGATGGCCAAGGAGACGCTCACGACCCTGCGCCACCGGCGCTAGCCTTTCGCAGCAGGCCGATCTGGCCGCTGTGGTAGACCGTGTGGCGGATCGCCGCGCGTATTTGGAACTGCCCGTCGAACGGCCGCCCCGGGATCGGTGCGGCGAGCTCCGCAGCGGAGAGACGAGCGACGCGCGACGCGAGCGCTCCGTGCACCGCGAACAGCGCCTGCGTCGCCTCCGCCCAGGCGTGTGGCGTGGGCTGCGGAGTTGCTGGGAAGTCCCCCACTTCCGGCTCCTCGATCGCCGTTCCCTCCAGCCGGCGCCGGAACACGTCGGTCCACGCGGTCACGTGGAGGACCAGCTCCCAGATAGTGTGGGTCCCGGGGAAAGGACGCGACGCGGCGGCTTCCGCCGATACGCCGGCCAGCAGCTCGCGCAGTGTTGGCCCGTGCCAGTTGTCGCCTTCGGCCAGCGTCTCGAGCTCTCGGGCCAGCTCCTTGGCCTCCGCGCCGCCCGAGTGCGGCCCGACCTGCGCCACCACTTCGAAGTGCGTGACGTGCGGGTCGAGCGTCTTGAGGAAGCGCTGGTCCTCCGGGTAGTAGCGGGCCCGCTCCGGATCGTCGCCGGCGAAGCGACGTATCCCGTCCATCGAATCCCACAGCGACAGGACGCGAAAGCGCGCCACGTCCCCTTCCCTGCGCCGGAGCACGTAGACGCCCCGGTTGCCGGCCGTAGCCGCCAGCTCCTCGACCCCGGTGCGCTGGACGTAGTCCGCGTACGCGTCCGCCTGCTCGGCCTGCGTGAGGCCGTCCCAGCTTCTCGCGATCATGGCCCGACCTCCGTTGCTTTCTGTAACTACCTAACTAGTCTTAGATAGTTACAAGCTAACGTGCGCCTGGTAACCTGTCAAGGCTGTTTCGTGGGTTACCATGGGAGCACGCATGGCTACATTCGCCTCCCCCGCGGGAACGATGAAGCTCGTCGGAGGGGATCCCTGCCTCGACTTCGTCAACACGGTCGGGGGGCGGGTGCCGCTCGCGGACGGCGCGCGGGCGCGCGTCCGGGCCGACAAGCTCGCGTCCTACCCCGACCTCGTGGCGTGGAGCGTCCACGCGGGCCTCGTCGGCGAGAGCGCGGGCCGCGGCCTGCTGCGATGCGCCGCCGCGCGCCCCCGCGAGGCGAACCCGGCGCTCGCCCGGGCGCTGGCCTTCCGGGAGGCGCTCTACCGCGCGTTGCGGGCGCTGATGCGCGACCGCGCTCCGGCGCCCGCCGACCTGGCCCTGCTCAACGTCGAGCTCGCCGCCTGCCGCAGCCGCGAGCTGCTGGTGGCGCGACACGAGGGACTGGCTTGGGAGTGGCGCGACGCGGCCCGACGACTGGACTCGCCCCTCTGGCCCGTGGCCCGCGCCGCGGCTGCGCTGCTGACCTCCCCAGAGCGGGCACGCCTGCGCCAATGTGGTGGTGACGACTGCGGCTGGCTGTTCCTGGACCGGAGCCGCAACCACAGCCGCCAGTGGTGCACCATGGAGGACTGCGGCAACGTCTCGAAGGTGCGGCGCTTCCGCGAGCGGCACGCCCGCCAAGGACCTCTTGTCTGGGGTCCGCTGAAGTAGCCCCACACCGCGAGAGTTGCGGCTTCCTCGCGAACGCTACCTTCTACTCCTGGCGCAGAGCCGTCATCGGGTCGATTCGGGCAGCGCGATGAGCGGGCACGTACGCGGCGGCGGACGCCAGTGCGAGCAACAAGGCCGTGGCAGCAGTGAGGACAAGCGGGTTGGCCGGGTCTAGACCGTGAAGCTGGCTCTCTACAAGGCGGACCCCCGCAAGCGAGCCAAGGACCCCCGCAAGCGCACCGATCGCCACCGTCAGCGAGCTGTCTCGCATCACGGTCCAACGAATGTTCGAGGGAGGCGCTCCGAGTGCCATGCGCAGGCCCAGCTCCGGAGTCCGTTGCCTCACCGCGTCGGTCATCAGGCCGTAGAGCCCGATGCAAGCGAGCAGCAGCGCAAAGCCGCCAAAGTAGCTGGCGAGGAGCGCCAGCAGCCGTTCCCGTGAGAGCGACTCTTGGGTCTGGACCTCGAGCGTCTTCACCCGAAACGGTGTCAGTTGTGGCTCGACTTGGCCTACGGCCTCCCCCACGCGATCCAGGAGCTCTGGCAGCGGGCCCGAGAAGCGGACCTCGAACGTGGGCGAGTAGTCCATGCCTTCCGGCCTGGCCTGGAACATCGGCAGGTAAGCGACCTCGCGGGGCGCGTTCTTGATGTTGGCGTAGCGAGAGTCCTTCGCGACTCCCACGACCTCGCGCAACTCGTTCCTGCCCAGTCGCATCCTCTGACCGACCGCGTTCCCGTCGAAGTGGCGGGCCAACTTCTCACTGACGATGACGACTGGCGGTGAGTTGCCGTCGTCTCGACGGTCGAAGTCGCGGCCCCTGACGAGAAGGATGCCGAGCGTGGCGAAGTAGCCGGGACTGACGTTGTTGAATGCGATGCGTAACGGTCGATCGTCCGGCAGTGTCTTCTTTCCGACACTCGTGACCGTGCTGATGAAGTAGTAGCTGTCGGTGACGGGCCTGACGGACGAGACACTCGCCGCCCGCGCACCGGGCAAGCCGGCCAGCTGATCCAGTAGCCGCCGATACGTTCCTGGGATGTCCCTCCCTCGTTTGCCCGCGAGGTGGGCATCGACAGAGAACATGAGCACGTTGCTCCGGTCGTAGCCGGTATCGACCTTCCAGAGGTTCTGGAGGCTGCGGACGAACAGTCCGGCGAAGACGAGCAGCACCATTGAGAGCGCCACCTGGGAACCGACGAGCACGCGGTCGACGAGCCGCCGTTTCCAGCTACCGATCTCGCGCGTTGCTCGCCCCGGCCCCAGGGCCGTCGACCGTAGCGCGGGCAGGACTCCGACGACCAGGCAGCTCAGGCCCGAGACCGCCGCCGTGAAACCGATCACGCTGAGCGAGGGCCCGAGATCGAGGGGGAGCGGCACGGAGTTGGGCGTCGCCAGGCCCAGAAGGGTCCGGCTGCCCCACCAGGCCAGCACAACGCCGAGCGCGCCGCCAAATGCAGCGATCAGTCCCGCCTCGGTGACGAGCTGCCTCACGATGCGCCAGCGACCCGCGCCCAGAGCCAAGCGTGTCGCGATCTCCTGGCGGCGCGTCTCCGATCGCGAGAGCAGCAGGGTGGCCACGTTCAGACACGCAAGGACGAGCACGACACCGAGCATCGCGAGCAAGAGACGGAGCCAACTCTCGTAACCATGGCGCAGGTTGCTGAAACCGCCCGTCGAGCCCGACTCGAGCCTGAGGTTCGCCTCGCGCGCGACCCGCGCCGCAAAGGAGTTCGTCGGTACGGACTGTGCCGCGTCGGCGTTCACGCGCCGGAAGGTCAGGTTCAGATCCCGTTCCGCTTCCTGGACAGACACCTCGGCCTTGAGGCGGCCCATCACCTCGATCCATGTCGCAAAGGGCTCGTCCCAGGACGCCGGGTGTTCGCTGAGCAGGTCCCGAGCTCGAATCGGGAACGTCACGTCGACCGATGAGCCGACCGTGACGCCTCGGAAGCCGGCCGGCTCCACCCCGACCAGCATGAAGGGAACTTGGTTGATCGTGATGCCGTGCCCGAGAACGGAGGCGCTCCCGCCAAAGCGGCGTCGCCAGTAGCCGTGGCTGATCACCGCGACCGCGGCGTGCCCTGAACGGTCGTCTTCAGGCGTGAGCAATCGCCCGAGTGCGGGCCGGAGTCCCAACGCCCTGTGATACTCGCCAGTGACACCCACCGCGGCGGCGAGCTCTGTTCGTCCCTCGAATCCCACGCTGATGCGCGGGACGGTAGTCCAGGCGAACAGGCCGTCCAACGTTCGCGCCTCGCTGCGCATTCGCTCGAAGTGTGGATAGGGAAGGTTCGAGTTGGGCGACTGGCCTGGCAGCGTGAACGACAAGACGACCAGCCGCTCCGGCTCGCGCACCGGAAGCTGGCGCAGCACGATCGCATCGAAGAGCGAGAAGACGGCGCTCGTGGCGCCGACTCCAAGGGCCAACGAGAGGACGCTGAAGACGGCGAACGCCCGGTCTCGCCTGAGCAGGCGGAATCCGAGGCGGAGATCCTGAATCAGGGTTTCGAGCGTCGGCCAGCCCCAGGTGGCGCGGGTGTCCTCCTGGGTCAGCGTTACGTTGCCTAAGGCACGCCGCGCGGTGTAGTGGGCCTCTTCGGGAGGCGTGCCGGCCTCTAGCTGCTCTTCGACCTCAGCCTCCAAGTGCGAGCGCAGCTCGCGCTCGAGGTCGGCTTCGCGACGCTCGCGCGTCCAGAGCTCTCTGAACTGGCCCACCCAGCGCTTCACGCTCGCGCCCCTCGCTCAGCCCTCGGCCCGTTTCAGAACAAGCCCGATCGCCCGGCAGACTTGCTCCCATTTCGATTGCTCGGTCGCCACTTGGCTTCGTCCAGCGGTCGTCAGGCGATAGAACTTCATCGGCCGCCCCTTGGGCGCGTCTTGCCATCGGGAGTCGAGCCAGCCCTTCTGCACCATGCGATGGAGGGCGGGATAGAGCGAGCCGTGTTGGACGAGCAGAAGATCCTCGGAGTTCCTCTGGATGGCCTTGGCGATCCCGTGCCCGTGCATGGGCGCGAACAGGAGTGTCCGGAGGACCAGCAGATCGAGCGTCCCTTGGAGAAGTTCGACCCGATCGGGTCGCTTCAAGCGCCGCATGGTAGCCACTCTACCATCTATGACGCTCTACCACAACGGCCTGTTGGATGAGCTTGCCTTGTAAGCCCATCAGTTCGAGTCCAGGAACTCGAGTACCAAGCGCGCCACCTCGGCGGGCTTCTCCTCCTGCGGCATGTGGCCGCAGGCCGGGATCACCAGCTTGCGCGCGCCGGCGATGCCCTCCACGAACCGGTCGGCGTGAGCGAGCGGGATCCAGCGGTCGTCGTCGCCCCAGACCACGAGCGTCGGGGCCGTGATGTCGCCGAGCACCTCGGCCACACGCGAGCGGCCGGCGTCGAACGAGGCCCCGAGCGAGCGCAAGGCAAGGAAAGTGCCCGGCCGTTGCGCCGGCGCCAGGTACTCCGAGACACGCTCCTCGGTCACGAGCGCGTCGTCGTGGAACACCTGGCGCAGCGATCGCTCCACGAGCAGGCGCTTGCCGGGCAGCAGGCCCAGGACGGGCGCCGCCCACGACGTGGTGAGCCGGACCATGAAGGGTCTCGCCTCCGGCTCCATGTTGAAGTTCGCCGCGTCGAGCAGGACGAGCCGGCTCACGCGCAAAGGCGCCGTAGCGGCTACGATCGCCGCGGTCGCTCCGCCCATGCTGTTTCCGACGAGCGCCGCCCGCTCGATTCCGAGGCGGTCCATCAGGCCGATCACCACCTCCGGAAAGGCCTGCAGCGAAAGGTCGGCCGGGCGGGCCGATCCGCCGAAGCCCGGCAGGTCGAGTGCGACGACGTCGTGGCGCGCCGCGAGGGCCGGGATCACGTCCTTCCAGGTGTAGATCGACGAGCCGAAGCCATGGATCAGCACGACGCTGGAACCCGTGCCCGCGCGCACGAGGCGCACGCGCTGCGTGGCGACGGTCTGGTAGCGAGCCAGAAGGCCTGCGGCGGCCAGCCAGGAGCCGGGGGTGACCGGCGGGCGGTCGTACCGGGCGGCGGCACCGAGAGCGACGGCCAGGAGCAGCAGGACGACGACGAGCGTCCGGCGCACCCGACTCACTCCCCGATCAGGCGCCGCAGCTCAGCAAGCCCCGCGACGAGCGCTTCCTCGCCGGCCGCGGCGAACGACGGGATGCGCGTCGGCCGCATCCAGCCCGACTCGCCGATCGCCGGCGAGATCACGAGATCGGCGCCGACGAGCTCCGAGCGGGTCCGTCCGCGCACGAGCGTGAGCCCGGCCCGGAGAGCGATCGCGATGAACGAGTCGGCCGCGGGCCAGCGTCCGCCGGCGTTGCAGTCGATCGCCACCACGACGCCGTCGTCTCCCGCCAGCTCGCGCGCGAGCCGGACGGGCACCACCTCGGTCACGCCCCCGTCCACGAGCCGCCGGCCGTTCCACACGAAAGGCGGAAACACCCCGGGGAAGCTGCACGACGCGCGGACGGCGTCGCGCACGCTGCCCTCACGGAACACGACGCCCTCGCCCGAGTCGACGTCCGTCGCCAGCACCACCAGCGGCACCCGCAGGCCCTCGAAGCTCGCCACCGGGACGAACTCGTCGATCAGCGCCCCGAGCCGGCTGCCGGAGAGCAGCCCGCCGCCCCAGCCGCGCACCCACATCCACGGGTGCAGGCGCGAGGCCTGGTCCACCAGCCGGTCGAGATCGGCTCCGCCTGCCCAGGCCGCGGCTACCAGCGCTCCCCCGCTCACGCCCGCGACACCGGCCACGGGTACCCCCGCGCGCTCGAGCCCGAGCAGCACTCCGGCGTGGGCCGCGGCATGCGCGCCGCCCCCGGAAAGCGCGAGGTACAGGGGTTTCACGCCAGGACAGCTTTCGGGAAGAAGCAGCGATTCACAGGCAACAGGCTGCGGAGCGTGACGGATTCACTCCGGCACGCGCAGCGGGGGGTCTGGGGGGCGTGACGCAGCGCCCCCCAGAACAGGAAAGCCCGCGTGAATCTCCTGCAGTGACAGCACGTCGGTCGTGTTCTCGCGCAGCGCGCGGATCGCCTGCACCGTGGCCGCCGTGGCCGTGAGCGTCGTGACCACCAGCACGTTGTGCAGCGTCGCGCTCTTGCGGATCGCGCTGTCGTCGTAGAACGACTCGCGCCCGAGCGGGGTGTTGAAGACGATGCGGATCTTGCCGTCCTTGATCTGGTCGACGATGTTGGGACGGCCCTCCAGCACCTTGTAGACCATCTCGGCCCTGACGCCGTGCGCGTTCAGGTACTCGGCCGTGCCGCGGGTCGCCACGATGTGCAGGCCCATCTCGTCGAGCGCCTTGGCGTGCGGCAGCACCCCGGGCTTGTCGAAGTCGTTGACCGAGATGAAGACGGTGCCCGAGGTCGGGATGTGGTAGCCGGCGGCCTGCTGCGACTTGGCGAACGCGAGCCCGAAGTCGTTCGAGATCCCCATCACCTCGCCGGTGGACTTCATCTCCGGGCCGAGCAGGATGTCGGCGCCCGGGAATTTCAGGAACGGGAACACGGACTCCTTGACGAAGATCCGTTCGACCGTCAGGTCCTCGAGGAGTCCCTGCGCCGCGAGCGAGCGGCCGGCCATGATCCGGGCGGCCACCTTCGCGAGCGGCACGCCGGTGGCTTTGCTCACGAACGGTGTGGTGCGCGAGGCGCGCGGGTTGACCTCGAGCACGTACACCACGTCGTTCTTGATCGCGTACTGGACGTTCATCAGGCCGCGCACCGACAGCGCCAGGCCGAGCTCGCGCGTGTAGCGGCGGATCGTCTCGAGGTGCTCCGGGGCGATCTTGTACGTCGGCAGCACCATCGCCGAGTCGCCCGAGTGGATCCCGGCCTGCTCGATGTGCTGGAGGATGCCGCCGATCACCACGCGCTCGCCGTCTCCGAGCGCGTCGACGTCCACCTCGAAGGCGTCCTCCAGGAAGCGGTCGATCAGGATCGGGTGCTCGGGCGAGGCCTTGACCGCCTCGCGCACGTACTCCTCGAGCCGGCTCGCGTCGTACACGATCGCCATCGCGCGCCCGCCGAGCACGTACGAAGGGCGTACCAGCACCGGGTAGCCGATGCGCGCCGCCACCTGCTTCGCCTCTTCGAGCGACACGGCCGTGCCGCTCTCCGGCTGACGGATTCCGAGCTGGTCGATGAGCGCGCTGAAGCGCTTTCTGTCCTCGGCGATGTCGGTGGCGTCCGGGCTGGTGCCGAGGATCTTCACGCCCGCCTCGTGAAGCGGCACGGACAGCCGCAGCGGCGTCTGCCCGCCGAACTGCACCACCACCCCCTCCGGCCGCTCCTTCTCGATCACGTTCATCACGTCCTCGAACGCGAGCGGCTCGAAGTACAGCCGGTCGGAGGTGTCGTAGTCGGTCGAGACCGTCTCGGGGTTGCAGTTGATCATGATCGTCTCGAACCCCTCCTGCTTGAAGGCGAAGGAGGCGTGGCAACAGCAGTAGTCGAACTCGATGCCCTGCCCGATGCGGTTGGGGCCGCTGCCGAGGATCACCACCTTCCTGCGATCGGTGGGCGCGGCCTCGCACTCGCGCTCGTAGGTCGAGTACATGTAGGGCGTGAAGGACTCGAACTCGGCCGCGCAGGTGTCGACGCGCTTGTAGACGGGCACGATGCCGGCCGCGAGGCGCGCGGCGCGCACCTCCTTCTCGGTCTTGCCGGCGATCTGCCCGATCCGGACGTCCGAGAACCCGAAGCGCTTGGATTCGCGGAGCAGGTCGGGGTCGGCGAGGATTCCCTCGCCCATCTTCTTCTCGAGATCGACTATCTGCTGGATCTGGTCGAGGAACCACGGATCGATCCCGGTCATGCGGAACACCTCGTCGTGGGCCCAGCCAAGATCGAGCGCGCGCTTGACGTAGAAGATCCGGTCGGGATCGGGGGTGAGCAGCTTCTCCTTGATGCGCGCGTCGTCGAGGTCGCCGCGCGCGAAGCCGGAGACGCCGGTCTCGAGGCCGCGCAGCCCCTTCTGCAGCGCCTCCTTGAAGGTGCGGCCGATCGCCATCACCTCGCCGACCGACTTCATCTGCGTGCCGAGCGTGGGGCTCGCGTCCTTGAACTTCTCGAACGCCCAGCGCGGGATCTTCACCACCACGTAGTCGATCACCGGCTCGAACGAGGCGGGCGTGACGCGCGTGATGTCGTTGCGGATCTCGTCGAGGTGGTAGCCGATCGCGAGCAGCGCCGCGATCTTGGCGATCGGGAAGCCGGTCGCCTTGCTCGCGAGCGCGGATGATCGCGAGACGCGCGGGTTCATCTCGATCACGGTCAGGCGGCCGCTCGCCGGGTCGACCGCGAACTGGATGTTGGAGCCGCCGGTCTCGACGCCGACCTCGCGGATGATCGCGCGCGCGGCGTTGCGCATCACCTGGTACTCGCGGTCGGTCAGCGTCTGGGCGGGCGCCACCGTGACCGAGTCGCCGGTGTGGATGCCCATCGGGTCGAAGTTCTCGATCGAGCAGATCACCACGAAGTTGTCGGCCTTGTCCCGCATCACCTCGAGCTCGTACTCCTTCCAACCGAGCACGGACTCCTCGATCAGGACCTGGTGGACGGGCGAGAGGTCGATGCCGCGGCCCGCGAGCTCGATGAACTCCTCGAGGTTGTACGCGATGCCGCCGCCGGTGCCGCCGAGCGTGAACGAGGGCCGGATCACGGCGGGCAGCCCCGTGAGCTCGAGCAGTTGCTTCGCCTGCTCGAGGTTCGTGGCGAAGCCGCTCTTCGGCACGTCGAGCCCGATCCGGGCCATCGCTTCCTTGAAGAGCTGGCGGTCCTCGCCCACCTCGACCGCCCGGCGCGAGGCGCCGATCAGGCGCACGCCGAGCCGGTCGAGCACCCCGCGCCGCGACAGCTCGACTGCGAGATTGAGCGCCGTCTGGCCGCCCACCGTCGGCAAGAGCGCGTCGGGCCGCTCGCGCTCGAGGATGGCCTCGACCGCCTCCGGCGTGAGCGGCTCGATGTAGGTGCGGTCGGCGTACTCCGGGTCCGTCATGATCGTGGCGGGGTTCGAGTTCACGAGCGAGACGCGCAGGCCCTCCTGCTTGAGCACCTTGATCGCCTGGGTGCCCGAGTAGTCGAACTCGCACGCCTGCCCGATCACGATCGGCCCCGAGCCGATCACCAGCACCGAGCGGATGGAAGGGTCCCTGGGCATCGCTCGTCAGGCCTCGCGGCGCGCGCGCATCATCCCCACGAACTCCTCGAACAGGTAGTGGCTGTCGTGGGGGCCGGGGCTCGCCTCCGGGTGGTACTGGACCGAGATCACCGGGCGGTCCCTGAGGCGGAAGCCCTCGACGGTGCCGTCGTTCAGGTTCTTGTGTGTCAGCACGAAGCCGGGCTTGTCGAAAAGCTCCGGGTCGACGCAGAAGCCGTGGTTCTGGGATGTGATCTCGACCTGGCCGGTCTCGAGGTTCTTCACCGGGTGGTTGGCTCCCCGGTGCCCGAACTTGAGCTTGTAGGTCCGGCCGCCGCACGCGAGCCCCAGGATCTGGTGGCCGAGGCAGATGCCGAATGTGGGCAGGCGGTCGACGAACACCTTGGCCGCCTCGATCGCGTAGCGGCAGGGCTCCGGGTCCCCCGGCCCGTTCGAGAGGAAGATGCCCTCGGGACCGAGGGCGAGCGCCTCGCTGGCGGGGGTGGTCGCCGGCACCACGGTCACGTCGCAGCCCGCGGCCGCCAGGTTGCGCAGGATGTTGTGCTTCAGCCCGAAGTCGTAGGCCACCACGCGGAAGGGCCGCTCGCCCGTGCGGGGGCGATGGGCGTCGGTGCCCTTCAACACCGGGACCAGGTGCCCGGCCTCGCTCTTCGCCTCCGCTCGCGGATCGAAAGCCCACGGCTTCGCGCAGCTGACCTCGCGCGCGAGGTCGAGACCGACCATCGAGCGCGAGCCACGCGCCTTGCCCACCAGCGAGTCCCGGTCCGGGTCGAGCGCCGAGACGACGCCGCGCTTGGCGCCGTGCGTGCGCAGGTGCCGGGTCAGCGCGCGTGTGTCGATCTCGCTGATCCCCACGATGCCGTGCTGGTCGAGGTAGCCGCCGAGCGTGCCCGAGGCGCGCCACGACGAGACCACGGCCGAGGCCTCGCGCACGATGAAGCCCGCGACCTGCGGCCGCGCCGACTCGACGTCCTCGCGGTTGACGCCGTAGTTCCCGATGTGGGGATAGGTCATGGTGACGATCTGGCCTGCGTACGAGGGGTCCGTCAGCACTTCCTGGTAGCCGCACAGGGCGGTGTTGAAGACCACCTCGCCCGTGGTCTCCCCGGCGCGCCCGAAGCCCACTCCCTCGAAGATGGTCCCGTCCTCGAGGGCTAGCAGCGCGCGCGGGCGCACGTCCGGCCGCCGCTCTTCCGACGTTCGTCCGTTCATTGTCGAGCCCTAAAGCTTATCCGAAGACCCGCTCAGCGAATCGGTCCCATCCGGCCCAGCGGCCAGAAGCGGAACACCGCGCGGCCGTAGATGTACTTCTCCGGCACCTCGCCCCAGCTGCGCGAGTCGTTGCTGCTGCGGCGGTGGTCACCGAGCACGAAGTAGTAGCCCTTGCGGACCTCGGTCGGCGCGTGGCTGTCGTCGTCACGGAAGCTCGCCGGCAGGTAGGGCTCCCTGACCGCGAGCCCGTTCACGACCAACTCGCCGCCCCGGATCTCGACGAGGTCGCCTGGCAGGGCCACCACGCGCTTCACGAACGAAACCGAGGGGTCGCGCGGGTACCAGAACACCACCACGTCGCCGCGCTCGATCGGGCGGAAGCGGTACACGAACTTGTTGACGACGATGCGCTCCCCGTCGAGCAGCAGCGGCTCCATGCTGGTTCCCTGAACGCGGAAGGCCTGCGCCACGAAGGCGATCAGAAAGAAGCAGAACAGCACCGCCACCGACAGGTCGTGGAGGAACTCCCAGCCCGCGCGCAGGAAGCGCTGGCGCACGCCTGAGCGCGGCGTCGCGGCCTCGGCTTCGGTCGACACCGCGTCGGCCGGCGCGAGCGCCAGCTCCGCCCCCGGCTCGCCCGGCCCGAGCCCCTGCCCGTCGAGGTTCACCGGTGCCTTCCCTTCACGACCCGCGTCGAGGCGATGCGGTCGTGCAGCCCGCGACCGCCGAAGATCACCATCAGAAAGCCGAGGCCCAGGCTGGCGGCCGAGAGCAGGTAGCCGAGCGCGCGCCGCAGCGCGCTCGCGAGCGGGATCGGGGAGACGCCGTCGTCCGTCACCACCCGCAGGTCGAGCAGCTCCTTGCCCGGCGTCGCGCCCTTCACGCTCCAGAAGTAGACGTGGTAGAGCACGCCCAGGACGAGCGCCAGCGGCAGCAGCGTGACCGAGGCGATCACCGGCAAGAGCGCCACGTCCGAGGGCGCGCGTGGGGTCTCGCGCGCCCACCAGTACCACGCGACGGGCGCGAGCAGGACCGCCTGCCCCGAGGCGACGAAGATGGTGTCGACCACGAAGGCCGCCAGCCGGCTGGCGGGCTCGGCGAGCTCGGGCTCGCGCAGCGGAGCCAGCGTCTGCGGCCGCTCGCGGGGCGCTTGTCGCTCGTGGCGCGCCTCGGCGTGGCTCGCGGGCTGCGGCAGCGCCGCCGCATGCGGCAGGGGCTCAGGTTGCGGCAGGGGCGCGGGCGCCATCGCGAACGGCGCGCTCGCGCGAGGTGCCGGCTCCGGGGGCACGATCGGCACCGGCTGCGTCTCGCTGCGGTCGTGGGCCCCGCCCGAGGCGGCCGGCTCCTCGACCCGCTGCCCGTCGGCCGCCAACGTCTCGCCGCAGGAGTTGCAGAAGCGCGCCGGCAGCGGAACCGAGGCACCGCAAGCGACGCACATGGCCTTGGGCGGCCCGCTCGGCTGCGCCACCTGCGCGCCGCACTCGCGGCAGAACAGGTCGCCGCGCCGGTAGAGAGACTTGCACGTGGGACACTCGAGTGGCGCCGCCGAGGGGTGCGCCAGCACCTTGCCGCCGATCGCCTCCACCACCTCGTCGCGGAACAGCAGCCGCATGCTGCCGATCGCCACCAGGTCGCCGTCGCGCAGCGGCCGCTCGCTGACCCGGTCGCCGTTCACCACGGAGCCGTTCGCGGAGCTGCAGTCGCGCAGAAAGAACTGCTTCCCGCGGTGCTCGACCACCGCGTGGCGGCGCGAGACCATCGCGTCGGGCAGCACCAGGTCGTTCGACGGATCGCGGCCGATCGTGAGGATCGTCGTGCGCGAGAGCAGGATCTCGCGCCGGTTGGAGGACGTCGGGTTGACGATCAGCTTGGACACTTCGGCTAGGCCCCAAGGAATGTCTGGCGGAAGCTCGTCTCGACCTTGACGCGCACGCCGTGCTTCGTCGCCGGCTCGTACTTCCAGCCTCGCACCGCCGCGACCACCACGTCGTCGACTGGCTGGCCCGCCGACTCGACCACCACCACATCGGTGACGTCTCCGGCGTCGGTGACCACGAAGCGCACGAGCACCGACACGCGCTGCCCCGACTTCAGTCGCGGCGCGCGGCCGGACGGATACGAGGGCGAGGCGCCCTTCAGCCTGCGCGCGAGCGTGTCCACCTGCCCCGCCTCGTTCGGGTACACGCGCGTCACGTCGACGGGCTCAGGCACGGGCGGCGCCGGGGCGCGCTCGCGCAAGCGCACTTCGACGCGCCCCGTCTCACCGGCCGTGACGTCGAGCGTGCTCGACCACGTCTCGTGACCGTCGAGCGCCATCTCCACCTGTCGCTTGCCCGGCTGGAGCTTGAAGCCGCGCAGCGGCGTCTGGCCCGCCGGCTTGCCGTCGACGCTGACCGACGCGCCCGCGGGGGTCGAGACGAAGTCGGCCGCCCCCGTGGTGGCCGCCGCCCGCTGCTTGAGCACGACCCGCAGCTCGGTCGACGGCGTGCCGGCGCCGAGCTCGACGCGCCTTCGCTCGGGCTCGTATCCCGGCTGCTCGACGCGCACCTCGTAGCTGCCGAACTCGAGCTCGGCGAGCTCGAGCGGGGAGCGCCCCCGGGCCCGGCCGTCGACGAGCACGCGCGCACCCGCGGGCTCGCTCGCCACGCGCAGCGTGCCCGACGTGGCCACGGCCTGCGTGGCCGGCCGGGCGGCGGGCTCAGCAACCTCCGCGGGGGCGGGCGGCGGCGCGGCGACCTGGGCCGGCGCCGCCGGCTCCTGCGGCCGCAAGCCCCAGGCGCCGAGCGCGGCGAGAGCCACGAGCGCGAGAGCACCCCCCCCGAAAACGAGCGGCAGCGGGACTCCCGGGCGCGGGGATCGGGATCCGCGCGGCACGGGGGCGCTCGCCGGCAGCGGCGGCAGCGAGCGCAACGTGTGATCAGGCGGCTGGGTCTGCGGGGCCTCCGGTAGGCCGAGTGCCGAGACCACGGCCGTGACCTCGGCCGACGCGATCAGGGTCGGCGGCGGGGGGGGCTCGCTCGGCACATGAGGCGACCCGTCGAGGACGAGCGTCGTGGTGCCAGCTGGAGCAGGGCCGTTCACCTGAGGCGACGGCTCTCTCGCGAGCACGAGCGTCTCCTCCTCGTCGCGCGCGAGCAGGGGCACGGCCGCGCCCCGCGGCGCCGCCGCGATCGCCAGCGGCACCGGGCGTGGGATCTCGACCGTGACGACGTCGCCCACGGCCGAAAGGCTCGCGGTCTCCTCGTTGCCGAGTCCGCTGAACCACGACCCGAGGCAGTACTCGAGGTCCTGCACGAAGGCGCTCGCCGTCTGGTAGCGCTGCTCCGGCTTCTTGGCGAGCACCTTGCTGAAGACCTCGCGCCACTTCTGCGGCACCAGGCCGTTCATCTCCAGGTCTGCGGGCTCGACCGGGTCGGTGTGGACCAGCTTGTACAGGATCGACGTCACGTTGGGGCCCGGGAACGGCTGCTGGCCCGAGAGCATCTCGAAGGCCACGACGCCGAGCGAGAAGATGTCGCTGCGGCCGTCGAGCTTCTCCCCCATCGCCTGCTCGGGCGACATGTAGGACGGCGTCCCGAGCAGAGCCCCGGCGTGGGTGATGTCGGCGTCGGCCAGCTTGGCGATGCCGAAGTCGGTGATCTTGATCTTGTCGGCGTCGTACAGGATCAGGTTGGCCGGCTTGACGTCGCGGTGGACGACGCCCCGCGAGTGCGCGTAGTCGAGCGCCGCGGCCACCTGGCTCACGAGGCCGATCACCTTCTCCGGCTTGAAGCGCTGACCGTCCGCGAGCACCTCCGCGACGGTACGGCCGTCGACGAACTCCATGGCGAAGTACGGCAGCCCGGCATCCTCGCCCAGGTCGAAGAGCGTGACGATCCCCGGGTGCGAGAGGGTGCCGGAGATCTGCGCCTCGTGCTGGAAGCGCTCGATGAAGGAAAGGTACTGGGGGCTCGAGCGCGGGATGTCGAGGCGGACCGTCTTGATCGCGAGCGTCCGCTTGATGAGGGGATCGAAGGCCTTGTAGACGGCCCCCATGGCGCCGTAGCCCAGGCTGCCGGTGATCTGGTAGCGGCCTATGGCGGCGGGGATCTGGTCGGCCACTTGTCTTCTGCCGTCGCTCATCGATCCGAAGGGTGCAAGGTCGGTGCCGACACTCCCCCCGGTTGACTCTAGCACCGGGCAGCGCGCCGCGTCAACGCGCCTGGCGCCCAAGTCGCGTCCCCAGAAGGGCTTGCGGCTATGTTATTCTGCCCTTCTCTGGGTCTTGCCCCGCCGCGGGGGCCAAAGGTTGCGATGCGCCAGCCGGCCGGCATCATCCCCTACGACGCGCTCCAGCAGCCGCTGAGCCCCCTGTTTCTCGACTACCTCGCCGGGCGGGAGCGAGCGGGCGCGTTCCTGCCCAGGGACGGCTTCGAGCTCGCCGCCATCGCCTCGGCCGCCGAGAGGACGCACAGCCTCGAGCGGCCGATGGCGGCCGTGGCCGAGGCCCTCGCGCGCCAGCAGGAAGCTCGCGGGTCTAAGACGGCGGCCGAGCGGGCCCGCGCTCTCGCCGCTCCGGGAGCGGCCGCGGTCGTCACCGGCCAGCAGGCCGGCCTCTTTGGTGGGCCGCTGTTCGTCCTGTGGAAGGCGCTCGAGACGGTGGCGGTAGCCCGGCGCCTCGAGGCGGAACGGCACACGCCCGTGGTGCCCGTCTTCTGGGTGGCCTCTGACGACCACGACTTCGCGGAGGTTCGGGCGACGACGATCGTCGACGCCTCCGGCGCGCTGCGGACACTGCGCTACGACCCGCAACAAGAGCCGCTCGGGCGCCCGGCCTGGGACATCGTGCTGGACGACACGGTGGGCGGCCTGGTCGACGAGCTCGCGCGGGCGCTGCCCGGAGCACTCGGCCGCGACGAGACGGTGGAGCTCGCCGCGGCCTGCTATCGCGCGGGCGAGACGATCTCCTCCGCCTTCGCGAGGCTGGTCTCGTGCCTGCTGCCCGAGCTCGTGGTGCTCGACCCGGCCGACGAGACGTTGAAGCGGCTGACGCGGCCGGTGCTGGCTCAAGAGCTCGCCGAGGGCTCGCCGAGCTCCCGGCTCGCTCTCGACGCCGGCCGCGCCCTGCTCGCGGCCGGCTATCACCAGCAGGTGCCGGTGCGCCCCGGCTTCCTGAACCTGTTCGCGATCGTCGAGGGCCAGCGCCGCGCGCTCGCGACCTCAGGCGACACGATCGAGGTGCGCGGCACGCGCGTGCGCTTCAGCGTGGCCGAGGCGCTCGCGTTCCTCGAGCGCGAGCCGCGCGCGTGGAGCCCCAGCGCGCTGCTGCGGCCGCTGGTGCAGGACGCGCTGCTGCCGACGGCGGCTTACGTCGCCGGACCGGCCGAGATCGCCTACCACGCCCAGATCGGGCCGGTGTACGGGCATTTCGGCATCCCGCGCCCGGTGTTGCTGCCGCGCCCGAGCCTGACGCTCGTCGAGCCGGCGCAGGCTCGCGCGCTCGAGGCCGAGCGGCTGACGCTCGGCGACCTGGCCGGCGATCCCGAGCGGATCGTGTCGCGCTGGGCGCGCGAGGACTACCCCGACGTGGAGGCGGCGTTCGCCCGGACCAGAGAGGCGATCGAGCACGAGCTGGGGGCCGTGGAGGTAGTACTCGGCGGGCACGACCCGACGCTGCGCTCCGCCACGGCCGCGGCCCGCGGGCGGACGCTGCACCAGGTCGAGGGCCTTCACGAGAAGGCCCTGCGCGCGCTCAAGAAACGCGACCAGGGGCGCGGCGAGCGGCTCCGGCGCACGCGCGACGTGCTGCTGCCGGGCGGATCGCTGCAGGAGCGCGGGCTTGGCCTGATCGGCGTCGTCGGGCGGCACGGCCGTGCGATCGTGCCCGCGCTCGAGGAGCGGCTGCTGCCGTTCGCGCGCGGGCACCAGGTGGTGTTCCTATGAAGCTAGGGATCGTCTGCTATCCGACGCTGGGCGGCTCCGGAGCCGTGGCGGCCGAGCTCGGCAAGCAGCTCGCGCGCCGCGGCCACGAGGTCCACGTCATCTCCTACCGCCTGCCGTTCCGGCTCAGCGGCTTCCAGCAGAACGTCTGCTTTCACGAGGTCGACGTCTCGAGCTACCCGTTCGAGTACCCGCCGCACGACCTGGCACTCGCCGTGAAGATGGCCGAGGCGGCCCGAGAGCACGGCCTGCAGCTGTTCCACGTGCACTATGCCATCCCGCACGCGATCGCGGGATTCCTGGCGCAGCAGATGCTCGGGGACAAAGCACCGCGCATGGTGACGACGCTGCACGGCACCGACATCACGATCGTCGGCCAGGACCGCTCGTTCTTCGAGATCACGCGCTTCGGGATCGAGCGCTCGGACGCGGTGACGGCGGTGTCGGAGTTCCTGCAGCGGATGACCGCGGCCGAGTTCCAGGTGACAAAGCCGATCGACGTGATCCCGAACTTCGTCGACCTGGAGCTCTACCGCCTGGAGCGCGAGGACCGCTCCGCATTTGCGGCTCCCGGCCAGAAGGTGCTGCTGCACGTCTCGAACTTCCGCCCGGTGAAGCGCGTGCTGGACGTGGTGCGCATCTTCGAGCGCGTGACGCGCGAGGTCGACTCGGTGCTGCTGATGGTCGGCGAGGGACCCGAGCGCTCCTCGGCGCAGGCGCTCGCGCGTCGGCTCGGGCTCATCGACAGGGTGCGCTTCCTGGGCGCGCAACCCGCGATCGAGGACATCGTCGGCCTCGCCGACGTGTTCCTGCTGCCCTCCGAGCTCGAATCCTTCGGGCTCTCGGCGCTCGAGGCGATGGCGCGCGGCGTTCCCGTCGTGGGCTCGGACGCCGGCGGCCTGCCCGAGGTGGTGCGCCACACCGAGAGCGGCTACCTGCTGCCCGTGGGCGACGTCGAAGGCATGGCCACGCGCGCGATCGAGATCCTCAAGGACGACGAGCGCCGGCGCGAGATGGGCCAGGCCGCGCGCCATCGCGTCGAGTCGCTGTTCGGGGCCGAGCGGGTCGTGGGCCAGTACGAGGCGGTCTACGCCCGGACGCTCGGGCTCTAGGCGATCGTGGGCTACGACCTCGCGGCGGTCTGCGCGCATCCGGACGACGCCGAGCTCGTCATGGGCGGCACGATCGCGCGCGCGGTCGCCGCGGGGCGGCGCGTGGCGATGCTGGACCTCACGCGCGGCGAGAGCGGCAGCCGGGGCACGCCCGAGACGCGCGCCGCCGAGGCCCTGGAGGCCGCGCGGATCCTGGGCGCCGCTCACCGCGAGTCGCTGTCGCTGCCCGACGCCGGGCTTTCGGTCGTACCCGAGCACAAGGACGCCGTGGTCGCGGCGCTGCGCCGCCTGCGGCCCCGGGTGGTGCTGCTCCAGCACTGGGAGCAGCGACACCCCGACCACGCGGCGGCCAGTCGGATCGTGTACGACGCGGCCTTCCTGGCCGGCCTGCGCAACTACCGCCCCGATCTCGGCGCGGCGTTTCGCCCCCACAAGCTCGTGTATGCGGTGACGATGACGGAGGCGAACGAGATTCGGCCGAGCTTCGTGGTGGACGTCACAGCCGTGTGGGACACCAAGCTCGAGGCGATCGCTGCGTTCGCCAGCCAGTTCACCCCCGCCAAAGCCGAAACCGGCGCCCTGCCGCTCGACCGAATGCGCGAAGCGGTCGAGCTCGCCGGCCGTCGCCACGGCCAGCACATCGGCGTGCGCTACGGCGAGGGCTTCGTCACCCGCGAGCCGCTGGCGGTCGACGACGTCGCGGGGCTGGCGGGGGCGTCGCTGTAGCTCGTTACTCCTCAAGGGGGGTCCATGAGGGGGCGCGATGGGTTTGCTTCCTGTGTTCTGGGGGGACCCGTCCCCCCAGACCCCCCAGGGTTGCTCGAGACCTAGGATTGTCTGAGAACTATCCCGGCTGCTACGTCCCTCTCGAGGCCCAGGGTCGTTTCGCCCACTTCGATCACGAAGGTCGGCAGGCGCTGGAGGACGTGGACGGCGACGCCGGGGGCAAGGCCCTGGGCGGTGAGGCGGGCGAGGAGGTCTGGGGGGCCCTGCAGTCGCTCCACGACGCCGAACGACCCGGCCGGCAGCTCCGCGAGGCTGCCGGCCGTGTGCGTCACCACCGGTGGCTGCCGGCGAAACAGTCGCCGGATCAGGCGCGCGGCTCCGCTCCTGGACTCGTCGGGCATCGTGTAGCCGCAGCGCGGGCAGTGCTGCGTCGCGCAGCCGCCGATCGCGATCGGGCAGCCGTGCTCGCGGCAGGTCTCGCCGCCCGGCTGATAGTCGAGGCCGCAGAGCGGGCAGGTCACGTGGGCGGCAACCGCAGCGGGCGGGCCGGTCTCGGGCAGCGTCGCCACTAGCCCACTCCGAGCCCGGTCGCGCGCATGAACACACGAACCAGGCCGCCGATGGCGAAGGCGAGCGGGAAGATGAAGGCCGCCATCGCCGCCGCCGTGCGCCAGCCCCGCTCCTTCGCGATCATGAACACGTTGGCGATGCACGGGATGAAGAGCGTGATCGTCACCATCGCCACCACGATCTGCACGCTGTCGAGCCCGCCGCCCCGCGACATGTCGAAGAGACGCGTGGCCGCGAAGTCGCGGCGCAGGAAGCCGATCAGGAAGGCGGCCGAGGCCTCGGCGGGCAGGCCGAGGATGCCCGTCACCACGGGTTCGCCCACGCGGATGACGACGTCGAGCAGGCGCAGGCGGTCGAGCAGGAACAGCACGAACGTGCCGACGAGGAAGAGCGGCAGCGCTTCCTTGAGATACCACTCGACGCGTGCCGCGGTCTTCGACAGCACGTTCTGGAGCCCGGGCAGCCGCATCGGGGGCAGCTCCACGACGAACGCCGCGCGCTCGCCGGGCAGCACGCGGGCGGCCAGCCAGCCGACGGCGAGCATCACGCCAGCCACGGCCGCGAACCAGACCATGGCCGCAGACGCCGGCACCACCGCCAGCATCGCCAGGATCACCCCGAGCTGCGCGGAGCACGGCACGCCGAGCGCCAGCAGCAGCATCGCCAGCAGCCGCTCCTTGCGCGTCGGCAGGATCCGGGTGGTGAGCGTCGCCATCGTGTCGCAGCCGAGGCCGAGCACCATCGGCAGCACCGCCTTGCCGTTCAGGCCCATCACCCGGAACGCGCGGTCGCTCATCACCGCGAGGCGCGGCAGGTAGCCCGAGTCCTCGAGCAGAGCGAAGCAGGTGAAGAACGTCACGATGATCGGCAGCACGATCGCGAGGCCGTAGGAGAGGCCCATCGTGATGAGGCCGTACTCACCCACGAACAGGTCGCGCACCAGGTCGACGGGAAGATAGGAGAAGAGCGTCACGGCCCAGGGGTTGAGGTAGCCGTGGAACAGGCCATCCTCCATGAGGTCCACGAGCGTCCCGGCCCCGAAGACGCCCACGAACTCGTAGAGGCCGTAGAGCACCGCCAGCAGGATCGGCCAGCCCCAGACCGGATGAACCGCGAGTCGGCCGAGCCGCCGCGAGAAGGCCTTCCCCGTCGAGTTGCCGTCCGTCGCGAAGCGCCTGGTGATCGCGTCGGCGTGGCCGAGCAGGGCCTCGTGATAGCGCGAGAGGAATGCGGGCAGGTGTTGCGGTGGAGGCTCGGCTCCGCAAAGCAGCGCGAGCGCCGGCGGCCCCACGTCCTCGGGCATCGGAAGATGGTTTCGCGGGGCCCGGGCGGCGGCGAGGGCGGCGATCACGCCTTCGAGGCCGAGGCCGCGGGTCGCCACGGTGGCGCGCACCGGGATGCCGAGCGCCGCCTCCAGGCCGGCGAGGTCGAGCTTGATCCCACGCGCCTGGGCCTCGTCGTGCATGTTGAGCACGAGGACGGTCGGCACCTCGAGATGGGCGAGCTGCAGCGTGAGCAGCAGCGCACGGCGCAGGTTCTTGGCGTCGGCCACCTGGACGACGACCGCCCCCGCGTCGCCGCGCACCGAGCGCACGAGCTCCCAGGTCACCCGCTCGTCCTCGCTCAGGGGCAGGAGCGAGTTGAGACCCGGCGAGTCGATCACTTCCGCGCTGCCACCCGAGAGGCGCCCCCGGTACACCTCGACGGTCGTCCCGGGATAGTTGGAGACGGTGGCGCGCAGGCCGGTGAGGGCGTTGAACAGGGCGCTCTTGCCGACGTTCGGATTGCCGAGCAGGACGATCCGGCGCGGGTGCGCGTCGGGCGCGGCCCCGGCCGGGACCGCGCCCAGGCCCGCCACCGCCGCCGACCCATCCGAGCCGATATTGAAACCCATTTTCAACTTCCAGCCTTAGTCTACAGCACCTCGCAAGCCCCCGCCAGTACCGTTTGTACTAGGCCAGCCCGGGGTCTGGGGGGTGCTCCGCACCCCCCAGAACAAAGAAAGCCGACACCAGGCCGTGAGCCTCGTTGCGGCCCCCGTCCTCACCCTGCTGGATTACGGGGCCGGCTCGCCGACCCCGCCCGGCCGCCGACCCGCCTCGCCCGTGCCCCCGGAGGCCGCGGTGATGACGAGCCCCACCACGAACACGGTCAGGGCACCCACGACGTTGTACCAGAGGAAGGCGATGCTCGTGTATTGCGAGACGAGGAACACCGTCGCCATGCCGGCGATGAGGCCGTAGAAGGCGCCCCTGGCGGTGGCTCGCGGCGTGAGGATCGCGAGCGCGAAGACGCCCAGGATCGAGCCGTAGAAGTACGAGCCGAAGCGGTTCACGACCTCGATCGCGGAGCCGAGGCGTCCGGCCTCGAGGGCGACGAGCGCCGCGAAGAGGCCCCAGACCGCGGTGAACACGCGCGAGACCAGCAGGTCGTGTGCGCCGCTGCCGGTGGTGTTGACGAAGCGCTTGTAGAAGTCCACGACCGTCGCGGTGGCGAGCGAGCTGAGCTCCGCCGCGAGTGTCGACATCGCCGCCGCGAAGATGACCGCGATCACGAGACCGGCCAGGCCGCCCCGCAGCTGCGACACGACGAAGCTCGGGAAGATGTAGTTCACGTCGTTGACCGGGGCACCGGGCCCGCCCGCCAGGCGACGGACTTCCGCGTCGGTGTGCTCGAGCCGCAGCTGCGAGGCTCGGTAGGCCTCGCGCGCCGGCTCCGAGTCGAGGCCCGCGCGGCGCGCCGTGGCGAAGGCGGTGGCTGCGGTCCGCCGCTCCTCGTGGGCGGCGTGCGCCTCCGCCCGCAGCCGGCCGACCTCCCCCGCGGGCGCCCGAGCCACGAGCTGCGCGAGCTCCGCACGGTTCCACAGCAGCGGGGTCTCGTGGAAGTGGAAGAACACGAACACCAGCACACCCGTGAGCAGGATCAGGAACTGCATCGGCACCTTGAGGAAGGCGTTGAACAGCAGCGAGAGGCGGCTCTCGGTCAGGCTGCGGCCGGAGAGATAGCGCTGGACCTGGCTCTGGTCGCAGCCGAAGTACGCCATCGCCAGGAACATGCCGCCGATGAGGCCGCTCCACAGCGTGTATGGCTTCGTCAGGTCGAGCGAGAGGTCCACCGTCTCGAGCCGGTTGGCGGTCTGCGCGAGCGCGAGCGCGTCGCGCAGCCCGACCTCCGCCGGCAGCCGCGCGATCGCCACCCCCACGCACAAGAAGATGCCGAACCAGATGAGCGCCATCTGCACGACGTCGGTCCAGATCACCGAGCGGTTGCCGCCGTAGACGACGTAGAGGATCGTGGTCCCGCCCATGAGCGCGATCGTGGCCGCCTCGCTCCAGCCGAGCACCACCGACAGCACCAGCGACGGCGCGTAGAGCGTCACCCCCACCGCGAGCCCGCGCGAGAGCAGGAACAGCAGGCTGGTGAGCGTGCGCGTCCGCCCGTCGAAGCGGCGCTCCAGGTACTCGTAGGCGGTGAAGACACGGGCGCGGTAGAAGAACGGCACCACCGTCAGGCTCAGCACGACCATGGCGAAGGGCAGGCCGAAGTAGAAGGCGATGAAGCTCATCCCCTTCGTGTAGGCCTGCCCGGTCGTGCCCACGAAGGTGATGGCGCTGATCTGGGTCGCCATCACCGACAGCCCCGCCGCCCACCAGCGCATCTGGCGGCCGGCCAGGAAGAAGTCGTCGATGCCGCGCGTGCCGCGCCCCACCCAGAGGCCGAAGGCGACGATCGCCACCACGTAGACGGCCAGCACCACCCAGTCGGCCGTCGCGAAGGCGGTGCTCAGAACCGCCACCGCGAGAAGAGGGCCAGCAGGGCCATCACGATCAGGGCGCAGGCGGCGACCGCTCCGTAGATGGCGCGCCACGTGCCGAAGAGCGGCACGCGGTCATCGGAGGCCTCGGGCGGCCGTGTCGGGTTCATGTCGGGGAGCGGCCATTATGCGACAATCCCGCCGTGATCACCGGGTTCAACACCGACGTCAAGCACCGGGGTCTCGTGTACCACGTCCAGACCGAGGACAAGGGCAAGGACAACCCCCTGATCGAGACGCTGATCTACAAGGGCGGCGAGATCCTCGCCTCGCGCAGGCTCCCGTACTCCGAGCTGATCAAGGACACGGACGCCGAGAAGGCGATCAGCAAGCTGATGGAGGAGCAGCACAAGGCGATGATCCTGGAGGTGAAGCGCGGCAACTTCGCACCCCCCGCGGAGCGGGCCACCGAGGACCTCTCGCTCGACGAGATCGTGCTGACGTACCTGGCCGCCCGGCCCGGGAAGCAGGCGTAGCGGACGCTCCCGTGGCCGATCCCGAGCACCCCGCACTCGAGGCGCTTCGGGCCCGCCTGGCCGAGGAAGAGGGCGCCTACGCCGAGGTGCTCGCGGCGATCGACAGGCTCTCGGCGCTGTCGCTGCCGACCGAGGCCGCCCCCGAGATCCGCGAGCGGCTCACGGCGCTCAACACCCTGTGGGCTGCCCCGCCCCCGCCCGACGCGGGAGGAGCGATGGGCGTGATCCGGCGGCAGGCGTGGAGCGCCGTGGCGCCCGCCGTGGAACGGCAGCAAGCCTTCAACGCCGCGCTCGTGCAGCTGCTGAACGCCTATCTGACGCAGGCCGAGTCGCTCCACGCGCGGCTGCGGGAGCTGGCCGGCGCCCTCGTCCGCTACGCGCAGCGCGTCGAGCCCGTCGTGGACGCGCGCGACCGCGTCGCGACGGCTCTCGCCACCACGAGGTCCGAGCTGCTGCTCGAGGCCTTCGACCGCAGGCTCGAGTCGCTCGCCCGGCGCCTGGACGCCCTTCCCGGCGGGACGAAACTCGACTAGGGGCGGGAGGCGCGCGTGCGGCTCGCGTTCGTTTCGCCGTTGCCGCCCCAGCCGAGCGGCGTCGCGGACTACGCGGCCGACCTGCTTGCGCTCGTGGCCAAGCACCACGAGATCGAGCTCTTCCACGCGCAGGACGAGGTCGACGCCGCGCGTCTCCCCGATGGCCTGCCGCTTCACCCCGCCGACCGCTTCCTCGAGCGGCACCGGCGCCAGCGCTTCGACCTCGCCGTCTACCAGATGGGCAACGGCCCGAGCCACGACTTCCTCTATGACCTCGTCTCGCGCGTGCCCGGGCTGCTGGTGCTCCACGACCTGGTGCTGCACCATGCCCGCGCCGCCCAGTTCCTCGAGGCGGAGCCGGTGCGCGCATGGCGCGCGAGCCCCGCGAGCGTCACGGCGCGGGAACGGGCAGCACCCGTGCTCGAGGCCTGGCGCGCGGAGCTCGAGTACGCGTACCCGGCGCAGGGGGCGCGGCTCTTCGCGGCGCAGCTCGGCACGGTGGGCGACCTGCTGCCCTACGCGTACCCGCTGTTCCGGATCCCGGTCGAGGCCTCGCGGCTCGTGGCCGTGCACAACCGCTTCATGGCCGAGGCGATCCGCGCGGAGGTCCCCGACGTTCCCGTCGAGTGCGTACCGATGCCGGTCGCCCGCGTGGCCGTGGACGCACGTGCCGTGGGCGAGCTGCGCGCGCGGCTCGGCTTCGACGCGAGCCACCTCGTGGTCGGCGTCTTCGGCCTGCTGACCCAGGAGAAGCGGCCGCTCGTCGTGGCGCGCGCGTTGGCGCGCGCGGCGGAGTCGCACCCCGGGCTGCGCCTGCTGCTCGTGGGACCGATCCCGGACCAGCCGCGGCTCGAGTCGGAGCTCGACCGGCTCGGCGTTCGCGGGCGCACGGTCTTCACGGGTCGTGTGCCGCTCGCGGAGCTCGCGGAGCACATCGAGGCTGCGGACGTGGTCGCGCACCTGCGCTACCCCACGGCGCGCGAGACCTCGGCCGCGCTGTTGCGGGTGCTGGCCCAGGGGCGGCCGACGATCGTGTCTGACCTGGAGCAGCAGGCCGACCTGCCCCAGGACGCGGTCCTGCGCGTGGACCTGGCCGACGAAGAGGCGGCGCTCCACGCCGCGCTGCTGAGGCTCTGCGGCGACGCGGCGTTGCGCCTCGCGCTGGGGCGCGCAGCTTCCTCATACGTGAGCCGTGAGCACGCGCCGGAGCGTGTCGCCGCCGAGTGGGAGCGGGTCTTCGAACGAGCCCGCGCACAGGAGCCGCCCGCGCCCCGCGACTGGCCGCCAGCCTGGCCTCGACCTGAGGCCTGAGGCTCCTAGGCGCGCCCCTTGGTGCGCGGACCGATGCCGAGCGCGCGCTCCAGGCGCTCGCGCGCGACGGAGCCCAGCGTCTCGAACTGAACGCCCACGCCCCACGCGGCGCGCCGGCCGATGCCGCGCTGGACGCAGCCGCGCACTCGGGCGTCGAGATCGGTGCGCTCGCCGCCGACGAGCAGGTGCAGGTGGAGCGGCGAGTCCGGCGCGAGCGGCACGGGCGCCTCGAGCATCAGGCCGCCGGGTCCGATGTTGACGAGCCGCGATCCGACCACGAGCACGGGCTCGGCGAGCTCAGCCGGCTCGAGGCGCGGCGCTTGGCGGCGCTCGCCCGCGACGACGTTGTCGCGCTGGGCGCTCACGGCACCTCGCGCACCACTCGGAAGCCGCAGTCCGCGGCGCGAGCGTGCGGCGGCCGACCCGAACGGGAGGCCAGCTGCAGGTCGCGCACGTGGCGCCGCCACGAGCCGCCGCGGCTCACGCGCGTCTCGCCCAGCTCGGGCCCGCGAGGGTCGTAGCGGCGCATGCGGCGGTAGGCGTCGGGGGCGTACCAGTCGAAGCACCACTCGTGGACCACGGTGCCGATGTCGAGCAGGCCGTAGCCGTTGGCCGTGCCGCGCCCGACGGGCCAGGGCCCCGACAGCGGCGCTTCGGGGATCTCGCCGCGCGGGATCTCGTCGCCCCACGAGGTGCGCGCCGCGTCGAGGCCGCCGCGCGCGCCGTGCTCCCACTCGGCCTCGGTGGGCAGCCGCCAGTGGCCGCCCAGCGTCTCCGACAGCCAGTAGCAGTAGGCCGTCGCCTCGAACCAGGTGACGCCGACGACCGGCTGGTCGGGCCCCCAGAAGACGGGGTCCTTCCACCAGGGCGGCTCGGGCACGCGGCCCGAAGCCAGGAACCAGGCGTACTCCATGTTGGTCACGGGCGTGCGGCCGAAGCGCAGTGGGCGCACGTCGACCTCGTGGGCAGGCCGCTCGTCGGCCCGCCCCTCGTCGGAGCCCATCGAGAACCGCCCACCCGGTACGAACAGCGTGGACGGCACGACGATCGAGTGTCGCCCCGTGACAGGAGCCGCAACCGCCATGGTCTACTCCCTATACATAAATCGACTATCACACTGGAGGTCGCCAACCGTGTATCTTCCAAGAATCTTGCCTTGAAGCATGGTTACAGGGCATAATATGACACGTCACTTGAGATCCGTCCACAAAAAAATGAGGCGCGCGGACCTGTGAGACTCGTGCTGGCCGGGGCCCTGGCGATGGTCACGGCAACCTCGCTCGCTGTGATCCGGCCGGCGCTGATGACGGACGAGGAGCGTCTCGCGGCCGAGACCGTCCGCGCGCAACGCCTGCGAGCGGACGTCCGCTTCCTCTCGAGCGATCTCCTCGAAGGGCGCGCGCCCGGGACTCGCGGCGATCGCCTCGCGCGCGAGTACGTCGCGGCGCGGTTCGAGGCGATCGGCCTCGAGCCGGCCATCGGCTCGACCTGGGAGCAGCCGGTCGAGCTCGTGGGCGTGACGACGCACGCCCCCGAGGAGCTGCGCGTCACCCGCGAGGGCCAGGCCGCCTCGTTGCGGCTGCGCGACGACTACATCGCCTACACCGGGAGCGCGGACGGCGAGCTGCGCGTCGAGGACGCCGAGATCGTCTTCGTGGGCTACGGCATCGTCGCCCCGGAGCACGCCTGGGACGACTACAAGGGCGCGGAGCTGCGAGGCAAGGTCCTGCTCTTCATGAACAACGACCCGGAGAGCGATCCGGGCCTTTTCGCCGGGAAGCGGCGCCTTTTCTACGGACGCTGGGACTACAAGTACCTGATGGCGGCCGCGCGCGGCGCGGCCGGTGCCATCGTGATCCACACGAACGCCTCGGCCGGCTACAGCTGGTCCGTGGTCCAGAACTCCTGGTCGGGCGAGCAACTCAGCCTGCCGGCCTCGGACGAGGCCGTGCTCCCGCTCAAGGCCTGGGCCACCGAGGACGCGTGCCGTCGGATCGCGCGACTCGCCGGGCAGGACCTCGACACTCTCCGCGCGCGGGCCGAGACGCGCGAGTTCCGGCCGGTGCCGCTTGGCGTGCGACTCTCCGCGGTGCTGAAGAACGAGGTCGTCCGGCGGGCGAGCGCGAACGTGGTCGGGCGGCTGCTCGGGCGTGAGCCTGCGGGGCTCGCGAAGGAAGCCGTCATCTACACGGCACACCACGACCACTACGGGATCAAGGCCCAGGGATCGGGCGAACCGGCGGTCTACAACGGGGCGCTCGACAACGCGGCCGGCGTCGCCACCCTCCTCGCGGTGGCCGAGGCGTTCGCGGCGCTGCCCGAGCGCCCGGCACGCACGATCCTGTTTGCATCCGTGACCGCCGAGGAGCAGGGCCTGCTGGGCTCGCAGTACCTGGCGCAGCACCTGCCGCTGCACCGCGGGCTCGTCGCCGCCAACGTCAACATCGACGGCGCCAGCATCTGGGGCCGCACGCAGGATGTCCCCTTGATCGGGCTCGGCAAGTCCTCGCTCGACGACTGGATCCGCGCGATCGCCGAGATGCAGGGACGCAGGGTCGTCCCCGAGGCGTTCCCGGACAAGGGCTCGTACTACCGTTCCGATCACTTGAGCTTCGCGCGCCTCGGCGTGCCGGCCGCGTTCCTGGACGCGGGCACGGAGATCGTCGGCCAGCCGCCCGGATGGGGCCGCGAGCGGCGCCAGGCCTGGCAGGAGGCGCACTACCACCAGCCCTCGGACGACCTCACGCCCGACTGGAACTTCGAGGGAGTCGTCGAGAACGCGCGGCTGCTGTTCCTGCTGGGGGTCAAGGTCGCGAACGCGCCGCGCGCGCCTGCCTGGCGCCCCGGGGACGAGTTCGAGGCCGCGCGGCTTCAGGCGCTCCGCGAAATCGGGCGCTAGGGCCTGGGACTATTCGAGAAACGGAAAGAAGAGAAAGAGAAAGAAGGGATTTGCCGGGGTTCTCTGGGACGGGTTTTCGGGGGGCTGAGCGCCCCCCGGGCCCCCGCTAGCATATGCGCGCCCTCTGGCTCGAGGGGCAGGCGCTGCGCCTCCGCGATGACCTTGCTGTCCCCGTGCCGCCGGCGGGCGAGGCTCTGGTGCGCGTGCGCGTCGCCGGCGTCTGCAACACCGACCTGGAGCTGGTGCGGGGCTACTACCCTTACGCCGGCGTGCCCGGCCACGAGTTCGTGGGCACGGTCGAGCAGGCGAGCGGCGCGCCCGAGTGGGTCGGAAGGCGCGTGGCGGGCGAGATCAACGCCGCCTGCGGCGCATGCCCGACCTGTCGGGCCGGCCGCCTCACCCACTGCGAGAAGCGGACGGTCTTGGGCATCGTCGCCAGGAACGGGGCTTTCGCGACCCACCTGACGCTGCCGATCGCGAACCTGCACGCGGTTCCGGACGGGCTGCCGGACGACGTGGCGGTGTTCACCGAGCCCACGGCTGCCGCCCTCGAGCTGCAGCAGCAGGTGAGCATCGCCGCGGGCGACCGGGTCGTGGTGATCGGAGCGGGCAAGCTCGGCCACCTCGTCGCGCAGACGCTCGCCGTGACGGGCTGCCGCCTGCTCGTCGTGGGCCGCAGCCCGCGCCCGCTCGCGCTCCTCGCCGCCCGCGGGATCGCCACGGCGACGCCCGAGGCGATCGAGCCACGCGTCGCGGACCTGGTCGTCGAGTGCACCGGCCACCCCGACGGCCTCGAGCTCGCCCGGCGCGCCGTGCGTCCGCGCGGCACGATCGTGCTGAAGAGCACCTACCACGGCAAGGCGGAAGTCGACCTGGCGCGCTTCGTCGTGGACGAGATCACGCTGGTGGGCTCGCGCTGCGGCCCGTTCGCCCCGGCGCTCGAGCTCCTCGCCGCGGGGCGCGTCGACCCGCGCCCGCTGGTGGAGGCCCGCTACCCGCTCGCCGACGCGGTGGCGGCCTTCGACCACGCCGCGAGACCCGGAGCCATGAAGGTGCTCGTCGACTGCTGAGGCTGTTCGTCCTCAGCTCGCCTTCCAGGCGACTCGTCCCGCCACGATCGTGGCCGCTGGCCAGCCGCGGAGCGCCAAACCCCCAAACGGCGTGTTGCGGCTGCGGCTCTCGAAGCGGGCCGGGTCGACGGTCCGCCGCTTCGTCAGATCCAGCAGCGTCAGGTCGGCGGGCGAGCCGGGCGCGAGCGTCCCCCCCGCAAGCCCAAGCACGCGCGCGGGGTTCGTCGACAGGAGCGCCACGAGCTGCGACAGCTCGACGAGCCCGGCTCCCACCAGCCGGTCGAGGCAGAGCGGCACGGCGGTCTCTAGGCCGACGATGCCGAAAGCTGCCTGGTCGTACTCGACGTGCTTGTCGTCGACCGTGTGGGGCGCGTGGTCGGTCGCGATGCAGTCGATCGTCCCGTCGCGCAGCCCCTCGATGAGCGCGGCCCGGTCGGGCTCGGCGCGCAGCGGCGGGTTCATCTTGGTGTTCGTGTCGTAGCCCGTCTCGCGCACGGCCTCGTCGGTCAGGAACAGGTGGTGCGGCGTGACCTCGGCGGTGACCTTCACGCCGCGGGCCTTGCCGCGGCGCACGGCGTCGAGCGAAGCCGCCGCCGAGAGGTGCGCGATGTGGACCCGGCCGCCTGTCAGCTCGGCCAGCAGGACGTCGCGCTCGACCATGATCGCCTCGCCCGCGGCCGGCGCGCCGCGCAGCCCGAGGACGGTCGAGACCGGCCCCTCGTTCATGCAGGCCTTCTCGGCGAGGGTGGGCTCCTCGCAGTGGTCGATCAGCACCAGGCCGAAGGTCCGCGCGTACTCCAGGGCGCGCCGCATCATGCGCGCGCTCGCCACCGGCTTGCCGTCGTCCGAGAACGCGACACAGCCGGCTTCCTGAAGGTCGCCGAACTCGGCGAGCTCCTCGCCCAGCTGGCCGCGCGTGATGGCACCTATCGGATAGACACGCACGCTGCCCTCGGCGCGGGCCTTCTCCACGATCGCGCGTGTGATCCCGGCGGTGTCGTTCACCGGGTGGGTGTTCGGCATGGCGCAGACGGCCGTAAAGCCACCCGCGGCGGCCGCGCGCGTCCCGCTCGCGATCGTCTCCTTGTCCTCGCGACCGGGCTCGCGCAGGTGGGTGTGGATGTCGATGAAGCCGGGGCAGACCACGAGCCCGCCCGCCTCGATCAGCTCCGCACCCCGCGCCGGGATGCGCGGCGCCAGCTTCTCGACCTTCCCGTCCTCGAGCAGCACGTCGAGCGCCCTGTCGATTCCCTGCGACGGGTCGACGACGCGCCCGCCCTTCACCAGCAGCCGGCTCATGAGGCCGCCTCCGCGCTCCCGCCGAGGAGCAGGTAGAGCACCGCCATCCGCACCGCGACGCCGTTCGTCACCTGATCGAGGATCACCGAGTACGGACCGTCCGCCACCTCGCTCGCGATCTCGACGCCGCGGTTCATCGGCCCCGGGTGCATCACGAGCACGTCCTTCTTCGCGCGCCGCACGCGCTCCTCGGTGAGCCCGAAGACGCGGTGGTACTCGCGCGTCGTCGGGAAGAAGCCGCCGGACATGCGCTCGAGCTGGATGCGCAGCATCATCACCACGTCCGCGCCCTCGACCGCCTCGTCGATCCGGTGCGTCACCTCAGCCATGCGCTCGAACCCGGGTGGGATCAGCGTGGGCGGGCCGGCGAGCACCACCGAGGCGCCGAGCTTGGTGAGCAGCCACAGGTTCGAGCGCGCCACGCGGCTGTGCAGGATGTCGCCGACGATCGCCACCCGCAGCCCCTTGAGCCGCCCCTTCTTCTGGCGCATCGTGAGCGCGTCGAGCAGCGCCTGCGTCGGGTGCTCGTGCGCCCCGTCGCCCGCGTTCACCACCGAGAAGCGACAGTGGCGCGCGAGCATGTGCGGCGCGCCCGAGCTCGCGTGGCGCATGATCACCATGTCCGGGTTCATCGCCTCGAGGTTGCGCGCGGTGTCGAGCAGCGTCTCGCCCTTCGTGACGCTCGAGGCCGCGGTGGCGATCGAGAGGCTGTCCGCCGAGAGCACGCGCTCGGCGATCTCGAACGAGGAGCGCGTCCGCGTCGAGGGCTCGTAGAACAGGTTGACGACAGTCTTGCCGCGCAGCGCCGGGACCTTCTTGATCGGCCGGTCGAGGATCTCCCGCAGCGCGTCCGCCGTGTCGAGGATCGTCAGGATCTCCGTGGGCTCGAGCGGCTCGATTCCCAGCAGGTGCCGGTGCGGGAAGCTCACCGCTTCTTCCTGCTCGGCGCCTTGCGCGTGCGGGGCGCCGGCCGGCGCGGCCTGGGCCGAGAGACCGGCGCCCGCGCGCCCGGCTTGCGTACGAGCTGCACCTCGTCGCGACCGTCCTCCTCCTGCACCAGGACCTGGACGGCCTCCTCGCGCGAGGTGGCCAGCGTTCGGCCGACGTAGTCGGCGCGGATCGGCAGCTCGCGGTGGCCGCGGTCGACGAGCACCGCGAGCTCGATGCGCGCGGGCCGCCCGAAGTCGATCAGCTGGTCGAGCGCCGCGCGGACGGTGCGGCCGGTGTAGAGCACGTCGTCGACCAGCACCAGCGTGCGCCCATCGATCGAGAACAGGATGTCGCTGCCCTTGGTGATCGGCTGCGCGGCCAGGCTCGTGAAGTCGTCGCGGTAGAGCGAGATGTCGAGCGCCCCCACCGCCGGCTCGGCCCCGGCGGCCTCGCGCACGAGCCGCGCGAGCCGGCGCGCGAGCGGCACCCCGCGGCTACGCACGCCCACGAACGCCAGCCGCTTCGGGTCTGGATGGCGCTCCAGGATCTCGTGGGCCATCCGGGAAAGGGTGCGGGCCATCCGCCCGGCATCCATCAGGGTCACGCTCGCCACGGCGCGCGCATGCTACCCCGCCCGCGCCCGACCCACAAGCGCGCACCGCAGCACGCAACGGACTGCGCA
>DATEUE010000295.1:0-3634 GCA_035283305.1 Vicinamibacteria bacterium | reverse complement strand
CCCGATGCTGCTGCTGCTCCTGGGCGGAGCGGCCCTGCTGCTCGTGATCGCCACGGTGAACGTGACGAGCCTGCTGCTGGTGCGGTCCGAGAGCCGCAGGCGGGAGATCTCGGTTCGTGGAGCGCTCGGCGCCTCGCGCGGCCGCCTCGCGCGCCAGTTCCTGGTCGAGGGCCTGCTGCTGGCGGCGGCCGGCGCTGCGCTGGGCCTGGGGCTCGCCGCGTGGGCCATGCGGTTGTTGCTGCGGCTCGTCCCGACCGACATGGCGCGCGGCATGCCGTACCTGCAGGGCCTGGGCCTGGACCCGCACGTGCTGGCGTTCGCGGCGGCCGTGTCGCTGCTGGCGGCGATGCTGTTCTCGCTGACCCCGGTTCTGCGCTCGCCTTTCACCGCGATCCAGGACGGCCTGGCGCTGGGCGCCCGCGGCTCGACGGGGACGCTGTGGCGCCACTTCGCTTCGAGGCTCGTGGTCGTCGAGCTGGCGATCACAGTGGTGCTGCTCGTGGGCGCGGCCCTGCTCGGCAAGAGCGTCAGGCAACTGCTCGACGTCGAGCTCGGGTTCGACCCCGACCGGATAGCGACGCTGCGGGTGGCCGCCCCGCCGGCGCGCTACGACGACTCGGAGCGGGCCGTGGCGCTCGCGCGCGAGGTCGTCGCTCGCGCCTCGGGTCTGCCCGGCGTCGAATCCGCGGCCCTCACCAGCGTGCTTCCCGTGAGCTTCAACGGCAACACGGACTGGATCCGCTTCGTCGGCCGTCCCTACGACGGCGAGCACAATGAAGTGAACCAGCGGGACGTGAGCGCGGACTACTTCGCAACCCTGCGCGTCAGCCTGGTGCGCGGCCGCTTCTTCACCGACGCGGAGGACGCCTCCAAGCCCAAGGTCGTCGTCATCAACCGCGCGCTGGCGCGCCGCTACTACCCCGGCGAAGATCCGATCGGCCAGCGCTTCGGGGACACGAGCCTGGCGCCGGGCTCGATCAAGGAGATCGTCGGCATCGTGGACGACGTGCGCGAGGGTGCGCTCGACTCCGAGATCTGGCCGGCGGTGTACTACCCCTTCAACCAGGACTCCAATACCTCCTTCTCCCTGGTCGTGCGCACGTCGCAGGCCGAGCGGTCCCTGCTGCCCGCGCTGCGGGCCGAGATGCGGCGGATCGACAGCAGCCTGGGCATCGTGGACGAGGCTGCGATGCGGGACCGGATCAACGACTCGCCCGCAGCCTACCTGCACCGCTCGTCGGCGTGGCTGATCGGGAGCTTCGCGGCCCTGGCCCTGTTCCTGAGCGTCGTGGGCCTCTACGGTGTCGTCGCCTACTCCGTGAGTCGGCGCTCGCAGGAGATCGGACTCCGCATGGCGCTCGGCGCCGGACGCGGCTCGGTCTACCGGCTGGTCCTCGTCGAGGCGGGCCGCTTGGCCGCGTTCGGCATCGGGGCCGGCCTGGTTCTCGGCACGGCGGCAGCAGCGTCGCTGCGGAAGGTGCTGTTCGAGACGTCCGCCTGGGACGTGCCGACGCTCGTCGGCGTCGCCGGGACGCTCGCGCTGGCGGCGCTCGTGGCGAGCCACCTTCCGGCGCGCCGAGCCGCGTCGGTCGACCCCGTGACGGCCCTGCGCGCTGAATAGCCGGCTGCCGGGGCGGGCCGCGGCCGGTTGACTCAGGCGCGCGACCCACCTAGCCTCTTTTCGAGTCACCATGGCAAAGACGCGCGCGCTAGTCCCGCTGCTGCTGCTCCTCGGGTCCTGCTCCGACGCGCCCGCCCCCGACGCCGCGTCGTCACAGCCCGGCGCGCCGACCCCCGATCCCGCGCGGCCGCTGCCGCTGCCGCTTCCCGAGGTCGTGGCGCGCGTCAACGGCCAGGACATCCGCATCCGCCAGATCCTGCCGCTCGCCAAGGCCGCGCTCGACAAGGTCTCGGTCGCGGAGCGCGACAAGCGCAAACCCGCGGTGGTGCGAGGGGCGCTCGACAGCTACGTGACCCGCGAGCTGCTGCTGCAGGAGGCGCTCGCACGCGGAATCGCTTCGGACACGCGCGACGTCGAGCAGAGCTACGACCAGATGCGCGCCGAGCACCCGGGCGATGCGGAGTGGGCCCAGTTCCTCTCCGAGCAGGGGATGGATCCGCAGTCGTTCAAGGCGGAGCTGCGCGTACAACACACGGTCGCCGCGCTCATGGTCCGGGAGATCCAGGGCTTTGCCGTGCCCGAGGCGGAGGCGCGCGCCGCTTTCGAGTCCAACCCGCGGGGCTTCGGCCCTCCGGGAGCAGCCGAGCCGCCCTCCTTCGACTCCGTGAGGCGCGAGGTGGAGGACGCCCTGCGCCAGCACAAGGCCGAGGAGATCCAGGCCGCGCTCGTGGCGCGCCTGCGCGCGCGCGCGAAGATCGAGCTCTACCTGTGAGCGAAGGCTGCGCGGGCGCTCAGCGCTCGAGCGGCGGCGTCGCGGCCCGAACCGCCGGCAGCTCCTGCGAGGTCGACACCCGATTGCGTCCGTTGGCCTTGGCGGCGTAGAGCGCGCGGTCGGCGAGGTCCATCAGGTCCTCGGGCCGCAGCGTCGGGTTGGGGACGACCGTGGCGACGCCCAGGCTCACCGTGAGGAAGGGGCCGACGCTCGAGTCGCGGTTTTCGATCTTGAGCTCCTCGATACGCGCCCGCATGCGCTCGGCGAGCATGCGCCCGCCCTCGACGTCGGTGTCGACGAGCAGGGCAATGAACTCCTCGCCGCCGTAGCGTGCCACCAGATCCGCCGGGCGGTTGAGCGTCTCCTCCATCGCCTGCGCCACGCGCACCAGGCACTCGTCGCCTGCCTGGTGGCCGTAGCTGTCGTTGAAGCGCTTGAAGTAGTCGATGTCGCAGAACAGCAGCGAGATCGGCGCCTCGTCGCGCACCGCGCGCCGCCACTCCTGGCGCAGCACGGCGTCGAAGCGCCTGCGGTTGGCGATCTGCGTGAGCGTATCGAGGGCCGAGAGCCGCTCGAGGTCGCGGTTGCGCTGCTCGAGCTGGCGCCGCGTCTCGGTGAGCTCGCGGTTCTTGCGGTCCATCTCCTCGGCCTGGGCCTGCAGCTTCAGGTTTGCTGAGACCAGGCTCTCGAGGTCGTGGCGCGCCCGGTCGGAGAAGATCTTCAAGAGCGCCATCAGCGGACCCGGGACCTTTGCCAGGTGCTCGACGAAGGCGGCCTCCGGGATCTCGATCATCAGCGTGTCGTCGAGCGCCCGCAGCGTGGCGGACCGCTCGCGCGACTCGATGAGGGCCATCTCGCCGAAGCAGTCTCCGGGACGGCCCACGGCGACCTGCTTGCCCCCCTTCGACACCACGAGGTTGCCGGAGAGCACCACGTACATCGCCCGGCCGAGCTCGCCCTCGTGGCAGAGCGCTTCGCCCGGCACGAGCGAGACCTCGCGGCAGCTGCCGAGCAGCCGGTTGAACTGCTCCTCGGGCAGCGTCTCCAGCAGCCGTGTGCGCCGCAGGAGCGCGATCTTCTCGGCGTGGTCCAAGGGATCTCTCAGGCCTCCACCAGCCGCTCGAGTGTGGCGCGGTCGTTCACCAGGAAGCCCTCGCGCTCGGTCGTGACGACGCCCTCCTTGCCCCAGCGGCTCATGATCCGGATGCAGGTCTCGATCGTGGTGCCGGTGAGGTCGGCGA
>DATEUE010000294.1:0-15003 GCA_035283305.1 Vicinamibacteria bacterium | reverse complement strand
GCTAAGCGCCCCCCGCGCCCCCGCTGAAGTGCCAGGGCCCGAGCCGGGTGGTCCGATCGAGGGCGGCCCGAAGCGCCGCCAGGAAGTCCCGGCGCGGCCACTCGCGCGCGCCGAAGCGGGCGAGGTGCGGTGTATACACCTGGCAGTCGACGAGCGGGATGCCCCAGCGCCCGAGCTGCTCGACGAGCGCCACGAAGCAGAGCTTCGACGCGTCGGGCTCGAGCGCGAACATCGACTCGCCGAAGAACGCGGCCCCGAGCGACAGGCCGTAGAGCCCCCCGACGAGCCGCTGTCCGCGCCACGCCTCGACCGAGTGCGCGATGCCGCGGCGGTGGAGCTCGCTGTAGGACTCGATCATCTCCGGCGTGATCCAGGTCCCGTCCTGCCCGGGTCGCGGCACCGACGCGCACACCGTCATCACCGCCGTGAAGGCGGTGTCGAGCGTCAGCCGGAACGGCTCTCGCTTCTGCGCCTGGCGCAGGCTGCGGGTGACGTGCAGCTCGTCCGCCAGCAGCACCATGCGCGGGTCGGGCGAGTGCCAGTGGAGCGGCTCGCCCTGCCACGGGAAGATGCCCATCGAGTACGCGAGCAGCAGCCGCTCGGGCCGCAGGTCGCCCCCGATCGCGATCGGCCCGCGGCGCGGGCCGCGCTCGGGCGGCGGGAACAGCAGGCGCTCGTCCAGGCGGTAGAGCGGCATCGCGTCACGCGGGGAGCCGAGCGGTCTTCACGTGGCCCGTGACCTGCCGCAGCGCGGCGAGGCAGGCGGCGCGGTCGGTGGCCGTATCGCTCGCGAGCGCCGACCAGGCGAGAGCACCCGAGTAGCCGGCCAAAGCCGCGATCTCGAAGATCCGCTCCGGCGGCAGCGAGGCCCCGCGCGTCGGGAACTCGCCGAGCAGCGGCGCCCTTCGGCCGGGCCCCGGCGGCGCGACCGGCCGCGCGAGCGCCGTCAGGCTGTCGAGGCTCTCGTACCAGTGCAGCTGCTCGAAGTCGAGCGGCAGCCCGTCGACGAGCGATCGCCAGCGGGCGCTCGCGAGCCCGACACACACCGGTTGGCGGGCGCGCTCGTGGAAGCAGACGGCGAGCTCCGACAGGAACTCCCGCATCTCGCGCCGCGAGATGGCGCGGCGCGGGTCGAGCGTGCCGACCCCCAGCGTCGCCCACTCGGGCTCGTTCATCAGGTCGAACGCCGCGATCTCCGGCGCCCGCGCGCAGCGCTCGGCGATGGGCGCGAACACGTGCTCGAGCAGCCGGGCGCGCCTTTCGGGATCCCGCACCAGCTCGCGACGACCGCCGAGCTGGACGCCCCGCTCGAGCTTGGCCGGGGCGAACCAGAGGAAGTCCACGAGCACCAGCAGGCCGCGCAGGCCGGCTTCGCCGAGCGCCGCGAGCGCCGCGTCGAGGTCGGGCAGGAAGCGCTCGTCGAGCCCGAACGGCCGTCCGGAGGCGTCGAGGCGCAAGCCGGCCCGCCCGTCGCCGAGGAGCCAGAGCCGCACCAGGCGAGCGCCCGAGTGCGAAAGCCTCGCGAGCTCGCGCCGCAGCCGCTCCCGCCGCTCGGGAACGGCGAGGCCGCCTTGCGGCCGCCAGGCGCTCCGCCCGAAGTCTTGCCCGTAGTCGAGCCAGGGCAGGTTCGCCCCGACATGGCACTCATCCATTCCGCTTGAGCGCCCCCACGATCTCGGCGATGCGGGCGTCGGCGTGCGCCGGGTCCAGCAGGCAGGCGCCCGCGCCGGCGTGGCCCCCGCCGCCGTGGAGCGACATCAGCACCCCGATGTTCGCGCGCGAGCTGCGGTTCAGGATCGAGCGGCCGGCGGAGACCGCGATCCGCTCGCGTCCCGGCCCCCACTGGACCCGCACCGCCGCGCTCGCCTCCGGGAACAGCGTGAAGATCAGGAAGCGGTTGCCCACCGGAAGCGGGTCGAGATCGCGGAAGTCGGTCACCACCACGTCGCCGTCGACTCGCGAGCGGGCGGTGGCCGCGTCGCGGAACGCCTGGTCCTGCTCGTGCATGCGCGTGACCCGCTCGCGCACCGAGGCGAGCGCCAGCACCTCGTCGATCGGGCGCTCGCGCACCGCCGGCAGCAGCTCGTCGAAGTAGCCGCGCAGGCTGCCGAGCCCGGTGCGCGGGTCGAGCGTCAGCCCGAGCAGCACGTAGCCGGTGGGGGAGACGACGTCCTCGAGCGTGAGCTGGGCGGAGTCGAGCCGATCGGTCTCGGCGACGAGCGTGTGGTGGCGCGCGAGCGCCGGGTGGGTCGGCAGGTAGTGCTGGTACACCAGGCGCGCGGCGCTCGGCGCCTTGCCGTAGCGTCCCTTGAAGCCGGTGGGCGGCATCGCCTTCGGGTCGGTCAGCAGGTGGTTGTCGAACCACATGCCGCACGACGGGTGGTAGGGCAAGTTGGCGATGACGTCCTGCGGCCCGATCGGGATGCGGCGGTCGGTCACGTCCTGCGGGTGCACGAGCTCGACCCCGTCGAGCGTCTCACACTCGGACAGCAGCACGCCGCAGGTGAGGCCGTCGAGGTCGGGTCGCGTCACGAGGCGCATCGGGGGCAGTTGAGCACGAAGCACCGGCCCGAGACAAGCGAGCGGATGCTCTAGCGGGAGCGCTCGATGAGCGGCGCCCCCGCGCGGCGTCCGAGGCTGAGCAGCAGGAAGCCGGCAGCCACCCAGAAGGCGTCCTTGCCCCGCTTCAGCAGCACGAACGCGGCGCCGACCGTGGTGGGGTCGGGGACGCCGAGCGCCCGCAGGCTCAGCACGTAGCCGAGGTCCTGGACGCCCAGGCCCGCGGGCACGGGGACCGCCATCGCGCGCACCAGGATGAGTGCCGTCTCGATCACCATCGCCGCGCCGAGCGGCGCGTCGACACCCACGAGCCGCAGGAACAGCAGCGTCTCGAGCGAGCGTATGAACCAGCCGAGGAGGTAGAGCAGGACCGAAGGCCAGAGGCCCCAGGGCCGGCGGAAGAAACGGGCGAGGGCGTCGTCGGTGCGCTGGAAGCGCAGCGCGTTGCGCTCGAGCCACGCGCCCATCCAACGGCCGACGAGGCGGTCGAGCCCGCGCCGCAGCCGGTCGGCCACCTGGCCGAGCGCCGTCGCGGTGAGCAGCAGCAGCGCGACCGTGACCAGCACCAGCGCCGTCGTCAACAGCAGCACCGGGAGGCCGACGCGGCCGATCGTGGAGCGCGAGGCGCGCTCGAGCAGCGGCCAGGCCAGGATCGTCGCGGCGGCCAGGAACAGGCCGTGCGACAGGACCACGAAGAACTTCCGCGCGACGGTGGCGACGATGCCGTGCTCGGTGGGGACGCCGCAGCGCCGCTTCAGCAGCCAGGGCTGCACCGTCTCCGAGACGACCGACCCGGAGGGCAGGCCGAGCATCAGCGCGTCGCCGATCACGCGCACGGACACGAGGCGGAACCAGCGCGGGCGTGGGCCGAGCCTTGCGAACGCCAGCCACCAGCCGCTCGCCTCCGAGACGATCGCGAGCAGGTTGGGCACGAGCAGCAGCGGCAGCCAGGGCCCGAGCGCACGCACGAGATCGAGCGCCTTCCCGAGGTCGGCGGAGCGCAGCACCCAGGCGAGCAGGCCGAGCGCCAGCAGGGCCGGAGCGAGCTGCGCCGCGTGGTGCAGGAGCCGCTTCATGCGCAGGGGATTATCGCCCCTCGTTGCCCTCGCGGGCGTGCCGCGCATACACTCGGCCTCGAGGGAGGCTCGCGATACCGGACCCGCCGCGCGACGAGACATTCGACTCGGAGTTCCTCTCGGAGCTCGAGGGGCTCGTCACCGACTCGGGGATCAAGGTCTCCGAGGTCGCCCAGGCTGGCGACGCCGCGCGGGGTTATCGCGAGACCCTGGCGGCCTTCCTCGCCGCGCCGAGCCCGGGCGGCTCGCCGCTCAACGAGGCAGGCTTCCTCGAGCTGCCGCCGCCGGCGCTCGGCGAGCGCTGCAACGGCCTCGTCGAGTCCTGCCGCCGGAGCCCGCGGCGCGACGCCGCCCAGGCCGCCGAGAGCTTCGTCGTCTTCTTCCAGGCGCTGGTGCCGACGCTGTCGCCCGAGCCCGCGCGCGAGGTCAAGGCGACCTTCTTCCGCCTGGTCCCGACGCTCGTCCAGATGGCCTGGGAGGACTCGGCGGAGGGCATCGAGAGCCGGCGCGAGAGCCGCGAGGCGCTGGCGCTGCTCGAGACGATCCTGCTCGAGGTGTCGAGCGTGCGCCTGGCGCCCGTCGAGAGCGGGCAGCTGTTCAAGGCCCTCGACCAGCTCGCGATGCTGATCGCCGCGGGCGAGTGGACGCTCGCGCGCGACGTGGTCGCGGCGCCCCTGCTCCAGATCCTGCGCAAGAACCGCGTGGCGCGGTCGCTCTTCCGCCTGATGGAGGTGGAGATGGGGCTGCAGGGGTACCTGCGCGAGCGGCTCGGTCACGACACGCCCCACATCCGGGTCCCGGACGACCTGGCAGGGCTCTCCGACTTCGGCCCGCTCCGGGTCTTCGAGGAGGACGGCCCCGAGGGCGCGCGCCAGGTGTTCCTGCAGGTGCAGCTGCCGGACATCCCGATCCTGAGCGACATCGTCGTGCACCTCTCGGGCGGCGACGGCCGAGACTTCCGCTTGCGCCTCGACGGCCTGGGCAGCGTCCCGCTCGAGCTGCCGGCGGGGCTCTACCAGATCGGCCTGCTCTACGAGCCGGAGGCGTCGCGCGCCTGACCGGGCGGCGGCAGCGGAGGCGGCGGGGGAGCGCCGGGCCCTCCGGGAGCATTGCGGCCGCGCGTGGCGAACATCACCGCGAGCGTCCAGCTCGGCACGAGGTCGACGAACGGCACGAGCTCGGCGAGGAACGTGGGCAGGAACGCCCAGTTCCAACCCACGAGCGAGAGCATCGCGATCGCCGTCAGCACGTCGACCGCGTTGTTGAGCGGCGTGAGCTCGGCCGGCAAGAGCGCGTACTGCGCGAGGTCGACGGCCACGGCGATGAAGCGCGCGGCCAGGATACGCCGAGGCGTCACGCCGGTACGCGGGCGCGCGCCACGCGCCCCTCGCCCTCGAGCACGTACGACTCGAGCGCCGCCGGGACCAGGACGCTCCGGCCCCGCGCGAGCGTCAGCGCGGATCCGGCGCTCGCGAGCCGGCACTCACCCTCGAGCTGCAGCAGGATCTCGACCCCGCGGCCGCCCGGAGCCGTGAAGGGCCGGCCGGCACCGACCTCGAGGAAGCCGAGCTCGAACTCGCGAGCCGGCGTCCTGAAGACCTTCTCGCCGGGGCCGTTCTCGTCCAGCTGGACGAGCTCGGGGGCGTGCGCGTCGAACACCAGCGTCGCGAGCAGCTCCTGCACGTCGACGTGCTTGGGCGTGAGGCCGCCGCGGAGCACGTTGTCGGAGTTGGCCATGATCTCGAGCGCCGTGCCCTCGAGGTAGGCGTGGAGTTCTCCCGAGGGCAGAAAGAAGGCCTGGCCCGGGGCGAGCGTCACGAGGTTGAGGTAGAGCGGCGCGAGCGCGCCCACGTCGCCCGGGTGCCGCTCGAGCAGCTGCTTCAGCCACTGCCAGGCGGGTTCGCCCGCGCGGCGCGCCGCCTGCGCCGCGGCGCGCCTCAAGAGCGGCTCGCGCTCCTCGGGCTCGAGCGTCATCAGCCGCGCGAAGAGCGCGCGCAATGCGGTGGGGGTCTGCTCGTGCGCGAGGCGGCCGAGCCCGGCGGCGAGCTCGGGGCGCGCGATCGGCTCGAGGCCGCGCGCGATCTCCTCCGCGGGCCGGAAGCCCTTGAGCGCCACGAACGGCGAGAGCGCGCACAAGAGCTCGGGTTTGTGGTTCAGGTCGCGGTAGTTGCGGCGCGGGGCGTCGAGCGGGATGCCCTCGGCGTTCTCGCGCGCCCAGCCGCTGCGCGCCTGCTGCTGGCTCGGGTGAGCCTGGATCGAGAGCGGCTCCTGCGCCGCCAGCACCTTGAACAGGAACGGCAGCTCGTTGCCGAAGCGGTCGCACACCTCGGAGCCCAGCACGCCCACGGGATCGTCCTGGATCGCGCGGTCGAGCGTGCCCTTGCCCCTCGGCTCGGCGATGCGCGACGGGGCTTTCGGGTGCGCGCCGATCCACAGCTCGGCCTCGGGCTGCGCAGACGGCGCCTTTCGGCCGAGCAGCTCCGCGATCGCCGTGTGCGAGCCCCACGCGTAGTTCTGGATCGGGTTGTCTAGGACGAGGACCGACGGCTGGCTCATCGGATGCACCCGACTATATGCGGGGGGTGCTCCGCTGTCGAGGTAGACCTCAGGGCTGCGCCGGTCGCTCCACCGCGAGTGCCGTCTCGAGCTCGCGGAGCTTCCCCTGCACGATGCGCACGTTCCTCGGGCCGATCCGCAGGAACTGCTTCTGCGCGGGCGTGAGCGCCTCGAGCGCCCTGTCCTCGTAGCGGAAGCCGATCGCGTGCGGCACGAGCGCCACATCCTCGCGCAGCACCGGCACCGCCGTGAGCGCCTGGATCGCCCGCGCCAGCGCTTGCCGGAAGCCGCCGCCGGGGTGCCCGAGCTCGACGTACGCCGCCTCGAAGAGCGGCGCGAGCGTGCGGTAGGCGGTGGCGGCGGCGCCGGCGTCGACCGAGGCCACAGCGTCGGCGCAGAGGTCGTAGCCGGCGAAGCCGGCGGGGTCCGGCACGATCTGCCGGGGCGGCCGGCGCGAGGCCTTGAAGCGCTGCTTTGGAGCCAGAAACTGGAGGTGCGGCCGGGGCGTCTCGCCGCTCGCGACGTTGTCGACGACGGCCGTGAGCGTCCGCACCAGCGACCCCTGCGCGAGCCAGCGCGCGAGCTCGGGGTGCGACGAGAGCGCCTGCGCGATCCCCTGCACGAAGGCGTCGCTCGCGTCGAGCGAGGGCAGCACGATGGCGGGCGTCGCCGTCGGCGCGGGAGCGGCCGGAGCGGGCGCCAGTGGCACCGGGGTCGCGGCGGGCTTGCCGGGCTTCTGGAACACCAGGAACAGCACCCCGAGCGCCGCGATCACGAGTACCGCCACCGCCGCCAGGATCATCGGGAAGCCGATCCCTCCGCGCGGGCCGTCTCCGCCCGCGCCCCCCGGCGTCCGGAGCGTCTCCCGGACCGTCTCCTGGTCCCGTCGCGTCGGCTCGATATCGAAATCGTCGAGGTCCTCAGGCATCCCCGCCTCCCGCTAGAAGGCTACGGCATGACCCCGCTCGCGACAATCCGCCAGCCAGCCCTGTTTCGCCCCCCTCGGGGGGGCCGCACTGTCACTCGCCCCGCCTCGCGTTAGAATCCCCGAATCTAAAGAGAGGCGGTCTCATGGCGCACACGTACGACGAGTTGAAGGGCAAGACGGTCGACGACCTTCGCGAGATCGCGAAGGGCCTCGAGCACGAGGCCGTGAAGGGCTTCACGCAGATGAACAAGGAGCACCTGCTCCCGGCTCTGTGCAAGGCCCTCGGCATCGAGTACCACAAGCACCCGCACCACGCGGCCGTCGGGATCGAGAAGGGCAAGATGAAGGCCCGCATGCACGCGATCCGCGGCGAGAAGGGAAAGGCGATCGCGGCCGCCGACCGCAAGAAGCTGAAGGCCTTGCGTCGCGAGTACCACCGCCTGAACCGCAAGATCCGCGCGGCGACGGTCTAGCTCGGCCGGTCCCCGCGGCTACTCCTCGCCGCAGAGGCAGTGGGCGTAGATCCCGCGCGGGTCGTTCCAGCGCGCCACCTCCTCGACGTCGCGCTGGATCTGGCGCAGGCTGGCGGCGAGCGAGAAGGGCGCGGGAGCGGCCGGCTGCGTGGCCTCGAGCCCTGCCTCGTCGCCGGCCACGACCGCGACCCCGGCCGTCAGCATCTCGACCACCCGCTCGCGGAAGGTCTTCTCCTTCTCGACGTACCACACCCGGTAGCCCTTCTCGAGCTTCGCGCGCGTGGCGGCCGACTCGATCGCCGCCGAGAGGCCGCCGAGCTGGTCAACCAGGCCGAGCCGCTTCGCGTCCTCGCCGCTCCAGATCCGGCCGCGGCCGATCGCGTCCACCTGCTGCTTGCTCATCTTGCGCGCCTCGCCGACGCGGGTGATGAAGTCCTGGTAGCCGTTGTCGATCGACTGCCGGATCACGTCCGCGACCCCGGGGTCGAGCGGCCGGTCGGGGCGCAGCGCGTCGCTGAATCGCGTCGTGCCGACGCCGTCGGTGTGGATGCCGAAGTACCTCGCGAGCGGCTTGTGGATGCTCGGGAACACCCCGAAGATCCCGATCGAGCCGGTGATCGTCTCGGGCGCCGCCCAGATCTCGTCGGACGCAGTGGAGATCCAGTAGCCGCCCGAGGCCGCCACCGTTCCCATCGAGACCACGACGGGCTTGCCGGCCTGCCGCACGAGCTCGCACTCGCGGCGGATCACCTCGGAGGCGAAGGCGCTGCCGCCGGGGCTGTCGACGCGCAGCACCACGGCGCGCACGGAGTCGTCCTCGCGCGCGCGCCGCAGCAGCCGTGCCGTCGAGTCGCCGCCGATCGTGCCGGCGGGCTGGCTGCCGTCGAGGATCGAGCCCTTGGCCACGACGACCGCCACGGCCTTGCCGCGACCCCTGGCGCCGCCGCGATCGCCGCCCTTCGCCTTCAGGTAGGTGGCGAAGCCGACCTGCTTGAAGGTGTGGTTCTTCTTGTCCTCGCCCACGAGCGTGATCAGGCGCTTCCTCACCTCGTCGCGGGGCGCGAGCGTGTCGACGAGCCTGGCGTCCTTGGCGAGCGTCGCCATGTCGCCGCCCGCCGCGCGCAGCCGATCGGGCAGCGCCTCGATCAGCGCCGTGACGTCCTCGGGGGCGATCTTGCGCGAGGCGGCCACGTCGGCGAGCCAGTCACGCCAAAGGTCGCCGTAGGTGTCGAGCGACATCTCGCGCGCTTCCTTCGACATGTCGTCGCGCAGGTACGGCTCGACCGCCGACTTGTACTCGCCCACGCGGAAGACGTGCATCTCGATCCCGAAGCGGTCGAGGCCTTCCTTGTAGTAGTTGCGCTGTCGGCCGAAGCCCTCGAGCAGCACCATCCCCTCGGGGTGCAGGTACACCTCGTCGGCCTGCGCCGCGAGGTAGTACTGCGACTGCAGGTAGACGTCGCCGTAGGCGATCACCTTCTTGCCGCTCTTCCTGAAGTCGGCAAGCGCCGCGCGCAGGTCGCGCAGCTTCGTGAGCCCGGCGCCGGCCATGTCGTTCGTGTCGAGGTACACGGCCTTGATGCGCGCGTCGTCCTTCGCCAGTCGCAGCGCGTCGAGGAGATCCTTGAGCAACGTCTCGCTCGTGGCCGCGCCGGTGCCGGCGCTGCGCGACACGAGGCGCTCGATCGGATCGACGCGCGCGAGCTGCTCCACGATCGCCCCACGCGGGTTGACGACGAGCGCGGCTCCGTCCGGCACCTTCGGTCGGCCGCCCAGGCTCGCGATCACGAGCCCCACGAGCAGGCCGAAGAAGAGGACGTTGACCAGGAATCGCCGGAGGCCGTCGAGGCCGCGCAGCAAACGGGTGAGAAACGACGGGTGCTCTTCGTACATGAGGCCGATCTTAGCCGCGGACGGGCGCGGACGGGGCGGGTGGGGCGGGCTCGGCCTCGGGCTTCGGGCGGCGCTCTGGCGCCGGGCCGGGAGGCGCCTCGGGGGGCGGCGGAGGTGCGTCGGCGGGCGCGGCCTGGCGCGTCTCGATGACGACGGCATTGAAGATGCCGTCGACCTGGATCTCGTAGCCGGGCCGTCCCTCCTCGCCTACGACACGGCGCTTGACGGCGTTGAACGGGAAGCCCGTGCCGCGGACGCGCACGGGTGTCCCCTCCGGCACGCTCACGCGCAGCATGTTGAAGACGCCGTTCACACTCAGCTTCACCGGAGCCTCGACCGCGGGCAGCGTGAGCTGGGTAGCCAGGAACACCCCGTTCACCCGCCCACCCTCGAAACGGCTGCGGCTGAGGTCGAAGCGGCTGCGCACCATGGCGCCGCCCAGCTCGTAGCTCAGCGGGAGCTCGGTGGGGACACCCAGCTCCCAGCGCTGCCTGCGGCCCGGCAGCACCACGACTCCGTGGCGCTCGGTCGCGTCGAGCCGGACGCGGGCGACGTCGTCTTCGCGCTTCACGGACAGGCTGGCGCTCGAATGCCGCTCGATCGAGCGCGCGTCGGCGAGCGCGCCCTGCTCGAGCTCCCGCGCCGTCACCGAGAGCCGCGACCCGAAGAGCTTCAGGTCCAGGTTCACGCGCTTGGCTCCCTCGGGCCGGGGCAGGGGACCCTCGCTCTTCCAGGGGCCGACCGGGATGTCCGTTCGGGCGCCCGTCGCCACCCAGGCGAGTCCGCCGAGCACGAGCGCGGGCCCGAGCAGCACCAGCCAGGGCGCCCGCGTCCGCTCGAAGGCGATCTTGATCCCGGCCGACATGATCAGCAGCGGCCAGAGTGCGATCGCCTCCATCCAGAACGACCAGGGCAGGACACCGGTGGTGTTGAGGAGCAGGAACACGGCGATTCCCGCCATCCCGACGCCGTCGGCGGCGCGCTTCCAGTCGGCCTTGGGCGGCCCATCGCTCACGTGCGTTACGGCTCTGCCGCAGCCCATTGCTGTCCTCGCACGAGTTTACGGCACATGGGTTTGCAGCGTTCCGTCACTCGCCGACGGCTGCCGGGCACCGGCCGATTGTCGGCGCTTTCTGGACCCTTGGGCGGCCCGGCTCAGGCCGAAAGTGCCCGAATCTCCCGAGCCGTCGTCTCAACCTCCTCGACCGCGTGCGGCGTCAGCCCCTGGACCTCGCCCTGGGCTCACTCGTGGCGCAGCGCTGACGCCGGGTCGAGGCTTGCAGCGAGCCATACAGGCACGAAGGCAGCGATGACGGCGGCGAGCGCGAGCAGTGACACGGCCACGAGCAGAGCGTGCAGATCGATCGGCCAGAGCTCGGCGAAGAAGAGAGATAGGCCCCAGGCGGCGCTCACGGCCGCCGCCACACCGAAGCAGAGCCCGGCCGCGACAGGTGCCAGGCCCCGGCGCAGGAGCCAGCGCAGGATGGCCCCCCGGCTCGCGCCGAGGGCGAGGCGCACACCGATCTCGCGGGTGCGTGCGCTCGCGAGATAGGCGATGACCCCGAGGATCCCGACCGCCGCCAGCAGCAGCCCGAGCCCCCCGAAGAATGCGAGCAGGCCCGCCGTCGCGCGCGGCAGCAGGAGCGCGTCGTCGATCGTTCCGGCGAGTGTTCGTGGACTGGTGACCGGCACGCGTGAATCCAACTCCCGAATGGCCTGACGGATCGCCGGCAAGATTGGGCGTGGGTCGCCGTCTGTGCGAGCCACCAGCGTCTGGGTCCCACGCCGGTCCTGGCCCAGGCTCGTGTAGAGGAACGGCCGCGGGCGTTCCGCGAGCGTGCGGTACTTGCCGTCACGGACGACGCCGATGACCTCGGAGCCGTCCCCCAGGTGGCGACCGACCGCCTGCGAATCCGGCCAGAGACGATGGGCCAGCGTTTCGTTGACGACGACGACGCGGGGTGCAGTCGGGCCGTCGTGCTCCGTGAACGAGCGGCCGGCCACGAGCCGGATGCGCATCGTCTCGAAATACCCTGGACCGACGCTGGCGAAGTCGACAGGCAGCTGATTGGCGCGCGGATCGCCGGCTTCGGCCCTAACGTTACCGAAGTTGATCGCAGCGGTGAGCGGAAGGTGGCTCGCGAGCGACGCCCTTCGCACCCCGGGTAACTCCGAGACCCGCTCGCGGACTCGACCGAAGAGCGCTTCGGCGTCGTCGATTCCGTACCCAAGCAGGTCGGGGGAGAGCGTGACGACCGCCGCCCCCTCGGGATCGAACCCCGTGTCGACCCGCGTCGTATCGAGCAGGTTCTGCAGTGCGACGCCGGCGGCGGCGAGCAGGACGACCGAGACGGCAACCTGCACTGCCACGAGCGTCTCACGCAGGCCGTGCGACCCGCGCGTGGCGGCCGCGGCGCCGAGGTCGCGGAGCATGGAAGCGAGGTCGGAACGAGTGGCCTCGAGCGCGGGCAACAGGGCAAAGACGCTGGCGCTGAGGACTGCGGCAGCCAGGGCGAAGCACAGCACCCGCAGGTCGAGCGACGGTGCGAGCACGAGCTGAAGCGGCCAGCTGACGGCGGCCGTGAGGGGAAGGCCGACGCGACCGAGCGCGGCGTTGGAGGCGCGGGCGAGCAGGAGCCCGAGCCCACCACCTAGAAGCGCGAGGAGCAAGCCTTCGAGCCAGAGTTGGCGGACGAGCTGGCGCCGCTGCGCCCCGAGGGCGAGGCGTGTGGCAATCTCGCGCCGGCGGCCGAGCGCGCGGGCCAGGAAGAGGCTCGCGACATTGGCGCAGGCGAGCAGCAGGCCGGACGCGAAGGCGCCCATCGCCAGCAGAGAGCCCGCCCAGACCGCGCGATCGACTCCCGGTGACAGGCGGACGTCGTTTGCCGCCACTGCGGTGAACGCGCGCTGCGCGTTGCTCGTGGCGTACTCGTGGCCGAGTTGGAGGGCCAGGGCGACGACCTCGGCGCGGGCCTGCTCCACCGATGCGTCCGGGCGCAGGCGACCCGTGACCCATACCCAGCGCTGGGCGCGGTCGGCGGTGCGCTCGAGTCCCGGCGTTACACCTCCGAACGAGATGGTCACGCCGGTCGGAAGCGAGACAGCGGCATGGATTGGCAACCAGAGATCCGGCGAGAATCCGGGGACGAGACTTCGGAAGCCGTGCGGGGCGACGCCCACGAGCGTGAACCTCTGGCCGTTCAGGCGCACCTCTCGACCGACCACGTCGGGGGAGCCGGCGAAGTACCGACGCCAGCCATCGTGGCTCAGGATTGCGACCGGGCTCGGTGAGCCTGGGCGATCCTCGAAGGCGCTGAATCTGCGTCCGAGCGCCGGCACCACACCCAGCATGGCGAAGTAGTTGGTGGTGACGACTTCGGCCATCACCAGCTCGGAGCTCTCGCCACGATCGAGCGCCAGGGGAAACCAGGCATATGCGGCGAGCTCGCCGAAGCTCCGCGCACGATCGCGCAGCGCCTCGTAGTCGGGAAACGCCATGGGCGTGTGGCTCAGGAAGTCGCCGGAGACCGAGCTGTAGACATGCACCAGGCGCTCCGGAGCAACCACCGCGGGCGGCCGCAGCAGGAGCGCGTCGAGCAGGCTGAAGACGGCGGTGTTGAGGCCGATGCCGAGCGCCGTCGCCGCGACCACCATGGCCGAGAAGCCAGGATGACGTCGCACCATCCGGCCGGCGTCGCGAAGATCGTCCCTCAGGCCCCGCATCTGTCTGCCTCGCTCGCGGCGAGGACCCGACCCTAGCGCCGGCTCGGGCGACACGTCAAGGAACGCGAGAGCGTGCTCGCGTTCCTCGACGGCGTTGGGCCGGGAAGGCCCAGGGCTCTCTAGCGGCTCTCCGCCGCGGGCGACGCCTCGGCCGGAGCAGGCGCGGCCGCGCGTGACGAGAGGCCGCGGTCGATGTTCACCGACCCGTTCACCGTCCCGAGGTCGAAGCGGGCCCCGCCGCTGCCGATCCGGCCCTCGAGCTTCCGGCGCGACTTGCGCCCGCCGCCGAGGTCGAAATCGCAGCCCACGCCGCCGTTGACCGTGCTCGCCTCGATCTCGGCGTTCGCATCGGCCGGCAGCGTCAGCCGCACCGAGCCGTTGGTGGCGTGCAGCCGGCTGCGACCCTCGGGATCGACACGCGAGAGCGAGGCCTCGACGCTCCCGTTCACGGCCGAAGCCTCGACCTCGCCCGCGGCGTCGCGCACCTCCACCGATCCGTTGACCGTCGAGGCCTCGACCGGAGCCGCGACATCGGCGATCTCCACGCGCCCGTTCACGTTCTCGACGCTCACCCGCGCCGTCCGCGGCACGTGGATCACGTAGTCGACGCGGCCCGAGCCGCCCATGAAGCGCGGCCGCGGGTAGCGCGTCCGCACCCGGACGCTGTCGCCCTCGCCGTCGATCTCGATCCGAAGCGCGTCGAGCGCACGCTCGCTGCCCGCCCGCTTGGTGGCCTCGATCTTCACCCGGGCCTCGTCCCAGCCGGTCACCTCGACCCGCCCGTTGGTGTTCGCGAGCGAGAAGCGCCCGTTCTTGGCGAGCGGCCGCGACTCGTCGACCGAGGCCTTGAACGCCGTGCCCCCCCAGTCGCCCCCGTGCATGCAGCCCGAGGCCAAAAGGGCGGCCGACACCACGACCCCGGCAGAGAGCAGACGTTTCATGGACTTTCCTCCGCTTCACACCCCTTTACGCACGGGGTGGCCCCGGGGTTCAGGAAGCTGGGCTAGGGCCGGATCTCCCAGGGCCGCTCCCAGGAGCGCAGCGGCCGCTGGATGCGGATCAGGGGGAACTGGAGGCGCTGGAGCAGGAGGAGCTGGGCCACCTTCTCGGGCAGGGGCAACGCTGCCCGGCGCTCGCGGAGGAGGGCCTTGCCGGCCCGCAGCCGCGCGAGCAGCTCGGCGCTCGGCCGGGCCCGTTCGGGCCGCTCAGACAGTGAGTCCATGACGCTTCAGGATGGCATCGAGCTCGGCCGGGTTCAAGCCCGGCCACTCCAGGAGCATGGCGGCTCGAGCCTGGCGCTTGGGCGTCCGTGCAGACGGTTCGAGGTAGAGCGCGATCAGGTATTCCGGACGCACGACCCTGACGCGAATGCCTTCGTAGTCCATCTCGGCAGCAGTGCGAATGGCCTCGTCAGCGAGTTTGGAGGGAGCGGGTAGGAACTGCGTGGGCACTCCGGCCACGATGACGTGTTCAGCATCCGTGGGATAGCCATTGCGCCTGGCCCAAGCGTAGATCCCGTCCAGGCTGACCAGCTGCGCCGTGGAGCCGGGAAGGAAGACGAGAACGTCGAGGTCGTAGGTGGGAACTGGCTCCGTCCAGAACAGGATCGCCATCGCTCCGGCGATCGCGTAGTCCTCGACGATCCCCTCGGCCTTGAGCGAGTTGACGACTCGGAGCGCGTCAGAGAAAGACGATGTCACGGCGGGTGCAGCCAGTGTACTGCAGGGCTCACGGAAGGGACCCGATAGTCATCGGAGCGTCTCGCATAGGGCGGCCCGCTCGGGGGCGGAGACGG
>DATEUE010000293.1:0-8138 GCA_035283305.1 Vicinamibacteria bacterium | reverse complement strand
CGGGTCGAGCTCGACCTCGACGTCCGGCGCGATGCCCACGTTCTCGACCTCCCACTTCCCTTCGAGGCCGTAGATCGCGAAGCGCGGCGCGGTGACGGAGCCGCCGTCGAGGAGCGCCGGGTAGCCGCCGATTCCGACGAGGCCGCCCCAGGTGCGCGTGCCGACGAGCGTGCCGAGGCCGGCCTTGCGGAAGTACCACGGCATCGCGTCGCCGCCCGAGCCGGCCGATTCGTTGACGATCATCACCTTCGGCCCGTAGATCGCCGCCGGGAAAGCGAACGTGCTGCCCTCGCGCGTGACCGCATGGCTCATCACCGGCCGGCGCAGGAAGTCGATCACGTAGTCGGCCAGGAAACCCCCGCCGTTCCAGCACTCGTCGAGCACGACGCCCTCACGGTCGATCTGCGCGAAGTAGTAGCGGTTGAAGGCGGTGTAGCCGCCGACCGCGGTGTCAGGCAGGTAGACGTAGGCAAGGCGGCCCTTCGAGAGCTCCTGGACCTTGCGCCGGTTGTCCTCGATCCACGCGAGCCGCCGCAGCTTCCCGTCGTCGTCGACGGGGACGACGCTGACATCCCGCGCGCCCGTGCCGTCCGGGCTCGGTCCCACGCGTAGCACGACCGCCCGGCCTGCGGTCGCCTCGAGCGGCCGGTACACACTCGCGGGCGGGCGTATCTCTTCGCCTCCGATCGCGAGCAGGTACTCTCCCGCGACCACGTTCACGCCGGGCTGCGTGAGCGGCGCGCGCACGCCGGGATTCCAGCTCTCGCCGTCGTACACGCGCGCGAAGCGGTAGCGCCCGTTCTCGACGCTGAGGTCGGCGCCCAGCAGCCCACCCTTCACCTTCGGCGCCTCGGGCCGGTCGCCGCCGCCGATGTAGACGTGGCCGAGCGTCAGCTCGCCCAGCATCTCCTCGAAGAGCACGTTGAGGTCGCCGCGGCTGCGCAGGCCCTCGACCCACGGGGCGTAGCGGGCCTCGGCGGCCTTCAGGTCCAGCCCGTGAAAGCCGGGGTCGTAGAGGAAGTCGCGCTCGATGCGCCAGGTCTCGCGGTACATCTGGCGCCACTCGGCGCGCGGGTCGACGAACACCTGCGCCTCGCCCGTCTTCAGCTCGCCCTCTCCCTCCTTGGCGGGCGCGTCGGTCGCGGCCGTGAACCAGGATTCGCCCTTCTTGTACAGGAGCTTCTCGCCACCCGCCGCGAGGCTCCATTCGGCGATCCCCGAGACCAGCGTCTCGCTCTTGCGCTTCTCGAGGTCGAAGCGGACCACCTCGGAGGTGGCGGGTGTCTCGTCGCCGACCAGGTCGACGCGCGGCCCCTTGAGCAGGAAGAGCTGCCCCTCCTTGCCGGCCGCGAGCGCAGCGAAGTTCTCGGCTGGAATGGGCAGCGCGAGGGTTCTCTGGCCGATGCGCTCGGCGTCGATCGCGACCTTCACCTCCGCTTTGGCTTCCGCCTTCGCGTCGTCCGCTCCCGCGACCGCCTTGCCCGTGCCACCCTTCTCGGCGGCGGCGCCTTTTTTCTCGTCCTTCTTCTCGTCCTTCTTCTCCGCGGGCTTCTCCTCGTCGCTCTCCGGCGCGAGTGGGGACGGCAGGTCCTTGCGCAGCACCATGGCGTAGACCGCGCGGCTCAACGGGCGGTTCATCCCGGCCATGCTGCCGGGAGAGGCGATCGGTCCGAGGTCGGTGCTGGCGGCGAAGTAGAGGTACTTGCCGCCGCGGTCCCAGGCCGGGAAACGCGCGTCGCCGAGTCCGTCGCTGAGCTGCGTCACCGCGCGGGTCTCGAGCGAGTACACGAAGATGGCCGCGAACTGGCTCGCCAGCACCTTGCTGTAGGCTAGCCACCGCGAGTCGGGCGACCAGACAGGCTCCGGGATCTCCCAGGGATCCTGGTCGACCTTGACCGGCGGACCGCCCTTTTCGACGTCGACGAGCCAGACGATGCCTCGCTTGTCGGCGAGCACGATCTTCTTCCCGTCGGGCGAGAAGCGCGGCCGGTAGAAGAAGGACGGCGGCTCGCCGAGGGCGATCCGCCGCACGTTTTCGAGCCCGCCCTGGTCGCGGATGTGGAGCGCGTACTCGCCGGACTCGTCCGAGAGCCAGGCCAGCCGCTGGCCGTCGGGGGACCAGGCCGGATCGCGGTCGGCCGCGCCCGGGGACCTTGTGAGGTTGCGGACGTCGCCCTTCTCGGCCGGCACGGTCAGGATCTCCCCGCGCGCCTCGAACGCGACGCGCTTGCCGCTCGGCGAGAGCGCGGGCGCCCTCAGCCTGCTGGCGACGCTCGCGAAGCGCGACCGCACCTCCGGGAAGTCCCCGCTCAGGCGAACGCGGAGCGGAGTCGAGCGCCCGCTGCCGGGCTCGTAGAGGAAAAGCGAGCCGAACTGCTCGTAGGCCAGCACGTCGGGGCCCGCGCTCAGCCACTTGAAGTCGAGCCCGTCGTTCTTCACGAGCTCGCTCACCTGCTTCGTCTTCGTGTCGTAGGCGAACAGCGTCACGGGACCGTTTCGGTCCGAGAGGAAGTAGACGTGATCGCCGAGCCACGCCGGGCAGGAGTCGTTCGAGTTCGTCCGCGGGACCGCTTCCACGGAGGAGTCGCCGAGGTCGGCGATCCATACCGGCGTCGTCTGGCCGCCGCGGTAGCGCTTCCAGGCACGCTGCCACTGGTTGATCGGCACGTAGGCGAGCCGCGCCCCGTCCGGTGACAGGCTCCCCTGAACGGCCCGTGGCAGCGGCAGCTCGCGCGGCAGACCGCCCGTGAGCGGGATCGTGAACAGTCGGTCGAAGTGGTGGAAGCTCGTGCGGTCCGAGCGGAACAGCACGTCCCGGCCGTCGGGCGTCCAGCCGGCGGCGTGGTCCGGGGCGGGATGCCAGGTCAGGCGTCGGGGGATGCCCCCGGCCGACTCGACGACGTACACGTCCACGTTGCCGTCGTACTCGCCGGTGAACGCCACGAGCGATCCATCCGGCGAGAAGAAGGGCTCGGTCTCGCGCCCGACGCCGCTCGTGAGCCGCTGCGCGTCGCCGCCCGCGCGCGGGACTGTCCACAGATCGCCCGCGAAGGAGAAGACCACCTGCGTGCGGCTGGCCGAGGGCTTCTGCAGCAGCAGCGTCGCAGGGTCGGTCGAGGCGCTTGCGGCGAAGGCGGCGATTGCGGCGAGGGCGGTCGTCAGGGCGGATGTGCGCGCGATCAACATCTTGGACCTCCGGGACGGGGTGAGCGTCATAGCTTTTCGTCCCACGCCACCGTCCGCGGTGGCGCCTCGGTTCAAGACCTGCCCCCCGAACCGGATGATCCATGGGAGTCTGTCCGTTTACCGCCTAGATTGGACGTTGGAGGGGCTTGACCATGACTACCCAGGCTGTGGTGGCGAACGATTTCCTGGGCCAGCGCCGGATCGCGCTCGTCGGCGTGTCCCGCGATGCCCGGGACCTGAGCCGCTCGCTCTTCCGGGAGCTGCGGAGCCGGGGCTACGACGTGGTGCCGGTGCACCCCTTGCTGGATTCAGTGGACGGCGTGCCGTGTGCCCGGCGACTCCAGGACGTGCGGCCGCCGGTCGGTGGCGCGCTGCTGATGACCCCGCCGGCGGCGACCGACAAGATCGTGCGCGACTGCTCGGAGGCCGGGATCAGCCGCGTGTGGATGCACCGCGGGACCGGACACGGCGCGGTGAGCGTGACCGCGGTGGCCTACTGCCGCGATCACGGCATCGCGGTCGTGGAGGGTGCCTGCCCCTTCATGTTCCTTCCGGAAGCGGGCTTCGTTCACCGGACTCACGGATTCTTCGCCCGACTGTTCGGCCGCCACCCCGCTCAGCACGCGGCCTGAGGCGCTTCGATCAGCCGGCGCGGAGCACCTCGGCGGCAGACGTGCGCGCCGCCCGCCATGCCGGATGGAGCGACACGAGGAGCGCGACCAGCGGGAGCGCGGCAACCGCCAGCAGCGCCGCGGGGTCGAGGGGGCTCGTCCCGAAGAGCAGTCCCGCCACGACCCGTGCGAGGGCGGCGGCGATCGCGGCGCCCAGGCCAAGGCCCAGAAGTACCAGGCGCAGCCCCTGGCCGGTGATCCAGCGCAGCAGGTGCGTCTCGCTCGCGCCTACCGCAATCCGGATCCCGATCTCGCGCGTCCGCTCGCGCACTCGGTGGGAGAGCACGCCGTGGACGCCGACGAGCGCCAGCACCACCGCCACGGCCGCGAACGCCGACAGCACCAGCGTCAGGTACCGGTCGCGGGCGTAGGTCGCGCCCACGAGATCCGAGAGGTCGTAGAGGCCGTGGGCGGGCTTGGCCGGGTCGAGCTCGTGCAGCACCTGCCGTACCGCCGGCGCGATGAGGCGCGGGTCGCCGGAGCTCCGCACCGCGACGTTCATCACGAGGTACGGGCGCTGCGCGTGCGGCAGGTAGATCTCGTGTCGGGCCGCGGCGCGCGGCCCCGAGAAGCGCACGTCGCCCACGACGCCGATTACGTCGTAGGGGTAGGTGCCGGCCGTGCTGTAGTCGAGGACCAGGCGCCGGCCCACGGCGGCGCTACCCGGGTACAGGCGGCGCGCCAGGCCCTCGCTCAGCATCACGCTGCGCGGCGCCTTCAGCGAGTCGCGGTCGTCGAATGCGCGACCCGAGACGATCCGCATCCCCAGCGTGCGGAAGTAGTCGGTCGTGACCATGCGCACCCAGGCGGAGCGCAGCGGGCGCTCGTCGTCCGCGGCTCCCTCCGGCCACACCGGGCGCTCGAAGTCGGGCCCGAGCGGGCTCGCCGGCAGCGCCGTCGCCGCGCCGGTCGCGATCACGCCCGGGAGGCCGCGCAGCCGCTCGACGAGCGTCGCGTAGTAGTGCCGGCTCTTGGCGCCGTCGCCGCCGTACTGCTCCATGTCCAGGAACACGGGGGCCACCAGCACCCCGCGCGGGTCGAAGCCGGGGTCGACCGCCTGCAGGCGTTGGTAGCTGCGCACGAGCAGGCTGGCGCCGGCGAGCAGCACGACGGCCATCGCCACCTCGGCGACCACGAGCCCGTCGCGAAGCGCGTGGCGACGGCCGCCGGCGAGTCGACTCGGCGCTGCCGCGAGGCCGCAGAACGGCTCCGCGCGCGCGAGGCGAAGGGCCACAGGCAGCCCCGACAGCAACGCGGCCAGAAGCGTCGCGACTGAGGCGAAGCCGAGCGCGAGCGGGCCGAGGCCGACCTCGTGAAGCCGCGGCACTGCGGCGCCGGTCTGCTTCAGCAGCGTGAGGCCGAGCACCGCGAGCAGGACGCCCAACGCACCGCCGACGAGCGACACGAGTAGCGGCTCCATCAGGAACTGGCGCAGCAGCCGCTCCCGCGACGCGCCGAGCGCCTGGCGCAGCGAGGCCTCCGGCAGCCGCTCGAGGCTGCGGGCGAGCGACAGCAGGGCGACATTGGCGCAGGCCACGACCAACACCAGCGCGACCGAGAGGAGCAGGACGAGCAGGGTGGGGCGCGCCGCGCCCACGATGTCTTCCTGCAGCGGGACAAGCCTGACGCTCCAGCCCGCGTTGGTGCGGGGGAACTCCGCAGCCAGGGCCCCCGCCACGCCGACGAGCTCCGCCTCGGCCTGCGCCAGCGTGGCTCCGGGGCCAAGTCGCGCGAGACCGGACACGTAGTGCTGATCGCGCGGCGGGGTCTCGGGGAGACCCCACGGCAGGAACAGCTGCACGTCCGGCGCGGGCATCGCGAAACCCTCCGGCATCACGCCCACCACCCGCATCGGCCGGCGCTCGACCAGGATCGTGCGGCCCACGACGGCAGGGTCGGCGCCGAAGCGCCGCGTCCAGAGACCGTGTCCGAGCGCGACCACCGGGTCGGGCGAGACCGGCGCGGCTGCCGAGTTGAAGCGCGCGATGCGTGTCTCGTCCGGGGTTGGTGTGCGGCCGAGCGCCGCTCGCACGCCGAGCACGGAGAAGAAGTCCTCCGTCACCTGGGCCGAGAGTACGACCTCCGACTCGCCGTCGAGCGTGAGCGTGCGCCCCATGGTGTAGTGGCCGGCCAGCCCTCGGAAGCTCCGGGTACGACGCCGCCAGTCCTGGAGGTTGCCGCTCGTGACGTTCGTCCGCTCGACGCCCTTCGCCAGGTTCGAGTCGTAGATCCTCACGAGCGAGGCAGGATCGGGCAGGGGGAGTGGCTCCAGCACCACGACGTCCACCACCGCGAAGAGGGCCGTGCTCGCGCCGACGCCGAGCGCGACGGTGAGCAGGCAGGCCGCGCTCCACGCGGGTCGCTTGCGCAGCAGCCGCAGCGCGTAGCCCATGTCCTTCATCAGCAGGTCGAGCCAGGACCCGGTGCGGCCCTCGCGCAGGACCTCGCGCGCCACTTCCGGGTTCCCGAGCTCGAGGCGCGCCTGGCGCCGTGCCTCGGCCGCGTCGAGCCCGCAGCGTTGCTTCTCGGCGACGACGAGCTCCAGGTGGCGTGCCAGCTCGTCCTGCGTCTCGCGGTCGCGGCTCTCGGACCAGGCGAGGTCTCGCCCGCGCGCCAGGAGCTTCCTCAGCATGGCGGCCTCCTCGTCACGTGGCCTTGAGCACCCGGGCGATCGCGGCGGACACGCGTTCCCAGTCCTTCTGCTCGACGCTCAAGCGCCTGCGCCCCGCCGGCGTGAGCCGGTAGTAGCGCGCGCGCCGGCCGTTGTCACTGGCCTTCCACTCGGCAAGCACCAGGCCGTCCCGCTCGAGCCTCTGAAGCGCCGGGTAGAGCGACCCGAGCGTGACGCGGAAGACTCCGTCCGACATCTGCTCGATGCGCTTCGCGACGCCGTAGCCGTGCAGCGGCAGGAGCGCGAGCGTCTTGAGGATCAAAAGCTCCAGCTTGTCGGCGGCCACGGACTCTCCTATCGATATCGATAGGAGAGTACCACGGCCGGCGAGAGGCTTTCAAGCCTCAGTCGATCGTGGGCGCCTTCCCCATCACGTCGTCCACGCCGAGGATGCGCAGCGTGCCCAGGTTGAGGGCGCGCAGCGGCGCTTCCACCTTCGCGCGGTCGCCGACCACGACGACTGCGAGGCGCTTCGGGTCGATCGCCGCGCGAGCGGCCTTCTGCAGCCCCGCGACGTCGGTGGCGAGCGCCTGCGGGACGAACGCCTCGTAGAACCCGTCGGGAAGGCCGTAGACCAGCTTGTCGACCATCCGCTGCGCCAGCTGGCTGGTGGTCTCGAAGTCGCCGGCGTACCCGAGCGCCGCGTAGTTGCGCGCGCGCTCCACCTCCTCCGGCGCGGCGGGTATCAGGATCCGGTCGAGCTCCTTGAACACCTCGCCCAGGGCCGGGCCGGTCTTGTCGGTCTGAACGTCGGTCGCCACCAGGAACTGGCCGCCGGTGAGATTGCGCCTGAACCCGGAGCGGGCGCCGTAGGAGTATCCGTGCTGCTCGCGCAGGTTGTCGTTGAGCCGGGACGTGAAGGAGCCGCCGAGCAGCGTGTTCATCACCTCGTTCGGGGCGTAGGCCGGGTCCGGCCACGACGGCCCGATGCGACCGAGCCGCAGCGAGGACTGCGCGGCGTCCTTCTTGTCGACGAGCCAGACGGAGCGGGAGCTGAGCTGCCGCGGCGCGGGCACGGGGGGCGGCGCGGGGGCTCCGGACGAAGCCTTCCAGGAGCCGAAGGCCTTCTCGAGCGCCGGCAGGACCGCAGCGGTCACGTCGCCCACGACGACGAGCGACGAGGCCGCCGAGGTGTAGCGCGCGGTGTGGAACCCGCGCAGGTCGGCGACCGTGAAGGACGCGATCTCCGCGGCGCCCCCCGCCTGCGGCCTGCCGTAGCGGTGGCCCGGGCCGAACACCGCCTGGGCGAGCGCGCGAGAGGCAATGGCACCGGGCACGTCGCGCGCCTGCAGCAGGTCGGTCAGGGCCTCCTTGCGCAGGCGCTGCAGCTCGGCCACGGGAAAGTCCGGCCGCAGCGCGACGTCCGCCATCAGGGCCAGGGCGTCGTCGAGTCGAGCTACCGGAACGCGCAGCCGCACCGTCGAGGCGTCCCACGAGGCGCCGGCACCGATCGTCGCCCCCAGGAAGTCGATGGCGTCGGCGAGCGCCAGCGCGTCCTTGCCGCCCGCGCCCTCGTCGAGCAGGTCCGCGGTCATGGCGGCGAGGCCCTCGCGGCCTTGGGGGTCGGCCGTGGCGCCGGCGCGGACGACCAGGATCACCTCGACCACCGG
>DATEUE010000292.1:0-18857 GCA_035283305.1 Vicinamibacteria bacterium | reverse complement strand
CGCCCGCCGACGGCGTCGCGGTGGCCGAGCTGTTCCTGCAGGGCGGTCCGGTGGCCAAGGTCGTGGGCCGCCGCGCCGACGAGAAGCTGCTCCAGGCCGACGCGGCGCGTTCAGCCTGGGCCGGTCCGCTCGCGGTGCTCGTGACGAACGGCACGGCCGGGCCGGGCGAGGTGGTGGCCGCGGCGCTCCTCGACGCGGGGCGCGCGAAGCTCGTGGGTGAGCACACCTTCGGGCGCGCGGCGGTCTCCAGGACCGTGCCGCTGCCCGAGGGCGGCCTGGTGCTGACCGTCGCGAAGTACATGTCGCCCAAGGGCACGTCGATCCACGGCCAGGGCCTCGCCCCCTCGGTGCCGGTGGCGGAGGAGGACGACGACACCGCCGACGTCACGGCCCGCCCCGACCGCATCCTCGAGAAGGCGCTCGAGGTGGTGAAGGCCGAGGGCAAGCCCGCCGAAAAAGCCGCCGCCTAGCGAACCAACGCCTTCAGGCGCTTGCCGGGGGAGAAGCGCGGCCAGCGGCGGGCCGGGAGCTTCATGGCGGCGCCAGTGTATGGGTTGTGCGCGGCCCGCGCGCGGCGCTGGCTCACCTGGAAGGTGCCGAAGTCGACGAGCTTCACATCGTCGCCACGCCGCAGCGTCCGCGTCACCTGCGCCAGCACCGCGTCCAACACGCGCAGCACGTCGGCCTTGGTGAGCCCCGTGTCCCGAGCGACCCGCTTGACGAGCTCGGCCTTGTTCACGCTACGGCAGCACCTCGAGCGGCGCTTCCTGGACGACCTCGTGCTTGCCCAGCTTGTCGGTGACCTTGAGCTGCACCACGTACTTTCCGGGGCCGAAGTTGGCGAGCGGGATCGGTCCGACCGACGCTCCGTCGCGCTCGGACTCGATCGCCTTGGGCGGCGCCTTCGCCACCGGGGTCTTGCCGTCCTTCAGGATGCTGACCACGGCACTCGCGTCGGCCTTGCCGGTGACCGGGTCGATCTTCAGGTCGTAGACCTGGTACACGAACTCCACCTGCTCCGAGGCGTGGGCGATTCCTCCGAAGGTGGGCACGAGCCGCGCGGTCCCGAGCTCGAAAGCCGCGAACGGGTGCTGCGGGTCCGAGACCCCGCCCGGCATCTCCTCGATGCGCTTGACGATGAGCAGCGAGCCGGCCGAGGGCAGCTTGCTCACGGTGCCGTCCGCGCCGGACTCGACCTTCGCGAGGTCCGGCACCTCGATCGGCATCGACGCGAGCGAGCCCTTGCCGCCCTTCTCGTCCACCGCGCCGGCCTTGAGCGTGTACTTGCCGGGCCGCAGCGCGAGCTTGAAGCTCGCGACGAAGGAGCCGTCGGCCTCGATCGGTGCGACGGTCGCCTGCTCCGTCCAGCCCGATTCCTTCCCGTCCTCGGCGACGGCGCTCGCGCCGACCGAAAGGCGCACCGTCTTCGTCCCGCCGCTCTCGCTCACGGCGAGACCCGCAGCCTCGCCGCGCACGAGCCCGAGCAGCGCGGTGCCGCCGTCCGCGATCTTGAGGTACGCGGCCTGGAGTGCCGTCGGGAAGTCCTGCCGCGGCTGCTTGTAGAGGGCGCGCGCCGGCGTGTCCTTCGGCAGCATGTCGGCGAGCTTCACCAGCCGGCCGTCCTTGCCCTTCTTGTAGTCGAGGCTCGGCTGCACCACCAGCGACCCCGCCACGCGGTCCATCTGCGGTGCGAGGGCGCCCGGCGCGCGGCACTCCTCGTCGAACGCGATCGCCGCCTTGCCGCCGGTGAAGGTTCGCCCCGGCCGGTCGCGGTAGGTCCAGATCTCGGGAGTCCGCAGGCCCGGCGTCAGGGTCCCGCCCTCCTGCTGCACCTCGTCGGGCTTGCCGAGCAGGATGAACACGCGACCGCAGTCGGTGAGCGAGCCCGCTTGTGCGGGGAGCCGGTAGACGCGGTCCGCCTCGGCACGCGCCCTCTCGTACTCGGCCTGGTACTCGTTCGCGGGCGTCGCCAGGTCGGGATCGCGGCGAGCCCAGAAGATCTTCTGGAATTCGAGCCGGTCGCTCTTCTCTTTCAGGCTCTTGTAGGTCTTGTCCTCCTCCGCGAGCAGGATCGGCCGGACATCGTCGAGGAACTTCCGGTCTTCTTTGTCCAGTTTCTGGGCACTCGCCAGACTCGGTCCGGTCAGGATCACGGCCAGGATGAAGGCGGAACGTAACAACGGAGCGCGCATCGGGATTCTCCTTGCTTCTTCGAGCGGTTGATTTTACGCGCACGAGCGGGGGCTCCACAACGCTCAAACCGGCCCCGGCTGAGATGCAGGCACGGTCTGTGCTAGTCTCCGCCCTCGTGCTGATCCGTCCGCCGCGAGCCAATGTTACCGCCACGCTGGCCCTCGTCGTGTCCCTGGCGCTGGCGCTCGCGGCGCAGTCCGGCGCCGCCCCAAGGCGCGCCTCGAGGCGCGTGCCCGCGCTCACCTCCGTGGTCCTGCCGGCGAGCGCTTCGGCCTGGGACCTGGCCATTGGCGAGGCTGCGCGCAGCGGCCTCGGGCGGGCGCAGGGCGCGGTCGTCGCGATGGACCCGCGCACGGGGCGCGTCCACGCGCTCGTGAACCCCTCGCTCGGGATGCAGCGCGCGTTCCAGCCCTGCTCGGTGTTCAAGATCGTCGTCGGGATCGCCGGGCTGTCCGAGGGCGTGATCACGCCCGACACCACCTACCGCTGCCGCAAGGGCTGCTGGATGTGGGCGGGCCACGGTGCCATCGGCCTCGAGCGCGCGCTCGCGGTCTCGTGCAACCCCTACTTCGAGTGGGTCGGCGAGCAGCTCGGCTACGAGAAGGTGCAGCGCTACGCGCACCTGCTGGGCCTGGGCGAGCCGTCGGGAATCAACCTCACCGGGGAAACGGCGGGCCGCGTGCCGGAGTTCGTGAAGCCCTCGGCCGTCGGGCACCTGTCGAGCCACGCGGAGGGGATCGCGACCTCGGCGCTGCAGCTCGCGGTCCTGATCTCGGCGACCGTGAACGGTGGCGTCGTGCTCAAGCCGCAGGTGAGCGGCCCCGACGGCTTCACCGCGACGGAGCGCTGGCGGCTCCCCGAGGGCACGCGGCTCGAGGGCCTGAGCACCGGCTTCGCGGGCGCCGTCAACGAGGGCAGCGCCAGCGCAGCCTTCGACCCCGAGGTGGCCGTCGCCGGCAAGACCGGCACCTGCTCGGCACTCGGCTGGTTTGCGTCCTACGCACCGGCCGACAAGCCGGAGCTGGTGGTGGTGGTCTTCCTGCGGCAAGGCAGCGGCCACGGCGCATCCGCCGTGGCCGGGCGCATCTTCCGCCAGCTCTTCGGCAGCGGGACCGGACCCACCGCCGCTGCCGGCATGCCCTAGTCAGCGGGGGCACGGAGGGCACTCAGCCCCCCGAAAACTCAGTCCAGAGAGTCCCGGCATCCTCCCGTTCGTTGCATCGTCGTTCGTTGCGTCGTCGTTCCTTCCACCGCTTCCAGACTAGAGCGAGGGCCGCTCCAAGATCACCTTCAGGCGGGTGGTCTCTCCCGCAGGGACGTCGACGTCGCTTTCGGCCGTGCGGAAGCCGGGGCGGACCACTTCGATCCGATGCCGTCCGGGCGCGAGCCGCAGCGTCGAGGCCTCGCGGCCGCTTCCACGGAATGCTCCGTCGACGTAGACCGACGCGTCCTTCGGCTGTACGCTCAGGAGGAGCTTCCCGGACTCGGGAGTCGGCTCCTCCTGGGCCTCCTCGGCCCCGACTGAACGCTCGTCGTCCGCAGGATCGTCGCGCTCGCGCCGCACCTCGCGCTCGGGGGGCGGCGCGCCGCCCGTCAGGTCCTCCTTGGTCTCGCCCACGCCCTTCTGCATCTCGTGGTGCAGCTTCAGGGTCGCGTCGGGGCCGACGTACACGCGCATCCGGTGCGTCTGGTAGCCTTCGAGCTTCAGCGTGATCTCGTGGCGCCCCGGCGCGACGTGCAGCCTTTGCAGCAGGCCGTCGAAGTCGTCCACCACGCCGGCGTAGTAGCCGTCGACGTAGACGCGGGCCTCCGCCGGATCCACCAGCACGCGCAGCGAGGCGCCCTCGCCGCGACCGGAGTAATAGACCGCTCCTCCGCCCCAGCCCGGGTAGCCGCCCCAGTAACCGCCGTAGGCACCGTAACCGCCGTACCAGCCGGAGTACCCGTACGGCCACCAGTAGCCGCCGTAGCCCGGGTAGTACCAGCCGCCGCCCCACCCGTAGCCCGGATACCCGGGATAGCCCGGGTAGTAGCCGCCGCCGCTCCCGTGTCCGGTGCCGGCGCGCGGATGACGACGCTCGGCGTTCGACGGGGCGTAGGTCGAGCCCGAGTAGCTCGAGCCCGAGCCGCTCGAGCTCGAGCTCGAGCCGCTCGACTGCACGCCGGGCGAGCTGTGCCGCGAGCCGGCGTCACTGCCACCGCCGCGCGAGCCCCCGCCGTCTCCGCCTCCGCGGGGCACCGCGCGGTCCTGAGCGAGCAGCAGAACCGGCGCCAGCGCCAGCCCCGCCGCCGCGAGAAGGAGTCTGCCGGTTCGAGCGCTCATCTTCGCCTCCATCGTCCGGTCGTCACCGATAAGGACTTCTGCAACCAGCGTGCCGAATCGTGGCCGACATGTCGTGTCGGCAAGTCGTTGACTCAGCTAGTCTAGCCTCTCAGGTGGGTGTCCGGGAGAGCGGGGGACCGTCCCTCGGCGCGGACAACGTTGACCTCCGGCACCAGGGCGTGCGCGCGTCCGGCCTGACTCGGGCGTACGATGCCGTCTCTGGAGGAGCCTCCCGCCTTCGTCGCGTTCGGCGCCACGCACGTCGGCGCGCTCGCCTGCGTCGCCCTCGTCGCGGTCCTGCTGGTCCGCCTCGTGCGCGCCCGCCCGGGACTGGCGACGCTCGTGCGTGGGGCGCTCGCGGCGGGAATCGTCGGGCTGCTGGCGTTCGAGCTGAACGTGGCTTCTCAGGAGGGGTGGCTGAGCTGGAAGACGCTGCTGCCCCTCGAGCTGTGCGACGCCGCGCTGGTATTGGCGGTGCTCGCCCTGCTGCGGCCGAGGCAGACCCCGGCCGAGATCGTGTACTTCTGGGCCGGCTCCGGAACCGTCCTCGCCATGCTGACCCCCGAGCTGCCCTGGGGCTTCCCGCGTTGGGAGTTCGTGGTGTTCTTCGGCCTGCACGGGCTCGTGCTCGCGGCCGCCCTCGTGCTCGTCTTCGGCCTGGGCTTGCGGCCCCGCCCGATGGCCGCCTGGCGAACGCTCGGCATCACCGCCGGCTGGACGGCCTTCGTGGGGGTCGTCAACCTGCTGCTCGGCACGAACTTCATGTACCTGCGGCACAAGCCGACCGTCGCGACGCCCCTCGACTGGATGGGGCCTTGGCCGGTCTACATCGGGGTCTGTGGCGTCGTGGCGCTTTTCCTCTTCCACGCGCTCGCTCTTCCCTTTCGCCGCCGCAACCTATACTCCTGAGCGCGTGAGCTCCGCACCAGGACCGCCCTCGCGGCGACGGCTGCTCGTATCGTGCGGCGAGCCCTCGGGCGACCTCTACGCGGGCGAGCTCGTGCGGCACCTACGCGAGCGCGTGGGTCCGATCGACGTCTTCGGCCTGGGCGGCGACCGGCTGCGGTCGCAGGACGCGCGCCTCGTCGCGCACGTGAGCGAGCTCGCGGTCGTGGGCCTCGTCGAGGTCCTGCGCCACCTGCGCCGCCTGCGCGCGGTCTTCCGCGCCGTGCTCGCGGAGGTGGACCGGGAGCCCGTGGCGCTCGCGGTGCTCGTCGACTACGCCGGCTTCAACCTGCGGCTCGCGAAGCAACTGCGCCGCCGCGGCATCCCGGTCGTCTACTACGTCTCGCCACAGCTGTGGGCCTGGCGGCGCGGCCGGATGCGCACGGTCCGCGAGTGCGTCGACCGCATGCTGGTGATCTTCCCGTTCGAGGAGCCCTTCTACCGCGCGGCCGGCGTGAGCGTGACGTTCGTCGGCCACCCGCTCGTCGAGCTGGCCCGGCCTGCCCGGGATCCCCGCGCGTTCCTCGCCGCTCAGGGACTCGATCCGGCGCGCCCGGTGCTGGCGGTGCTGCCGGGCAGCCGCCGCCAGGAGGTCTCCCACAACCTGCCCCCGATCGCCGGCGCGCTCCGCATCCTCCACTCGCGTCGTCCCGAGCTTCAGGCCGCGCTCGCCGTGGCACCGGGACTGAGCGAAGAGTCCTTCGGCGCGGCCCTGCACGGCCTGCCCGTGACGCTGGTGCGCGGCCAGGCGCACGCGCTCATGGGTGCGGCGGCCGCCGGCATCGTCGCCTCGGGTACCGCCACCGTGGAGGCGGCCCTCCTCGACCTCGCGAGCGTCGTGGTCTACCGCCTGTCGCCCGTGAGCTACGCCCTGGGTCGGCCCTTCGTGCACGTGGCGCACTACGCGATGGCAAACCTGATCGCGGGACGTCGTGTCCTGACCGAGCTCATCCAGCGGGATTTCGAGCCCGCAGCGGTGGCGGAAGAGGTGGGGCGGCTGCTGGACGACGCCGGCCACCGGGCGTCGGTCCGGTCCGGCCTCGCCGCTGTGCGTGCCGCGCTCGGTGGACCGGGGGCGTCGGCGCGGGCCGCCAAGGTCGTGGCCGGCATCCTCGAAGGCACTGAGGCTAAAAAAGCTTGACAGGACTGGAGGTTGTGTGTGACCTTGTGAGGTGAATTCTAGGTAAGGGGTCGCGATGAACCGAATCGTTTATGGGATGGCGGCCGCCGCTTTCGTTCTGGCCGGCTGCCACACGATCACGGAAGAGCTCCCGACCGCGCCGAGCGCGTCGCCCAAGGCGCCGTCCTCCGGGGTCCTCAAGGTCTCGATTCCGACGATCCCGACGGCCACGCCGACGCCGAAGCCCAACCCGACCCCGACGCCGGGTCCCGCGCCGACTCCGACGCCGACACCTCAGCCGACCCCGCCGCCGAACACGGGCGGCTGCGGCGACCCGCTCCCGCCGCCGCTGTGGGTCATGAACACCAAGGTCCACATCCGTGGCCAGAACGTGTGGACTCTCGACACGACGCCGATCGTCCATGACCGCGAGTACTGCGCGAAGATCGGCTTCACCGACGGCCGCGTCGACTGCCCGGTTCGCAGGGAGGGACAGCCGGATCGCGTCGCGTGCGAGACCTACGCCGTCGGGTATGCGGCCGACACCAAACGGCCCGGGCCGACCTGGACGCGCAACGGGAACTACTGCAGCGGGGTGGGTGGCGATTGCGACAACCACCCGGACAACCAGTACCTGCTGTTTGCCGACGGGGGCGGGACCTACAAGGCCTGCTCGAAGGACGGCGTCTGCGGCAGCGTGCAGGTGGACCGCTGAGGACCAAGGCGCCGCTTGACACCCGCCGGGGGCCATGTGACCGTCCCTCGGTGAGGTTGAGGCTGGCCGGAGCCGCCGCGCTCGTGGCGACTTGCCTCGCGGCCTCGGCCTGCGGCTCGCTCGACACGCCGACGGTCCCCGAGCCGGCGCCGCAGCCGAGCACGCCCACGGCGAGCACGCAACCGAACCCGAGCCCCACGCCCACGCCGGTGTTGAGCGGGCCCGCGCCCAAGCCGAGCCCGACGCCGGAGCCGGGGGCGACGCCCGACCCGCAGCCGACGCCGTCTGCGCCGGCGGACAGCGGCGGCTGCGGCAACCCGCTTCCAGGCCCGCTCGCCGAGGTGAACGTCAAGATCCACCAGCGCGGCGACAACCACTGGATTCTCGATTCGACGCCGCTCGTCGGACCGGACGTGACCTATTGTGCGAAGATCGGCTTCACCGATGGCCGCGGCTTCTGCCCAGTCCGCGTGGAGGGTCATCCGGAGCGTGAGGCATGCGAGCTCTACGTGACGGGCCGTGCACGCGACACCGGGCGTCCCGGGCCGACCTGGTCCGTCGACGGGTCCCTGTGCACCGGGCAGCCGGTCTGCGGGAACCACCCGGACAACCAGTACCAGGCGATGGCGTACAAGAGCGGCCTCTACAAGGCGTGCGGAAAGAACGACGTTTGCGGGAGCGTGACCGTCGATCGCTGACGCCTCCCGAGCTGGCGCCGGCGAGACGAGTGGCGCTTGCTCTCGCCATCGCCCTCGCGTGCGCGGCCTGCGGCGGTGGCGAGCCGGAGAAGCCCACTCAGCCGGCGCCGCTGCCGGAGATTGCCTTCGTGCCGACGGTGCCGGCGCCGCAGCCCACGCCGACCCCCGTGCCGGGCTCGGAACCCGACCCCGTTCCCGCGATCCCGGGCGGAGGCGGCGGCACCTCGGGCACCTGTGGCCAGCCGGTGCCCCCGCCCATCTCGCGCATGAACGTCAAGCTGCACGGCCAGTCCGGCGACCGGTCGCTGCTCGATTCCACGCCGATCGTCGGACCGGACGCGGCGTACTGCAAGCAGATCGGCTTCACCGACGGACGCGCCTTCTGCCCGGTGCGGGTGGAGGGACACCCCGAGCGGCAGGCGTGCGAGGCCGCGCGCGTGGGGCGGGCGTCCGACAGCGGCCGCCCGGGCCCCACCTGGTCGGCGAACGGAAAGCGCTGCAACGGGCCGGACGGCGGGGCCTCGTGCCTCAACCACCCCGACAACCAGTACCTGGTGTTCGCCTACGGGTCCGGCACGTTCCGGGCCTGCACCCAGAGCGGGGTCTGTGGCGAGGTCGTCCTGCAGTGAGGGCCGGCAGGGCCCGCGTTCGGTGCTAGAATCCCCGCCGCCCACGCCCTTTGGCCGGAGGAGGAATGGCCAAGCGAATCCTTGTCGTTGACGACGACGAGAACATCCTGAGCCTCGAGCGGACGATCCTCGAGCAGAAGGGGTTTCTCGTCACCACGGCAGGCGGCGGCGAGGAAGCCCTCAAGCTGCTGCGCGAGCAGGTCTTCGACCTGGTGCTGCTCGACGTGATGATGCCCGACAAGGACGGCTTCGAGGTGTGCCGGCAGATCAAGCAGGACGGCCGCACCAAGGCGATCCCGGTGATCTTCCTGACCGCCAAGGGCGGCGGCGAGGCGCTTGCCGAGGGCTTCGAATCCGGCGCCGTCATGTACATCAACAAGCCCTTCACCGCGAACAAGCTGCTCACCATCGTCAACACGATGCTGGAGCAGGCGGAAGCCGGCGCCTCCCAGTAGGGCACGGGAGGCGGTTCCCGGGGGACTGGGGGGAGAGCTACAGGCTCTCGAAGCGGGTCAGCCGTTCGAACACGCTGTAGCGCTCGTCGATCTCGGGCCGCGTGAGCGTCAGCAGGCGGTCGAGGCTGAACGCCTCCACGCAGAAGGAGGCGAGCGTGCTGCCCATCACCACGGCCTGGCGCAGCGCGGCGTCGCCGCCGTCCGGGATGCTCGCCAGGTAGCCGATGAAGCCGCCCGCGAAGGTGTCGCCGGCGCCGGTCGGGTCGACCACGTGCTCGAGCGGAAGCGCCGGCGCTGCGAAGGAGCCCTGGTCGGTGAACATCAGGACGCCGTGCTCGCCCTTCTTCACCACCAGCGTCCGCGGCCCCATCGCGCGGATGGCACGCGCGGCGCGGACCAGGTTCCATTCGCCCGAGAGCTCGCGCGCCTCCTGGTCGTTGATCAGCAGCACCTGGACCTTCGCGAGCGTCTCGCGCAGCTCCTGGGGCTTGCCTTTGATCCAGAAGTTCATCGTGTCGCAGGCGACCACCCGCGGCCGCTCCACCTGCTCGAGCACGCGCCGCTGCAGCCCCGGGTCGATGTTGCCGAGGAAGACGATGTCGGACCGCCTGTAGCCAGCCGGGATCTTGGGCTCGAAGAACTCGAACACGTTCAGGTCGGTGCAGATCGTGTCGCGCGAGTTGAGGTCCTGCGAGTACTTGCCCTGCCAGTGGAAGGTCTTGCCCTGCATCCGCTCGAGTCCCGCGAGGTCGATCGCGCGGCCGCGGAACGCCGCGAGCTGGGCGTCGCCGAAGTCGTGTCCCACGACGCCCACCAGGTTCACGGGCGCGAAGAAGGAAGCGGCGACGGAGAAGAACGAGGCGCTGCCGCCGAGCACGCGCTCGGCGCGCCCGAGCGGCGTCTCGACGGTGTCGTAGGCGACGCTTCCGACGACCAGGATCGACATCTGTCTACCTCAGGTAGCGGCCCACGATGGGCTCGAGCTCACGCTTCACGGCCAAGGGCACGAGCTCTGGCGACGTCAGCAGCGCGTGGCGCAACGCGTGCTCGCACTCGCAGCCACGCGGGACCGGGAGCCGCCGCACGACCGCTCGCAGCACGGCGCGCGCCGTCGCGACGTTCTGGCCCAGTACCTTCATCACGCTGTCGGCCGTGACCGCGGCGTGCTCGGGGTGCCAGCAGTCGTAGTCGGTCACCATCGCGAGCGTCGCGTAGCAGATCTCCGCCTCGCGCGCGAGCTTGGCCTCCTGCAGGTTGGTCATGCCGACCACGTCCGCGCCCCAGGAGCGGTAGAGCTGGGACTCGGCGAGGGTCGAGAAGTGCGGGCCCTCGATGCACACGTAGCTCCCGCCCACGTGGTGCCGGGCCCCCGCCTCCCGGCAGCCCTCGGCCATGAGCTTCGAGAGCGGGCGGCAGAAGGGGTGCGCGAACGCCACGTGGGCCACCAGCCCGCGGCCGAAAAACGTCGAGCGCCGCTGCTGCGTCCGGTCGATCAGCTGGTCGGGGATCAGCATGTCGAGCGGCGCGTACTCTTCCTTGAGCGAGCCCACCGCCGAGACCGAGAGCAGGAACTCGACGCCGAGCGACTTCATCGCGAAGAGGTTGGCCTGGAAATTCAGCTCGTGGGGCAGGATGCGGTGCCCGCGCCCGTGGCGTGGCAGGAACGCGACGGCGCGGCCCTCGAGCTGCCCGACCATCAGGCTATCCGAGGGCGGCCCGAAGGGCGTGTCGAGCGCGACCTCGCGCACGTCCGTGAAGCCCTCCATCTGGTAGAGGCCGGTGCCGCCGATGATCCCTATGCCGATTCGCTCGCTCATCCGTCGCTCCTACGCTCCCCGTGCTCGCCCGGCCGACCGGCGATACTACGCGGTCGCGCGCACCCGCGGCAAACGCGCGGGGGTCAGGCTTCTTGCTTGAGCTCGAGCAGCACGCCGCAGGCGCCCTTCGGGTGCACGAAGGCCACGCGGCAGCCGCCCGCACCGGGACGGGGCGTCTCGTCGACGAGCGGCACGCCGCGCGCCTTGAGCTCGGCGAGCGCCGCGTCGATGTCCTCCACCAGCACGCAGACGTGGTGCAGCCCCGAGCGCTTCTCCAGGAAGCGCGCGATCAGCGAGCCCGCCTCCGTCGGCTCCAGCAGCTCCAGCTGGGACTCCCCCACGCCCAGGAAGGCGGCGCGGACCTTCTCGCTCGGCAGCTCGTGCGTCTCCGCGACCTGGAAGCCGAGCGCCTCGTAGCTCTGAACCGCGTCGGCCAGCGACGCAACGGCGATGCCGAGGTGGTCGATCTTCAGGATCTTCACGCGCGAACCGCCCTTTCCACGAGCTCCTCGGCCGCACTCCAGGGATCGAGCTCGCGCCGCACCAGTCGCTCGACGAGCGCGTCCTTCTCCCCAGGGCCGAGCGCCGCCATGGCTCGCCGCACCAGTCGCCCCGTCACCGCGTCCTCGAGCTGCCGAGCGAGCGTCATCCGCCGCTTGCGGTCGAGAGCGCCCGTCTCGCGCGCGCCCGCGTGGAAGGCGACGACCGCGTCCACGAGAGCGCGCGTGCCCTCGTCCCGGGTCGCGACGGTGCGCACGATTGCCGGAGGCTTCGTGTCACCGGGAACGAGCGACAGCATCGACTCGATCTCGGCCACCACGCGGTCGACGCCCTCGCGGTCGGCCTTGTTCACGACGAAGACGTCGGCGATCTCCATGATGCCGGCCTTGAGCGCCTGCACCTCGTCGCCCAGCCCGGGCACGAGCACCACCACACTCACGTCGGCGGTGCCCACGATCTCGACCTCGTCCTGGCCGACGCCGACCGTCTCGACCAGGATCACGTCCTTGCCCGCGGCCGAGAGGATCGTGACGACGTGGTCGGTCGCCGCGGCCAGACCGCCGAGGTGCCCGCGCGTGGCCATCGAGCGGATGAAGACGCCCGGGTCGGTGGCGTGCGCCTGCATCCTGATGCGATCCCCGAGAATCGCCCCGCCGCTGAAGGGCGAGCTCGGGTCGACCGCGACGATGCCAATGCTCTTGCCCTCGCCGCGCAGCAGCGCCGTGAGCTTGTCCACGAGCGACGACTTGCCCGCGCCCGACGGGCCCGTCACCCCGACCACGAGCGAGCGGCCCGCGTGCGGGAAGAGCGCCTGGAGCAACGGCTGCGCGGCGTCCGCCCGGTCCTCGACCAGGCTGATCGAGCGCGCCACCGCCCGCGTGTCGCCAGCGCGAACGCCCGCGACCAGGCTCGCGAGCCCCGCCTGGTCTCCCGCCACTAGCGCACCACCGGGCGCAGCCCGAGCAGCAGGCGCGCGATCACCAGCCGCTGCACCTCGCTCGTGCCCTCGCCGATCGTGCCGAGCTTGGCGTCGCGCAGGTAGCGCTCCACCGGGTACTCCTTGATGTAGCCGTAGCCGCCGTGGATCTGGATCGCCTCGAGCGCTATCTCGACCGACGCCTCGCTCGCGAAGAGCTTGGCCATCGAGGACTCGGCTGAGTAGGGCCGCCCCTGATCGGCGAGCGCCGCCGCGCGCCAGGTCAGCAGGCGCGCCGCGTCCACCTTCACGGCCATCTCGGCGATCTTGAACTGGATCGCCTGGAAGTCGGCGATCGGGTGGCCGAACTGCTTGCGCTCGCGCGCGTAGCGCAGCGAGGCCTCGAGCGCCGCCCGCGCGATCCCGAGCGAGAAGGCCGCGATGCCGATCCGCCCCTTGTCGAGGATGCGCAACGTGTCGACGAAGCCCATGCCCTGCTGGCCGAGCAGGTTGCCGAGCGGCACGCGGCAGTCCTCGAACACCAGCTCCGAGGTGTCCGAGGAGCGCACGCCCAGCTTGTCTTCCTTGCGGCCGGAGCGGAAGCCGTTGGTCCCGCGCTCGACGACGATCGCCGAGATGCCCTTCTTGCCCGCGGCGCGGTCGGTCACCGTCATCACCACCGCCGTGTCGGCGATGCCCCCGTTGGTGATGAAGTTCTTCGAGCCGTTGATCACCCAGTGCTGGCCGTCGCGCACCGCGGTGGTGCGCATGCCCCCGGCATCCGAGCCCGAGCCCGGCTCCGTGAGGCCCCAGCAGCCCACCTGCTCCCCGCGTGCGAGCGGCGGCAGGTAGCGGTGCTTCTGCTCCTCGCTGCCGGTCTGGTGGATGTGCGCGGAGCACAGGCCGTGGTGGGCCGCGAGCGACAGCGCGACGCCGGCGTCCACGCGCGCGAGCTCCTCCATCACGATCGCCCAGTCGAGCGTCCCGAGCGCCGAGCCGCCGTACTCCTCGGGCCAGCAGGCCCCGGCCACGCCGAGCGCGCCGAGCCGCGCGAAGATCTCGCGGGGAAACTCCTGCTTCTCGTCCCACTCGCGCGAGTGCGGGGCGAGCTCGGCCTCGGCGAACTCGCGCACCGTCTTGCGCAGCAGCTGCTGCTCTTCGCTCAGCTCGAAGTCCAAGATCGCCTCCGCTTGCGACACCCGTCGCGCGCGCCGTCTCATGGTATACCGCCGTCGTCATGAAGCGGCCCCTGCGCCGGCTCCTGCGCCGGCTCCTCACGGCGACGCTCGCGGCTCTGGTCATACTCGGGATCTGGGTGTGGGCGGGCCTGCCCGCGCGCTCAGAGGTGAAAGCACTTTCGAAGCGGAACCCCGGCAAGACGCGCTTGATGCTCCAACGCGAGCAAGAGGCGCGCGCGAAGGGGCGCCGCGCGCGGACCAGCCAGGCGTGGGTGCCGCTCGGGCAGGTCTCGCGCCACCTGATCCACGCGGTGCTCGCGTCCGAGGACCAGACGTTCTTCGGTCACGAGGGCGTCGACTGGAAGGCGATCCAGGAGTCGCTCGAGAAAAACGTCGAGAAGGGTCGTTTCGCGCGGGGCGGGAGCACGATCACCCAGCAGCTCGCCAAGAACCTCTACTTCGGAACCCGCAAGACGCCCGTGCGGAAGCTGCGCGAGCTCGTGGTGACGCGCTGGCTCGAGCAGGACCTGTCGAAGGTCCGCATCCTCGCCCTCTACCTGAACCTGATCGAGTGGGGCGACTTCGTCTTTGGCTGCGAGGCGGCCGCGCAGCACTGGTACGGCAAGCCCGCCGCCGAGCTCACGGAAGCGGAGGCCGCCGGGCTCACCGCCATGATCCCCAACCCGCGCCGGATCAACCCGCGCGTGTCGCTCGCGCGCCACGAGCGGGCGACACGGCGCGTGCTGTGGCTCATGGGACAGGCCGGCTACATCGGGCGGGACGTGGCCCCGCTCGGCGCCGAGCCGCCCGCGGAGCCGGTGCTGGAGGACGAGGACCCGGAGAGCCCGCCAGCCAGCCCCGCCCCGGCGGGCAATTGACGGGCGTCACAGGCGCGTGACGCGCCCCGGTGTACCATTCGGCATGAAGCTCGCGAGCCTCCTGGTCTCGGATTACATGACGGAGAACCCGATCACGCTGGAGCCCGAAGAGCCGCTGATGCGGGCGCTCGAGATCATCCGGCTGCGCGGCGTGCGGCGGCTCCCGGTCGCCGTCGGCGGCATGCTGGTGGGCCTGATCACGGAGGGCGACATCAAGCGCGCCGAGCCGTCGACGCTCACCGACTCGCAGGAGGAGTTCACCCGCGTGATGGAGGGCACCCCGATCTCGCGGATCATGATCTCGAAGCCGATCACGACCACGGCCGACACGCCACTCATGGAGGCGGCCGAGATCATGCTGAACACCAAGTACGGCGCGCTGCCGGTCATCGCGGGCGGCCGCGTGGTCGGGATCCTGACCGACAACGACCTGACGCGAGCCCTCGTGGACCTGATGCGGGAGGCGAAGGAAGCCGCCAAGGGCTGAGCCGGCTTGGCCGCCCTGCCCGAAGACGCCGACGTCGAGACCTCGTCCGACGCGTATGCCCGCCGCTTCAGCGGCGCGGTCGGCAGCTACTTCCTGGAGCGGCAGAGCGCGGCGGTGCTCGACCTGCTGCGTCCGTGGCCTGGCGCCAGCGTCCTCGACGTGGGCGGCGGCCACGGGCAGGTCACGGGACCGCTGCTGGAGGCGGGCTACGCCGTCACGGTTCTCGGCAGCGACGCAGCCTGTGAGGCGCGCGTTCGGGCATGGACCGGCAGCGGCCGGGCGCGCTTCCTGGCGGCCGACCTGCTCGCACCCGGACTGGCCGACCGTTCCTACGACATCGTCGTTTCGCTGCGCCTGCTGCCGCACGTCCACCGCGTAAACGAGCTGGTGGCGACGCTCGGACGCCTCGCCCGAGCGGCCGTGGTCGTCGACTACCCCACTCGCCGCAGCGTCAACGCCGTGTCGAGCCTCTTCTTCGGCCTCAAGCGGGGCGTCGAAGGCGACACGCGGCCGTTCAGGGTGTTCGGCGACCGTGAGATCGAGGCCGCCTTTGCGCCGCACGGCTACTCCCCCACGGGTCGCCGTCCCCAGTTCCTCGCGCCGATGGCGCTCTACCGCGCGCTGGGCTCGGCCGCGATCGCCCGGGCTCTCGAGGGCACGGCGTCGGCGCTCGGCTTGACGGCCCTGCTCGGCTCGCCCGTGGTGTTGAGGCTCGAGCGCCGTGGCTGAGCCCGCCTCCGCACGCGACTGGGCGCTCGCGCTCTACCGCCGCTCCGTGCTAAAGCAGCGCAAGCTGGCGGAGCTGGTCCGCTCGCTCGGCGCCACGGATGGCCTGCGCTGCCTGGACCTCGGCTCCGACAACGGCGTCGTCAGCCTGCTGCTGCGCGAGCGCGGCGGCTCCTGGGCGTCGGGAGACCTCACCGAGCAGGCGGTCGCGTCGATCCGCTCGCTGGTGTCGGACGACGTTCACCTCGTCGCCGGGGACCGGCTGCCCTTCCCTAACGCCGCGTTCGACCGCGTCGTCGTCGTGGACATGCTCGAGCACGTGCCCGACGAGGCCGCTTTCGCGCGCGAGCTCGCCCGCGTCACGAAGCCGGGCGGGCGGCTGGTGGTGAACACCCCCCACCTCAAGCCCACCCTGCTGCGACGAGCGCGCCACGCGCTCGGCCAGACCGACGCCAAGCACGGCCACCTGCGCCCCGGCTACACGCCCGAGCGGCTCCGCGAGCTCCTGGCGCCGGCCTTCGCGCTCGAGAGCCACCGCACCTACTCGCGCTTCTTCTCGGAGGCGGTCGACACCGCACTCAACTGGGGCGTCGAGCGCCTCGGCAAGAAGTCCTCGGCCAAGGGCATGGTGGTGACGGGCGGCGATCTCGCCCGCCACCGGAAGGCCTTCCGGACCTACGGCCTGGTCTATCCGTTCGTCTGGGCCATGAGCCGGCTCGACGCGCTGGTGCCGGCCTCGGGCTACATGCTCATTGCCTCGGCGAGGCGAGGCTGAGCCGCGCCACCCTCACTCCCCCGCGGCGGGCGGAGTCGGCGCGCCGTTCTCGATGTCCATCGTCGAGAGCAGGCGGTCGAGGAACGTCACCTGCGCGGGGTGCAGCAGGAAGCGGGCGCGGTCGATCGGGACGAACTTGGCCTCGTCGACTTCCTTCTGGTCGGAGCGCGGGGCGGCGTCGGCCGGGGCCGGGCCCGCGAAGCCGAAGATGCGCTTGCGGCTGCGCGCGAGGTCGACGCTGCCGATCGAGTGCAGCGGGCCGGCCTGGACACCCGTCTCCTCGACGGTCTCGCGGCGGGCCGCGGTCTCGAGGTCCTCGCCGGGATTGGTGCGCCCCTTCGGGATGCTCCAGGGCGCGCGCCGGTTGTACGGGCCCCAGGGGTGGACGATCAGGACCTCGAGCTGCCCGCCGCTCCTGCGGTAGAGCAGGGTGCCGGCGGACTCGATCACCGGCCGGTCCTCCGCGACTCCTTGTCCTCGTACATGCGCTTGTCGGCGAGCCGGATCAGCCCTTCCTTGGTGTTCGCCTCCGCCGGGTAGGTGGCGAGACCGAGCGAGACGCCGAGGCGTGCGTTGATCCCCTCCTCCTGCAGGAAGGTGTGGCCCTCGACCAGGCTGCGCAGCTTCTCGGCGAGGATGCGGGCCGAAGCGCCGTCCGTCTGCGGCAGGATCACCACGAACTCGTCCCCGCCATAGCGCGCCGGGATGTCGGTCTCGCGCACGGCGGCGCGAATCAGGAAGCCGACCTCCCGCAGCGTGCGGCTGCCGCGCAGGTGTCCGTACTGGTCGTTGATCGGCTTGAAGCGGTCGAGGTCGATGAACAGCAGCGACAGCGTCGAGCCGTAGCGGTTGACGAGCTTGAGCTCGCGCTCGAGCGCCTGGTGGAAGTAGCGGAAGTTGTGGAGCGGCGTCACCTCGTCGGTGATCGACAGCTCGCGCGTCTTCTGGAACAGGCGCACGTTCTCGAAGGCGAGCGCCACCGCGTCGGCGAGCGGCTGCAGCCGCGCGAGCGTATGGTCGTCGAAGGCCGCGCTCTGGCACGAGCCGAGCGCGAGCACGCCGATCGCATGCTCGCGGCTGCTGAGCGGGAAGAGGGCGTACGAGCGCAGCCCCTCCTCGAGCAGGCGCATGTCCTCGAGGTAGCGGTGCTCGTGGACGAGGTCCTTCTGCAGCACCGGACGGTTGTTGAGCGCCACGAATCCGGGACCGCTGCCCACCACCGGCAGCACGCTCCCGAGTCCCCAGGAAGTCCCCTCCGGGTGGCTCACCATCTCGAGATAGTCGCCGGTGTCGTTGACGAAGCCGCAGGCCAGCCGGTCGAAGGGCTGCAGCGCCACGAGCTCGCCGGCGAAGGCCGGGATGATCGCTGCGAGCTCGCTGCCCGAGGTCGCGGCGGCGGTGATGCGCCGCAGCGCCTCGCCCCGGGCCGACGAGGCGCGCAGCTCGGCGTAGAGTTGCACGTTCGCGAGCCCGGTCCCGAGCTGCTTGCCGAGCACGTCGAGTACCTCGCGGTCGAGCCCCGTGGCGGCCACGCTGCCCTCGTGGAGCACGAGCGCCCCGAGCGAGCGGCCCGGCGAGCGCAGCGGCGTCGCGGCCAGCAGGCCCGCCCCCGGCAGCTCCAGGACGAGCGGCTCGTCCTGCTGCACGGCGGCGATCGCCAGCTCGCGCAGCGTCGCGACGTCGACCGCCAGGTGCTGCTCGGCGGCGTCGACGAGCTCGCCGTCGGCGCCGCTCGTGAAGATCGCGCCGCCGATGATGTCGAGCGAGCCCACGATGTGCTCGAGCGCCGAGCCCAGGAGCCCCGCCTCGTCCCGCTCCACGGTGAGGTCGTCGACGAGGGCGACGAGCGCCTGGAACAGGCGGTCGCGGCCGCCGGACGCACCTGCGGGAGCGCGCGTCGGAGTGCGCGATGGGTGCGGGGCGCGGCTCTCGAAGGGCGAAGTCATGAAGGGCGGCGTGCCATTCTAGCAGGCCCCTCCGGCGCCGCGGCTCGCGAAGAACGTGTCGAGCGCCGCCTGCTCGGCGCGCACTCGCGTGTCGTCCCAGCCGAGCTCTGCCTCCATCGCCGCGCTCACGACCGCGACGTCGGCCGGGGCCGGCCGACCGCCCGTGCCGAGATCGAGGCGGCGCAGGACGGCGTCCGAGAGCGACAGCGCCATCTCCTCGCGAACGGCGAACCGCGCGCGCTCGTCGAGGGCGCCCGTCAGGCGGCGCGCCTTGCGCAGTACCGTCTCTGCCGTCCGGCACGCGACGGGCGGCCGTCCGAGGCGCCGCAGCGAGAGGTCCACCGCCCGCTCGGCCACGGCCCGCGCCGTCGTGTACTTGACGCCCTCGAGGCTGACGAGCCCCGCGGTCCCGTCTTCGCGCTCGTGGTCGACGACGCGCGAGCGGGTCCACAGGCCGTGAGGGCCGCCCTCCCCCGGCACGAGGCCCTCGTGAACGAGCGCGAGGTCCCGGCGTTCGATCCCCGCCCACGGGAACGCCCGCGCCGCCTCGTCGAG
>DATEUE010000291.1:0-3586 GCA_035283305.1 Vicinamibacteria bacterium | reverse complement strand
CGGCAACCCGACCAGGCACCCCAATGGGGTAGCAGCCGGGCAGCCCGCGGTGCCGCGCTGATGGCACGGCATGTCGAGTAGGGACCGGCACGAGCGCGACGAGCGATTCGTCGCGCTCGTTTTCTTGTGGGCGTTGGTTCCATATGTGCCATCGGGTCCAGTGCGCGCGATGCGGCAAGCCGAGCTGGATCGGCTGCGGCCGGCACGTGGAGCGGGCGCTCTTCGGAGTCCCCGCGGCCGAGCGCTGCGTGTGTCCACGCTCGCTGCTGGCGCGGCTGCTGGGCTGGCGCACGACCCCTGCGCCCGTCCCGAGCTCGGGACGCGAGCGGTGAGCCCCGAAACCGGGGGCGTGCTAGCCGCCCGGCTCGGGTCGGACCTCTCGGTCGAGCTGCAGCAGAACCGCCCCGGCATGCTCGCCCGCGCCGCCGAGGCGATCGCTTCGGGCGGTCTCAACCTCGAGGGCTTCGCCGAGGTGGACGGCACGCTTCACCTGCTGACGGGCGACCCGCGCTCGGCCCGCCACGCGCTCGAAGCCGCGGGCCTGCGCGTGAGCGGCGAACGCGACGTGCTGGTGGTGAGGATCGAGGACCGCTCCGGGGCCGCGGCCCAGGTGTTCGGCCGCCTGGCCGGCGCCGGCGTGAACGTACACCACACCTACGTCGCGTCCGGGCACCGCATCGTGATCGCGGCGGACGACCCCGCGCAGGCGCTCGAAGCGCTCCGGGCCTGAGCTCCCGGCGCCGCCTCTCAGGAAACGAGCCGGTCTTCCGGAAGCCTCGCGTCCGCGGCCAGCTCCGAGAGCGGGCGCAGCTCGCGGTAGAGCGGCGTGAAGTCGGGCTCGGTCGCGTCGAACAGCTGTCGGAAGCTGTCGATCACGAAGTAGGTCTCCTGGTAGGCGTCGATGCGGTAGAGGCTGCGCATGATGCGCCGCAGCTCGAAGAGCACGCGCCGCGGCTTTGGGCTCGTGACCGCGTAGTCGACCTCGCCCGGCGAGGACAGGATCCCGGCGCCGTAGCTGCGCAGGCCCTGCGGCGTGCGGATCAGGCCGAACTCGACCGTGTACCAGTAGAGCCGCGCCAGCCACGGGAGCGCGCCGAGTCCTTCGGCCTTGACGCCGCCGCGGCCGTACGCCTGCATGTAGTCGGCGAACACCGGGTCGAACAGCATCGGCACGTGGCCGAAGAAGTCGTGGAACACGTCCGGCTCGACGATGTACGCGAACTCGTGCTCCTCGCGGATCCACCAGGTGACCGGGAAGCGGCGGTTGGCGAGGTGGTCGAAGAAGACCAGGTCGGGGACGAGCCCCGGCACGGCCACGAGCATGAAGCCCGTTGCTGCGCCTAGCGCGGCGTTCACCGCTTCGAAGCGTGGGATACCCTTCGCGTAGGGAAGCGCGTCGAGTGCTCTCAGGTACTCGTCGCAGGCCCGGCCGGGAACGAGCTCGATCTGGCGGCGGTACAGGCGCCGCCAGCGGTCCTGCTGCGGCTCGCTGTACCCGGCGTAGTCCTGCTCCACGGTGTAGTCGGGCCGCATCCGGCTGTAGTCGCCGCGCAACCCGTGGCTCGACTGGCCGTGGTTGGCCTGCCGCTGCGCGCTCATGGATCAGAGGCCTCGCGTCGATCCTAACACCCGCGGGGGCTTGGGGGGTGCGTAAACCCCCCAGTGTCCAGCGCGTGGTAGTCCAACCCAACTCTAGTTCGTTGGCCCGTTGGTTCGTCCCCGGAATGCCCTCCCTCCGAGGGACGTTAAGATGAATCGGAGGCCACCCCTCATGAAGCTCAGGCTGACCCTCTTCTCCGCCTTCCTGGTCGCGGGCGCGCTGTGGCAGTGGGCGGGCGCACAGGCGCGCGAGACCAAGTCTGCGGCGGCCGCGGGCGGCGTCGCCCGCGCCACCTTCGCCGGTGGCTGCTTCTGGTGCATGGAGCCGCCGTTCGAGAAGGTCCCCGGAGTGCACTCCGTCACCTCGGGCTACGCCGGCGGGCGCGTGAAGAACCCGAGCTACGAGCAGGTCTCCGCGGGCGGGACCGGCCACGCCGAGGTGGTGCAGGTCGCCTACGACCCGTCGAAGGTGAGCTACGAGCAGCTCGTCGAGGTCTTCTGGAGAAACGTCGACCCGACCGACGGCGGCGGGCAGTTCTGCGACCGCGGGAACCAGTACCGGACGGCGATCTTCTACGAGGGCGACTCGCAGAAGATCGCGGCACAGGAGTCGAAGCGCGCGCTCGACGCCTCGGGTGTGCTCGGCCGGCCGATCGTGACCGAGGTCGTGGCGCTCGAGGCGTTCTACCCGGCCGAGGGCTACCACCAGGACTTCTACAAGAAGGATCCGAACCGCTACTACAGCTATCGCGCGGGCTGCGGCCGGGACAAGCGGCTCAAGGAGCTCTGGGACAAGCTGCCGGTGAAGACGGTGGCGGCGCCGCAGAAAGGCGCCGGGAAAGGGTGGGTGAGCGTGAAGGACGCCAGCTGGACGAAGCCCGGCGAGGCCGAGCTCAAGAAGACGCTAAGGCCGTTGCAGTACCAGGTGACGCAGGAGAACGGCACCGAGTACGCCTTCCGCAACGAGTACTGGAACAACCACGAGCCGGGGATCTACGTGGACGTGGTCTCGGGGGAACCGCTGTTCTCGTCGCTCGACAAGTTCGACTCGGGCACGGGCTGGCCGAGCTTCACGCGCCCGCTCGTCACCGCGAACGTGGTCGCCCGGACCGACGCCTCGCACGGCATGCTGCGCAGCGAGGTGCGCTCGAAGCACGCCGACTCCCACCTCGGGCACGTCTTCGACGACGGACCGAAGCCCACGGGGCTGCGTTACTGCCTCAACTCCGCTGCCCTGCGCTTCGTCCCGCTCGCGAAGCTCGAGGAGGAGGGCTACGCGGAGTACAAGGTGCTCTTCGAGCAAGCCGCAGCCGCGAAGGCACGATAACGGGGACTCGGACCCGCCGATGATTCCGTTGTCCCCGTGCGATCGCTCCGTTTCTTGTCTGCCTCACCATGCCGCTCGCGTCCCCAGCCGCCGAGCCTGCGTACCGCCTGACAGTCGTCCACTACGACCTGCGGTTGCGCCTCGACATCGCCGAGGAGAGCGTGAGCGGCGAGCTCGTCGCCACCGCCCGCGGCTTTGGCGCGGGCTCGGAATCCCTGGTCCTGGACGTGGGAGACCTGGCGATCGATTCCGTGACGCTGGGACGCGAGCGGTTGGCCTTTGCCGTCGCCGACCACCGCCTGAGCGTCCGGCTGCCGCGGGTGCTCTCGTAAGGCCGCAGCGCGCGTGTGACGGTCACCTACCACGGGCAGCCGAAACGCGGTCTGAACCGCTGCCCAGCTACGTCTTCGGATTCGCCGTCGGCCCGTTTCGCCGCGTCGTCGAGTCGCATCGCGGCGTCCGGCTCGAGTACCTGGGCGCGTCCTTCACGGACGCCGAGCTGCGCCAAGTCTTCGAGCTGGCGCACCAGTGGTGGGGCAACTCCGTCACCTGTCGGGACTGGAACCACTTCTGGCTCAACGAAGGCATGGCGACGTTCCTGGCCGACGCCTACCTGGAGCGTCGCTTCGGGGCGGAGGCCTACGCCAGGCAGATCGCAGG
>DATEUE010000290.1:0-26071 GCA_035283305.1 Vicinamibacteria bacterium | reverse complement strand
GCGCAGGTCGACGCCGAGCCGGGTCACATCCCCCGCGTAGCTCGGCGCGGGCCGCCCGGCGACGTGGAGCGCTTCGCCTTCTGTCTGCAGCTCGCGCAGCGCCACCACAGGCGACCCGGCCAGGAACTCGAGGAACGCCTCCGGCGCGACGAGCGCTTCGGCCACCTCCGGCAACAGGCCCTCGCTGCGCCGCCCGCGATCCTCGCGCGCCCGCGCCAGGAGCCCGTCCGCCTCCTGTCGCACGGCCTCGGGCTCGACGAGCACGACGCTGCCCTTGGGCAGGTGCTGCCAGGGCGGGACGGTCGCGCCGGGCACGAGCGGGAGGAGCTCGACGAGCGCGTCGGGTGCGAGCCCACGCTCGAGCGCTTCGAGGAACGGGGCGAGCTCGCGCTGGTCTCCGAACCGCCGCTTCAGGACCTCCGGCAGAGCCGCGAGCAGCGAGCGGGTGGCGAACAGGTCGGCGAGCGGGAGCGTCTCGATCGACTCGATCGCGGCCGTGGCGCGCTGCGTGTCGGGGTCGAAGCGGCGCAAGCTCTCCACGGTGTCCGCGAACAGCTCGATCCGCACCGGCTCGGTCGCGTCCGAGGGGAACACGTCGAGGATGCCGCCCCGGCGCGCCACCTGACCCGGCGCCGTGACCGGGTCCTCGCGCGCGTAGCCGCCTTCGTCGAGTGCCTCGAGCAGGATCTCGGGTGTCATCTCGTCGCCCACGCTCACGTGGAGCACGCGTGTCGCGAGCAGGTGGGGCGCCAGGCTCGGCCGAAGCAGCCCGAAGGGCGAGGCCACCACCGCCCGGGCGCTGCGGGCCCTGTGAAGCGCGGCGGCGCGCCGCGCCTGCGCGTCCGCGTGGCGCGGCAGGCCGCGGAACGGGGGCGGCCCGGGAGCCGGCAGCGCCAGCACCGCGCCAGGGGTCCCGGCCGCGGCGGCGAGCGTGCGCAGGTCCTGGGCGGTCTCCTCGACGTCCCGCTCGCGCGGCACGACCACGAGCAGCGGCCCGTCCACGAGCAGCAGCGACAGGAAGCCGCGCAGAGCGCCCGGGAGGCCGCCGAGGTCGGCGCGCCCGGTGGAAGCGAGCCGGGTCCGGGCGGCGCGGACGGCGGGAAGCTCCGCGAGCGGAGCCAGCCAGGCGGGGAGGCTCACGGGCGGCGGATGCGCGCGAGGATCGCCGAGGTGGAGCGGCCCGGGACGAGCGCCACCCGCACCACGCGGCCACCGTCCTGCTCGACCTCCGTGCGCCCGACGATTGCGTCCTCGGGCCAGTCGGCGCCCTTCACCAGCACGTCGGGCCGAAGCGCCCGCACCACCTCGATCGGCGTCTCGTCGTCGTAGATCACGACCGTGTCGACGCTCTCGAGTGCCCGCAGCGCCTCGGCGCGCTCCGCCTCGGGTACGAGCGGACGCCCCGCGCCCTTGAGGCGCGCCACCGAGCTGTCGGAGTTGATCGCGACGATGAGCCGATCGCCTTCGCGGCACGCCGCTTCGAGAAGGGCGACGTGCCCGGGGTGCAGGATGTCGAAGCAGCCGTTTGCGAGCACCACGCGGTGTCCGGCAGCGCGCCATCCGTCACGCTGCTTCACCAATTCTGCGAGCGGGGTGGCGGCCCGCGCGTGCCAGGCATCAAGCATCTCTGCAGCATACCGCCGCCCTGCAGCGGGCGGGTCGGACCGAAAACGAACACGGAACGGAGTGAACGGAAGCGAGACGGACAATGTCAAAGGCGCTCGGGACTGAGCTCGAGGGGGGCTGAGCGCCCCCCTCACCCCCGCTGGCGAGGGAGCTCCGCGCCCCCCTCCGCTTGTTCGATCTCCAGCTCCGGGCGCTCCGGGGGAGGCTCGACCTCCGCGCCGCCGGTGAAGGACCAGTGGTGCAGCGGACGGTAGATGCCTATGTCCTTGACGCGGCTCTTGACCCGGAACGAGTGCAGCCCGCGCAGGTAGTCGTAGGGCGTGCCGTCGCGCTTGTGGGCGGCGAGGTCGACCAGGTAGGTCCCCTCGACGAGGCGGAGCCCCTCGAGCGAGAGTCGCACCTCCGCGTCGCCCTGGAGGCGGCGCGGCGCCCAGTCCTCGAGGTCGGTATTGGTCCCGTAGACGCAGGTGCCGTCGGCCGAGAACAGGCCGATGCCGAAGACGAAGTCGCTCACGGGCCGGGGGGCGTGCACCGAGAGCGAAAGCGTCAGCGTTTCGCCGGGGACGAAGACGTGGCGCTCGCGGTCGCGCGCGTCGAGGAGCCGCACCTTCTGGATCTCGACCTCGCGGCTGCCCCAGCGTCCGGGGCGGTAGGCGCCCGGGGCGCCCGCGTCGTCGGGCGCCTCGCTTGCGGGGGTCGCTTCCGCGCGTGCGGCATCGGCGGCCGAGCGCGAGCGCAAGAGCGTCTCCTCGCCGCCCGCCACGTAGCTGAGGTACTCGTCTACCACGCGCTTGGGCTCGCCGCGACCACACGTGCGGCCGTGGTTCAGCCACAGCACGTCGTCGCACATCTTCTCGACGAGGCCGAGGCTGTGGGTCACTAACAGGATCGTCTTGCCGCGCCTCCTGAACTCCGAGATCTTGTCGAGGCACTTGCGCGTGAAGGCCTCGTCGCCCACCGCCAGCACCTCGTCGATCAGCAGCACGTCGGGGTCGACGTGGATCGCGACCGCGAAGCCGAGCCGCATGTACATGCCCGAGGAGTAGGTCTTGACCGGCGCGTCGATGAAGTCCCGTAGCTCGGCGAAGTCCACGATCGCGTCGTAGCGCAGCGCCAGCTCTTTGCGCGAGAGGCCCAGCATCATCGCGTTGATCGCGATGTTCTCGCGGCCCGAGATCTCCGGGTGAAAGCCGGCGCCGAGCTCGATCAGAGCCGAGACCCGGCCGTCGACGACGAGGCTGCCTTGCGTCGGCCGGGTGATGCCGGCGACGAGCTTCAGCAGCGTCGACTTGCCCGAGCCGTTCTCGCCGATCACCGCGAAAGTCGAGCCACGCCCCACCTCGAACGACACGTCCTCGAGCGCCGTGAAGGTCTCCTCCGGGGTGAGGTCGGCGAGGACGCTGCCGGTGAGCAGAGCGCTCTTGAGCGTGCGCAGCTGGTTCCTGTGCGCGAAGCGCCGGTAGCGCTTGCTGACCGCCTGCGCGACGATCGCGGGCGTCGTCGTCACACTTCCTCGGGCAGCGTGTCGCGCAGGCGGTCGAACAGGAACGCCCCCGCGGCGAAGGCGACGAGCCCCACCAGCAGCGCCAGGAACAGGCCGCGCCAGTGGTCCACGTTGCCGTGGAAAAGCATCTGCTGGTAGGTCACGATCACGTGCGTCATCGGGTTGAGCCGCAGCGCCCGCCGCAGCGGCGTGCCCTCGGCGATCGCGGCGTAGCTGTAGATCACTGGCGTCGCGAAGAACCACAGGTGCAGCACGTGGTTCAGGATGTTCTGGATGTCGCGGAAGTGCACGGTGAGCGCCGAGAGCAGCAGGCTCAGGCCGAGCGTCAGCACCAGCTGCACCAGCAGCGGCAGCGGCAGCAGCACGGCCGTCCAGGCGAGCTTGCCCTGCCACGCCAGGAACAGCAGCAGGATCGGCAGGCCGAGCAGGAAGTGCGCGAGGTTGGCGAACACGCAGACGGTCGGCAGCACCTCGGCCGGGAACAGGACCTTCTTGATCAGGTTGGAGCTCGCGATCAGGACAGAGGAGGACTCCGAGAGCGAGGCCTGGAACCAGGTCCACGGCAGGATCCCGCAGAATAGGAACAGGAAGAAGGGCTGGATGTCGGGCTGGCGGTTCGGCAGGATCACCGTGAACACGAGCGTGTAGGTGAGCAGCAGCAGCAACGGGTTGACGAAGCTCCACAGGAAACCGAGGACGCTGCCGCGGTAGCGGGCCTTGAGCTCGCGCTCGACCAGGCTCTCGACGAGCGGCCAGTGGCGCAGCAGCGACCGGATCGCGGCGATCACGTGCGGCGCGCGCGGCCCGGGATGCCGCTCAGGCCCCGCCCCGCTCCTTGCGGGCGACGCCGAGGCGGGTGACGGCGCGAACGTAGGCGAGCCGCGCGTCTTCGTAGCCCGCTTCGCCGCGGACCTGCTTCATCCGCTCGGCGGCGCGCTTCATCGCGTCCTCCGCACGCCCGACGTCGATCTCGCTCGCACGCTCGCCGATGTCGGCGAGGATCGAGACGCGGTCGGGCCCGACCTCGCACCAGCCCGAGAAGCAGGTGAGCCGGTGCCACTCGCCCTGCTTGCGGTACTTGAGCTCGCCCAGGCCGAGCGATGCCAAGAGCGGCGTGTGGCCGGGACGCACGCCGAAGTAACCCTCCTCGCCGGGCGCCACGATCTCGTCGACTGGCTCGCGCAGCAGCAGGCCCTCGGGGGTGACGATCTCGAGCTCGAGAAAGGACGGCAGCGGCATCGGCCTAGCCCTGCATCGCCTTGGCCTGCTCGTGGACGTCCTCGATGGCGCCGGCCATGTAGAACGCCTGCTCGGGCAGGTCGTCGAGCTCGCCGTCGACGATCATCTTGAAGCTGCGCACGCTGTCCTTGAGCGGCACGTACTTGCCCGGGATGCCCGTGAACTGCTCGGCCACGTGGAACGGCTGCGACAGGAACTTCTGGATCTTGCGCGCGCGCGCGACCGCGAGCTTGTCCTCCTCGCTGAGCTCGTCGATGCCCAGGATCGCGATGATGTCCTGCAGGTCCTTGTAGCGCTGCAGCACCTGCTTCACCGCGCGTGCGACGTTGTAGTGCTCTTCGCCGATCACGCGCGGGTCGAGGATGCGCGAGGAAGAGGCGAGCGGGTCGACCGCGGGGTAGATCCCGAGCTCCACGATCTGGCGCGAGAGGTTGGTGGTGGCGTCGAGGTGCGCGAAGGTGGTGGCGGGCGCGGGATCGGTGTAGTCGTCGGCCGGCACGTAGATCGCCTGCACCGAGGTGATCGAGCCCTGCTTGGTGGAGGTGATGCGCTCCTGCAGCTCGCCCATCTCCGTCTGCAGCGTCGGCTGGTAGCCCACGGCCGAGGGCATGCGGCCGAGCAGCGCCGACACCTCGGAGCCCGCCTGCGTGAAGCGGAAGATGTTGTCGATGAACAGCAGCACGTCCTTGCCCTCGTCGTCGCGGAAGTACTCCGCGACGGTGAGGCCGGTGAGCGCGACCCGGGCGCGGGCACCGGGCGGCTCGGTCATCTGGCCGAAAATCAGCGCGGCCTTCGACTTCGAGAAGTCCTTGATGTCGATGACGCCCGACTCCTGGAACTCGAGCCAGAGGTCGTTGCCCTCGCGCGTCCGCTCGCCGACGCCGGCGAATACGGAGACGCCGCCGTGCTTCTTGGCCAGGTTGTAGATCAACTCCTGGATGATGACGGTCTTGCCGACGCCGGCGCCGCCGAAGAGACCGATCTTGCCGCCGCGCAGGTACGGCTCGAGCAGGTCGACGACCTTGATCCCGGTCTCGAACATCTCGAGCGCCGAGGACTGGTCCACGAGCAGCGGCGCGGGGCGGTGGATCGGGTAGCGCTTCACGGCCTTGACCGGGCCGAGCTCGTCGATCGGCTCGCCGACCACGTTCAGCACGCGCCCGAGCGTCGCGGGGCCGACCGGCACCGTGATGGGCCCGCCGGTGTCGATCACCTTCGTGCCGCGCACCATGCCGTCGGTGGGCTGCATGCTGACGCAGCGCACGCGGCTCTCGCCCAGGTGCTGCTGGACCTCGGCGATCACGTCGATCGGGCTCTCGCCCTCGGAGGTGATGTGCAGCGCCTGGTAGATGGGCGGGATGTCCTTGTCGAACTCCACGTCCACGACGGGGCCGATCACCTGGACGACGCGGCCGGTGTTTGCTTGCGCCATGTTCCCTTCTTCGCCTACGAAGGCGCGCCCGCGCCCGAGACGACTTCGATGATCTCCTTGGTGATCGCGGCCTGGCGCACCTTGTTCATGTAGAGCGTCAGGCGGTCGATCATCTCCGAGGCGTTGTTGGTGGCCGAGTCCATCGAGGTCATCCGCGCGCCGTGCTCGGCCGCCTGCGACTCGAGCAGCGCCTTCCACACCTGGACCTCGACGTGGCGCGGCAGCAGGCTCACGAATATTCCGGCGGGCTCCGGCTCGTACAGGTAGTCGAAGCTCGGCTGCTGCGGCTCGAGCGTGTGGCGCTCGATCGGCAGCAGCCGGTCGACGACGATGCGTTGCTGGAGGACGCTCTTGAACTCGTTGTAGACGAGGTAGACCTCGTCCACCTCGCCGCCCGTGAACGCCGCGATCAGCTCCCCGGCGAGCTCGCGCGCGGTCGCGTAGCGCAGCGCCTGGAAGACGCCGACGCGCTCGGAGCGGATCTTCACGTCCCGGCGCTTGAAGGCGTCGCGGCCCTTCCTTCCGACGATGCCGAGCTCGACCCCGCCTGCCTTGCGGTCCTCCACGAGGCGGGCGGCGGTGCGGATGATGTTCGCGTTGAAGGCGCCGCACAGGCCCTTGTCGGCGGTGATCACGACCAGCAGCACCTTGTCGTGGCCGCGCTCGACGAGCAGCGGGTGCGCATCGGGGTCGGCCCGCGCGGCCAGGCTGTTCAGCACCTCGAGCATCTTGCGCGCATAGGGCCGGGCGGCGAACATCGCATCTTGGGCGCGCCTGAGCTTGGCCGCGGAGACCATCTTCATCGCCTTGGTGATCTGCTGCGTGCTCTTGACGCTGCGGATCCGGCGCCTGATGTCGATGAGGGCGGGCATGCGGGCTCTTCTGCTTCAGGCCTTGGCGGTCGGTTGGAAGACTACCGCGAACTCGGTGAGCGCGGCCTTCAGCTTCTCGCCGCGCTCGCCCTTCAGGTCCTTCTTTTCCACGATCGCCTTCAGGAGCGGGGCCTGGCTGCGGTCGAGCCAGGCCGTGAGCTCCGTCTCGTAGCGGCGGCAGTCCGGGACCGGCAGCTGGTCGAGGAATCCGTTCGTCGCCGCGAAGATGATCGCGATCTGCTTCTCGACCGGTATCGGCTGGTACTGGTTCTGCTTCAGGATCTCGGTCATGCGCTGACCGCGCGCCAAGAGCGCCTGCGTCGACTTGTCGAGGTCGGAGGCGAACATCGCGAAGGCGGCCATCTCGCGGTACTGCGCCAGGTCGAGGCGCAGCCGACCCGCGACCCCCTTCATCGCACCAACCTGCGCCGCACCGCCGACGCGGGAGACCGAGTTGCCGACGTTGATCGCGGGACGGATGCCGGAGTTGAAGAGATCCGACTCCAGGAAGATCTGCCCGTCGGTGATCGAGATGACGTTCGTCGGGATGTAGGCGCTGAGGTCGCCCGCCTGGGTCTCGATGATCGGCAGTGCGGTGAGCGAGCCCGCGCCCTTCTTGTCGTTGAGCTTGGCCGCGCGCTCGAGCAGGCGGCTGTGCAGGTAGAAGACGTCGCCCGGGAACGCCTCGCGCCCCGGCGGGCGGCGCAGCAGGAGTGAGATCTCGCGGTAGGACGCGGCGTGCTTGGAGAGGTCGTCGTAGATGCAGAGCGCGTGCTTGCCGTTGTCGCGGAAGAACTCGCCGAGCGCGCAGCCCGTGTAGGGGGCGATGTACAGGAACGGCGCCGGCTCGGAGGCGGACGCGGCGACCACGATCGTGTAGTCCATCGCCCCGAACTCCTCGAGCGTGCGCACCACCTGGGCGACCGTCGACTGCTTCTGGCCGATCGCCACGTAGATGCAGATGACGCCCGCGGCCTTCTGGTTGATGATCGCGTCGATCGCCACCGCGGTCTTGCCGGTCTGGCGGTCGCCGATGATGAGCTCGCGCTGGCCGCGGCCGATCGGCACCATCGCGTCGATCGCCTTGATGCCGGTCTGGAGCGGCTCCTTGACCGGCTGGCGCTCGACGACGCCGGGGGCCATGCGCTCGACCGTGCCAAAGACGGTCGTCTTGACCGGGCCCTTGCCGTCGATCGGCTGGCCGAGCGCGTTCACCACGCGGCCCACCATCGCGTCGCCCACCGGCACCGACATGATGCGCTTGGTGCGCTTGACCTGGTCGCCCTCGCGGATCTCCTTCGACTCGCCGAACAGCACCGCGCCGACCGAGTCTTCCTCGAGGTTGAGTGCCAGCCCCATGACGCCGTGGGGCAGCTCCAGAAGCTCGCCGGCCATGCAGCGCTCGAGGCCGTGGATGCGGGCGATACCGTCACCCACGCTCAGCACGCTGCCCACCTCCGCGACGTCGATATCGGCGCTGAAGCCTCCGAGCTGCTCGCGAAGAATCCTCGTGATCTCGTCGGCGCGAATCTCCATGCGGCGTCCTTCCTGGTCTTCTCGGTTAGCTGGAGGCGGCGAGCCGCCGCCTCAGTGCGGCGAGGTGTTCGCGCACGCTGCCGTCGTAGGTCCGGCCGAAGGCGCGCACCACGAGCCCGCCGATGATCGCCGGCTCCACCCGCGTGCGCAGCTCGACGCTCGCGGCCGCCCCCTTGAGCGCGGTCTCGAGCGCGCGTTTCTGTTCCGCCGCGAGCGGCACCGCCGAGGTCGCCTCCGCCGCGACGACACCGTGCGCGGCGTTGGCGAGATCGGCGTAGGCCTCGGCCACGTCGGGCAACAGCGCCAGCCGGTCGCGCGAGCTCAAGAGCTCGAGCAGTCGCTTCGCGAGCGGCGTCAGCCTGGCGGCATCGGCGAGCGCCGCCACCACACGCCGCTTCTGCTCCGCCGCGAGCGTCGGGTGCGCGAGCGCCAGCCGCAGCTGCGGGTGGCCGTCGAGCGCTTCGGCGAAGGCCCGCAGCTCGTCCCGCAGCGCGAGCACGTCCCGCCCGCCGCCCTGGCTCGCCACGTAAAGCAGTGCGCGGGCGTAGCGGCGCGAGAGAGACCGGGGGGCCCGGCTCACGGCGTCACGCCCGTGCCCGGCGCCGGCGCACACGCGGAACTGATGTTGGCTGTTGGTCTTGCGTCCATGCTGCGGGTCTGGCAGTCGCCTTTGGATCGCCCTTACGAAAGCGGGGCAGAATACCACGGGCTTCGAGAGATGGTCAAAGAAGCCATGGCGCCTTCAGGCCCTCACGACGAGCGGCCGCGGGCCCGCGCTGCGGGTGCAACCGATGACCCGCGCGCCCGCGACCCGGGCGACGAGGGCCGGAACCTCCGCCTCCGGCACGAGCAGCAGCAGGCCACCGGAGGTCTGTGGGTCGTAGAGCAGGGCCTGCCTGGCCGGCTCCGCGCGGCCGCCATACTCGACGCGCGGCTCGAAGGCCTGTCGGTTCGCCTTGAGCCCTGCCGCCTGGAACTGCTCGGCGAGCTCGAGCGCCCCCGCCAGCAGCGGCAGCGATTTGAGCTCGATCTCGAGCGTGAGGCCGCTCTCGCGCGCGATCCCGGCGGCATGACCGGCGAGGCCGAAGCCGGTGACGTCCGTCGCGGCCTCGACGCCGTGGGCCAGCGCGGCCTCGGCGGCTTCGCGGTTGAGCTGCTTCATCGACTCGGTGGACGCGAGCACCGACGCCTCGGGGGCCTTGCCCGCCTTGAGCGCGGTCGCGATCACGCCCGTCCCGAGCGGCTTGGTGAGCACGAGCGCCTGCCCGGGTTTCCCGGCGGCGTTCGTGAGCATGCGGGCGGGGTCTACGAGCCCGGTGACGGCGTAGCCGAACTTGATCTCGGGGTCGCGCACGCTGTGCCCGCCAAGAAGCGCGCAGCCCGCCCGCGCGAGCGTCTCGGAGCCGCCGCGCACGATCGCCTGGGCCCACTCGACCGGGAAGTCCCGCTCCGGGAAGGCGGCGATCGAGAGCGCCGTGAGCGGCCGGCCGCCCATCGCGTACACGTCGGAGAGCGCGTTGGCGGCCGCGATCGCGCCGAAGGCGTGCGGGTCGTCCACGACCGGCGTGAAGAAGTCCACCGTCTGCACCAGCGCCGTCTTCTCGTCGAGGCGGAAGACGCCGGCGTCGTCGCCGGTGCGCTGGTCCACCAGCACGCGCGGGTCGTCGGAGGGGACGAGGGCGCCCAGGACCTGGGCGAGCTCGGCGGGGCCGAGCTTGCTCGCTCAACCGGCGCAGCGCACCTGCTCGGTGAGCCTCAGGATCCGCTGGCGCTCGTCGCTCACATGCTCCCTGGCGGACCGCAGGTCCGCCAGGGCTCTGGTATATAAAAAGGTATTCTTGCTCGGGCGGCGCCCCGCATCTGGATCGCGCGCGCGTTCACGCCAGCTACGACCCGCCCTCGCCGCTCGTGCCGGGCACGGGCGGCGTGACGCGACCCGCCGCCCCGTCCTCGCGCGGCGCCGACGCGCCGTCTCCCATGCGGCAGTCGCCCTGGAAGAAGGCCCCGTCCTCGATCACCAGCTTGGGCGTGACGAGCGTCGCCAGCACGCGACAGCCCGCGAGCAACTCGATGCGCTGACGCCCGTGCACCTGGCCGGTCACCTTGCCGCGGATCGAGACGATGCCGCAGTCGATCTCGGCATCGACTTGGCCGGTCTCGCCGATGATCAGCATGTTGTCCGAGACGACGCGGCCCTTCAGGCGGCCGTCGACGCGCAGCACGTCGCGGAAGCGCAGCTCGCCCGAGAACTCGGTGCCGTCGTCGAGGAAGCCGTTCAGGTCCTCCGCCTGCAGGCCCTTGAGCTTCAGCATCCCGCTTCAGACTAGCACGCTATCGCGCGCGCCCCGCGCGCTGCAGCAGCTCGAACAGCCGCTGCAGTTCGGCCTCGTTCTTGAAGAGCACGCGGACCACTCCGCCCTTGCCGCGGCGGCGGATCTCGACGCGCGTGCCGAGCGTGCGCCGGAGCCGCTCCTCGGCCGCAGCGGTGTTCGGGTCCTTGCGCGCGACAGCGCGCCCGCCCCGCGGCGCGCGCAGGAGCGCCACGCGCCTTTCGACCTCACGCACCGAGAGCCCCTTGCGCGCGGCCTCGCGGCCGAGCGCGAGCTGGTCGGGGACGGCGTCGAGCGCCAGCAGGGCGCGCGCGTGACCGGCGTCGAGCGCGCCCTGGCCCACGAGCTCGCGCAGCTCGCGCGGCAGGCGCAAGAGCCGCAGCGTGTTGGCGATGGTGGTGCGGTCGCGGCCGACGCGGCGGGCGATCTCCTCTTGCGTGAGCCCGAGCTCCGACTGCATGCGTTGGAAGGCCTGCGCCTCCTCGAGCGGCGTCAAGTCCTCGCGTTGCACGTTCTCGACGAGCGCGAGCTCCAGCAGCTGCTCGTCCGGGACATCGCGCAGCGTGACCGGCACGCTCGCGAGCCCGAGCGCCTGCGCGGCGCGCCAGCGCCGCTCGCCGGCGATGATCTGGTAGCGCTCGCCGCGCCGCCGCACCAGGATCGGCTGGACGATCCCGCTCGCGCGGATCGAGGCCGCAAGCTCGGCGAGCCGCTCCGGGTCGATCGCGGAGCGCGGCTGGAACGGGTTGGGGTCGAGCCGGTCGACCGGCGCCAGGGTGGCGGCGCCCGGTCCGGCCTGGGCTTCGCCCTCGGGCTCGGGGATGAGTGCTGCCAGGCCGCGTCCGAGCGCCTTGCGCTTGCCGTTCGTCACGGGGCGAAGAGCGCCAGCTGGCCCTGCGACAGGAGCTCGCGGGCGAGCTGCAGGTACGCCTCGGCCCCGCGCGAGCGGATGTCATAGAGGATCACCGGCTGGCCGAAGCTCGGCGCCTCGGCGAGCCTGACGCTCCTGGGCACCTGGGTCGTGAACACCTTCTCCTTGAAGTGCTCGCGCACCTCGGCGATCACCTGCTGCGTGAGGTTGGTGCGCTCGTCCACCATCGTGAGCAGCACGCCCTCGATCTCGAGCTCGGGGTTGAGCACGCGCTTGACCCGTTGCAGCGTGGCGGTGAGCTCGGAGAGCCCCTCGAGCGCGAAGAACTCGCACTGCATCGGGACCAGCACGCTCTGGGCGGCCGTGAGCGCGTTGAGCGTGAGCAGGCCCAGGCTCGGGGGGCAGTCGATCAGCACGTAGTCGAAGCGCGCGGTGACCGGTGCCAGCGCCTCCTTGAGCCGGTACTCCCTCGCGAGGACGCTCACGAGCTCCACCTCGGCGCCGGTGAGGTTGCGGTCGGAGGGTACGAGCGTCAGGTGCTCGAGGTCGGTCGGGACCATCACCGAGTCGAGCGGCTGCTGCTCGATGAGCGCCTCGTAGAGGCTCAGCCGCCGCTCGCGGGCCCGCCGGCCGAGCCCGGAGGTCAGGTTGCCCTGGGGGTCGGCGTCCACGGCGAGCACGCGCCGCTCCGCGGCCGCGAGGCTCGCGGCGAGGTTGATGGCGGTGGTGGTCTTGCCGACCCCGCCCTTCTGGTTGGCGATTGCGATCGTGCGGCCCAAGGCTCGTCGTCCATCCCCGCCGGAAAGACCGGCAGGATAACACCGCCCAGGGGGGTGTGGGGGGAGCGGCGGAAGAGCTCCCCCCACGCCATCGGCTTTTTCGTCGGTCGGCCCCTTGATGTGCCACGTGAAACATCGCCCGCGGCGGCTCGGCGCCGCGTGTTTCACGTGGCACATGTTCGGCGCCGCGGCGTCTCGGGCCCGGGCGACCTTCCGGCCTGTCAGCCCCGGCGGAAGACCGTCACGCCCCCGGGCAGGCCCTGCCCTTCGACGCTGGCGGTGAAGCCCGGGCCGGCCAGCGGCCGGCCGCCGAATACGATCAGGCGGCCCCCCGGCCGCAGCAGCCGCTGGAGCTCCGCGAGCGGCAGCGCTAGCGCCCGCAGCGTGACGGTTTCGGCCGCTGGGCCGGAGTAGCTGTCGTGGCGAAGGCGCAGCACGTCGATTCCGGGTCGGCCTGTGGCACGGGCCGCTTCCCGCAGAAACGCCCAGCGCCGGGCCCGCGGCTCGAGCAGCGTGACGTCGAGGTCGTCGCGCAGCAGCGCCAGGACCAGGCCCGGCGTGCCGTTCCCGGAGCCCACGTCGATGAGTCGCCCCGGGGCCGGCAGGTGCGCGGCGGCCACGACGTCGGCCACCAGCCAGGTGACGCGCTCGGCAGCGGTGCGTGCCCCGGTCAGGTTGACGCGTGGGCTCCACGCCGCCAGGGTGTCGAGGTAGGCGGCGAGCCGCCCGAGCGCCGGGCCGTTGAGGCCGAGCGCCTCGAGCGGGGCGCGGTGCTCACTCGGCGGGAGCGTCACCCTTGGGCCCGGGGGCGGGCGCGACCGTCAATCGGCGCTCGGCGCCCTCGCCGGAGCTCGCGGTCGTGATCCCCGGCTCGGCCTGAAGCGCCATGTGGACCACGCGCCGCTCGTACGCGTTGAGCGGCGGCATGGTGCGGGCCACACCGTCGCCGCGGACGGCCTCGGCGACCCGGCGCGCCTCGGCCGCGAGCGCCTCGTCTCGCCGCTCGCGGAAGCCCTCCCCCGTGAGCCGCAAGGCGCGCGGCTGGAGTGCCGCGCCGTAGAGCCGCAGCAGCAGGTGCTCGGTCGCGCGCAGCACCTCGGCCTGGCCGTCCGGCTCGAGAAAGAACGCGCGGTCTTCCCCGCGCAGGTGCACCAGCACCGCCTCGGGGCCGTCCTCGATCTCGGCGGAGACCGCGAGGCCGCCGGCCTCGGCGATGACACGGATGGTCTCGCGGATCCCCGCGCTCGGATCCTGGGCTTGCGCCGGGGCCGGCGTCCCCTGGGGGGTTCGAGCCGGCGGGGCGCCGGGCGCGGGTTCCTCGTGGAGCAGCACGGCGATCCGCGCGGAGGTGGGCGAGAGCCCGCGCCCGCCCGGGGCGCCGGCCTCGAGCACCACGTAGCGCAGCTCGGCGAGCGGCAGCCCGAGATTGGCCGCGGCCAGCGCGAGCGCCTCGGACACGTCCGCGCCGGAGAAGACGTGGTCCTTCATCGGCCCTTCTTCTCGCGGCGCTCGCGCGCGGCCTGGGGTTGCAGCAGGCGCAGCGACACGGCCTGCTGCAGGATCGACCAGAGGTTGGACGTCAGCCAGTACAGGTTGAGCCCGGCGGGGGCCCACAGGAACATGCCGGCGAGCATCAGCGGCATCAACATCATGATGCGCTGCTGGGCGGGGTCGAGCGTGCTCGGCGTCATCTTCTGCATCACGAACATCGAGACCCCCATCAGCACCGGGGTCAGGAACAGCGGATCTTTCTGCGCCAGGTCCGGAATCCAGAGGTAGTCCGCCCCGCGCAGGTCGACGGACACCGTCAGCACCCGGTAGAACGCGAACAGGAACGGCATCGTCAGCAGCAGCGGCAGGCAGCCCACCATCATCTGCGAGCCCATGCTCATGCCGTGGCGGGCGTAGAGCGCCGCCACTTCCTCCTGCATCTGCTGGCGGCGAGGGTCCATGAGCGGGACCTTGCGGTAGCGGTCCTGGATCTGGCGCATCTCCGGGCCGAGCCGGGCCATCTTGATGCCGTTCACGATGCTGTAGTGACGGAAGGGCGCCATCGCCAGGTTGATCAGGACCGTGAGCACCACGATCGACCAGCCCCAGTTGCCGACGCGCTCCTGAACGAAGCGCAGCAGCCCCATGAGCGGCACCACGATCGGGCCGATCCAGTCGCCGACCGGGACCACCCGCTCGAGGCCGTGGCCGAGCCGGGCCATCGCCTGATGGTCCTTGGCGCCCACGAACAGCTGGAGCGGGGCGCCGCCGGCCACATCCACGGCCACGACCGGCAGCGTGTGCGGCTTCTCGTCCGCGACCGCGGGCACGCTCTGCTTGCGAAGCGAGGCTCCGAGCGGCGCTCCCGGCGCCACGAAGAGGGCGGCGAAGTAGTGGCTCTCGACGCCCGCCCAGCGTACGCCCGCGAGGCTCTCGCCGGTGTCGGGGATGCTGCTCGCCGCGCGGCGCAGGACGCCCGACCCCGCGAGCGCCACGCCGGCCGGCTCCTGGTAGCCCTGGACCTCGCGCTCCTCGGCCGAGGGGTTGCCGATGCCGGGCCCCCACAGCAGCCGGGTGGGGACCTCGCGCCCCGCCCGCTTCACGATCACGCTCACCTCGACGAGGCCCGCCGCCCGGAACGTGAGCGTCTTGCGCGCCTCGATCTCGCCCGAGGCGAACTCGAAGCGCAGCAACTGCGGCTCGTCCTCCCGCAGCGCGAGCGTCTCCGCCGAGGGCACGAACAAGGCGTCACGCAGCGAGGCGTCGAGCTCGGGGATGCCGGTCTCCAGGTCGAGGGGGCGCACGCCGGCGCCCGCGGGGACCATCTCTTCCGGCGCGCCGCGCGCGTCGCGGTAACGCGAGAGCGTCCACGAGACGAGCCGCGCGCCGCGGTTCGTGAACGCGACGGTGAAGTCGGGCGCCACCAGCTCCACGCGCCGCTCGCGTGGGTCGACGACGGGAGCCGCCGGGGGAGCCGCCACGGCGGCGCGCGTCGCCTCCGCCGCGGCGGGCGGCGCGGCTTCGGCCGGGCCGGGCGCTGGGGTGAGCGCCGTCGCGGGCCCGGCCTGGGGCACGGCCGTGGCCGGGGCCGGTGCGGGCGGCGGGGGCGAGAAGAGCAGGCTGTACGCCGTCAGCACGAGCAGCGACAGCGCCACGGCGAGGAGCAAACGGCGTTCTTCCATCACGGCATCCTAGCAGGAGAAAAACTAAGGGACGGGGTCGATGCCCCCGCGGTGAAACGGCTGGCAGCGCAGCAGGCGTGCGAGCGCCAGGGCCGCGCCACGCCGCGCCCCGTGCCTGCGAATCGCCTCCTCGGCGTAGGCGCTGCAGCTCGGCCAGAAGCGGCAGTGCCCTCCGAGAAGGGGCGAGAGCAGCACACGGTAGGCCTCAACCGCCAGCAGCAGCAGGCGCGCGGCCCGCCCGGGGCGTTCGAGGGACGCGACGGAGGCGTTCTCGGAGCTCACGGTCCACCTCGGCCTGGCTGCACAAGACGAGCTCCTTGTGCGCGACCACGACCACGTCGATCCCGGCTCCCGGGGCCTGCGGCAGCCGGCGGAAGCTCTCGCGCACGAGGCGCCGCGCCCGGTTGCGCGCGACCGCGCCGCCGACCTTGCGGCTCACGGCGAGACCGAGACGATCGAAGCGTACCCGGCTCTGCGCCACCACGAGCAGGAACAGCCGGCCTGGGAGACGCGCGCCCCGCTTGAACACGGCGTCGAACTCGGCGGCGGTGCGCAGTCGCCTGCGGGGCCCGTGGCGCGACCGCATGCGTCCCCGCGGATCCCCGCACCACCCTCGTCAGGCCGCGATGCGCTTGCGGCCCTTCTGGCGGCGGCGCTTCAGGACCAGCTGGCCCCCCTTGGTGCGCATGCGCACGAGGAACCCATGGGTGCGCTTGCGGCGACGGTTGTTCGGCTGGAACGTCCTCTTCATTGGTGACCCCGTGATCCGGGGGGCCTCACGACAGCGCCGGCCCCGGACAAACTCAAAACTTTAGCGAGTGGGCGGGGGTCCTGTCAAATCGGGAGCGCCCCGCTAGGGCCGCGGTCCTTGTACCGTCGTCGGCCGGTGTGATACCTTTCGTGGGTTCGCTGGGCATCCACGACTGCAACCCCCGCATGGTTCCCTTTCCGACCTTTTCCACAACTGTTGAAATCTCTGTGCAAAAGAGATACGGTGCCGGAGCGGGATCCCCCCATAGGGCGTCCATGTCGTTAGGTTGTTGATTTAAAAAGACTTGCTTCTGTCCCTGCGGCTGAGGCCGGAGCGGCGGACAAGGGGCTCGATGTCGGAAAACCTCTGGGACGACGTTCTGGCGCGGGTCGAAGGCAAGATCAACCGCCACAGCTTCGCCACCTGGTTCAGGCCCACGAGCTACCTCGCGTTGGACGGCCGTACGCTGCGGATCGGCGTCCCGAATGCGCAGTTCCGCGAGTGGCTCACCAAGAACTACCGGAGCATCCTGCAGGAGGCGCTCGCCGAGGCGGGACAGCCCCAGCTGCAGGTGGTGTTCGAGGAGCGCGAGGAGGACAAGGCTCAGGGGCAGGCGCAGGCGCCGAGCGAGCGCGAGACGGCTGCGCTCAACCCGAAGTACACCTTCGACAGCTTCGTCGTCGGCTCGTCCAACCAGTTCGCGCACGCGGCGGCGCGCGCCGTCGCGGAGATCCCCTCGAAGTCCTACAACCCGCTCTTCATCTACGGCGGCGTGGGCCTCGGGAAGACGCACCTGATGCACGCGATCGGCCACTACATCCTCGCGCGGGAGAAGAAGCTCAACCTGGCGTACATCTCGACCGACCGCTTCATCAACGAGATGATCAACGCGATCCGCTTCGACCGGCTGCCGCAGTTCCGCCAGAAGTACCGCGCGATCGACGTGCTGCTGATCGACGACATCCAGTTCATCGCCGGCAAGGACCGCACCCAGGAGGAGTTCTTCCACATCTTCAACGCGCTCCACGACGGCCAGAAGCAGATCGTGGTGAGTTCGGACTGCCCACCGCGCCAGATCCCGACGATCGAGGAGCGTCTCCACAGCCGCTTCGAGTGGGGCCTGATCGCCGACATCCAAGCGCCGGACATCGAGACCAAGATCGCGATCCTGCGCAAGAAGGCCGAGGCCGAGCGGGTGTTCCTGCCGGAGAACGTCGCCCTCTTCATCGCGAGCAAGGTCAAGACCAACATCCGCGAGCTCGAGGGCAGCCTGATCCGGCTGATCGCGTACGCGAGCCTGACGGGACGCGACATCGACCTGCCGCTCGCCCAGGAGACGCTCCGCGACCTGCTGCACACGGAGGACAAGCCCGTCTCGATCGAGATGATCCAGAAGTACGTGGCCGATCACTACAGCCTGAAGATCAGCGAGCTCAAGGCCAAGAACAACTCCAAGTCGATCGCGCAGCCGCGCCAGATCGCGATGTACCTGACCAAGAGCCTGACGACCGCGTCGCTTCCAGAGATCGGCAAGGAGTTCGGCGGCAAGCATCACTCGACGGTGATCCACTCGATCCGCAAGATCGACGACATGCGGAAGCAGGATCCCGAATTCGACAGGCTGATCCACAGCTTCGTGCAAGCGTTCCGATGAACTTGCAGCTTTTCCCACATCTCGTGCTGTTGAACTGCCGCGCGGCTTCCCGCGGAAAACCCCGCTCCACACGTGGGCTCGTGCTCGCGTCAGACACGCACAGCTCCATCCTCAGCCCAAGTACCGATGGGTCTTCTAGATGTGGGGCTTTCCACAGATCCACAGCGCCTTTCAACAATATAAGTAGAAGTCTCTCTTCCTTGATAGACAGATAGAAGAGGAACCCATGGAAATCCGTGTCCAGCGCAACGACCTCGCGAAGGAGCTGCAGCTCGTCCAGGGAATCGTGGAGCGCAAGAGCTCGATCCCGATCCTGTCGAACGTGCTCTGCGAGGCGCGCGCCGGAGAGATCCGCATCGCGGCGACCGACCTGGACGTCTCGCTGCGCTGTGGCTGCGCGGCCGAGGTGGTCGAGGAGGGCTCCGTCACGCTCGCAGCCAAGAAGCTCTACGAGATCGTCCGCTCGCTGCCCGAGAACGACGTGCGGCTCACGCTCGAGAGCGACGCGTGGGCGCGCATCCGCTGCGAGCGGGTGGAGTTCCGCATGGCGGGCCTGCCGCGCGAGGACTTCCCGAGCCTTCCGGAAGGCAAGGGTGGCCGCGGCATCGAGTTGCCGGCGAAGCTGCTGCGCGAGCTCATCCAGCGCACCGCGTTCGCGATCACCGCCGAGGATGCCCGCTACTACCTGGCGGGGGCGCTGCTGGTGCTCGACAAGGAGGCCGTGGCCATGGTCGCGACGGATGGGCACCGGTTGGCGTGGGCGCAGCGCAAGGCGACACTCAAGCTGGCCGAAGCCGTCCGCGTGCTGGTGCCGCGCAAGGCCATCAGCGAGCTCGCGCGGCTGATCGAGGAAGCCGGTGGCGACGAGACGGTTTCCTTTCAGCAAGGCGACGGCCACCTGATCTTCGGGATCGGCGGCCGTACCCTCGCCTCCAAGCAGGTCGAAGCGCAGTTTCCGGCGTTCGAGAAGGTGATCGCAGTGACCGGCGACAAGAAGGTGAACGTCGGACGCGAGGCGCTTCAGAGCGCGATCAGGCGCGTGAGCCTGCTCTCCTCCGACCGCGGCCGAGCCGTCAAGCTGGGGCTCGACGAAGGGAAGATCGAGCTCACAGCGTCGTCGCCCGAGTTCGGCGAGGCGCGCGAGTCGCTGCCGGTCGAGTACACAGGCGGACTCGTGGAGATCGGCTTCAACGCCCAATACCTGCTCGACTTCCTGGCTGTGGTGGGCGGGGACCAGGTGGCGCTCGAGCTCAAGGACGGCGAGAGCCAGGGGCTCTTGCGGCCGGTGAGCGAGGACGGCGGCGACTACCGTTACGTCGTCATGCCGATGCGGTTCTAGGGACGTCACGAGGGAGGGCGGTTGGTCTGGGTGCAGCAGCTTCGAGTGCGCGACCTGCGCAACATCCGTGAGGCGAAGCTCGAGCTCGGACCGGGGCTGAACGTGTTCGTGGGCAGGAACGGGCAGGGCAAGACGTCGCTTCTCGAGGCGGTGGGGCTCGTCGCGCGCGGCCGCTCCTTCCGCACCGACGACGCGACCAGCGTCATCCGTCGCGGTGCGGGCTTCCTCGTGGCGTCGGCCGCCACCCACGACGAGCTCTCCTCCGAGCTCGAGGTCCAGCTCGAGCCGGGCCGGCGGGCGTTCCGCGTCAACGGCCGCGAGGTGCGCCCCGGGGAGTACCACGGCCGTCTCGACGTGGTCGTGTACTCGAGCGAGCGGCTGCGCGTGGTTTACGGAACCATGCGCGACCGCCGCCAGTTCCTCGATCGGCAGGCGGCCGCGCTGTGGCCCTCTTACCGGGCCGAGCTCAGGCAGTTCGAGCGCGTGCTCACCCAGCGCAACGCCGCCCTCGAGTCGCGCGCGCGCGACGAGGACGCCTGGACCGAGCGTTTTGTGGCGTGCGGCGCGCGGCTGCGCCAGCGCCGCGCCGCGTATGCGACACGGCTCAGCACGGCTCTCGAGCAGGGCTTTCGGCCCGCGCGCGAGCGCTACGAGGTGCGGGTGCGCCCGAGCCACGCCGGGGAGCCGGAGGGGCGGAGAGCGCTCGCGGAGGCGCTGCGGGTTCTCGCGCCGCGCGAGCGTGCCGCCGGCCGCAGCCTGGCCGGGCCGCACCGCGACACGGTCGAGCTGCTGCTCGACGGTCAGGACGCCGGCGAAGCGGCCTCCTCCGGACAGGCGCGCAGCCTGCTGCTGGCGCTGGCGCTCGCGAGCCTCAAGGTGCTGTGCGAAGAGACGGGTCGGGCGGCGGTGGCGCTGCTCGACGATCTCGATTCGGAGCTCGACGAGGAACGAGCGGGCGCGCTCTGCGCAGAGGTCGCGCGGCGCGGTCAGGCCTGGGTTACGACGGCGCACCCCGGCTGGGCGGAGAGCCTCCGCCCGCTGGGCCGCATCTACGAGGTTTCGGGGGGCGCGGTCCGCAGCGCGTGACGCCGGGGAACCGGAAGACGGGGGACATGAGCGAGACGCAAGGCAAGACACCGGAAGGCGTGGCGGCCGAGTACGGCGCCGAGGCGATCCGCATCCTGGAGGGGCTCGAGGCGGTCCGCGTCCGGCCTGCCATGTACATCGGGTCCACCGGCGAGGCCGGGCTCCACCACCTCGTCTACGAGGTCGTGGACAACTCGGTCGACGAGGCGCTCGCGGGCTATTGCAGCGAGATCGCCGTCACGATCCACATCGACAACTCGGTGACGGTGATCGACAACGGGCGCGGCATCCCGGTGGGACCCCACGAGTCGGGCCTCGACGCCGCGGAAGTCGTGATGACCAAGCTGCACGCCGGCGGCAAGTTCGACAAGGGGGCCTACAAGGTCTCGGGCGGCCTGCACGGCGTTGGGATCTCGGTCGTGAACGCGCTCTCGGACCTCGTCGAGCTCGAGATCTGGCGCGACGGCAAGGTCTACCGCCAGTCCTACTCGCGCGGCCTGCCGCAGAGCCGGCTCGAGCAGACGGGGACGACGGACAGGCGCGGCACCAAGGTCACCTTCAAGCCCGACCCGCAGATCTTCGAGACCACCACCTTCAGCTTCGACACGCTGTCGCAGCGGCTGCGCGAGCTCTCGTTCCTGAACCGCGGCATCCTGATAACTCTCGAGGACGAGCGCGACAACAAGAAGCACCGCTTCCAGTACGAGGGCGGCATCAGCTCCTTCGTCGAGCACCTGAACCGCAACAAGGAAACGCTGCCGCAGAAGCCGATCGAGCTCGGCGGCGAGCGTGACGGGGTTGCCGTCGAGATCGCGCTGCAGTGGAACGACGGCTACGCCGAGAACATCCACTGCTACGCCAACAACATCAACACCCACGATGGCGGCAGCCACCTCGCCGGCTTTCGCGGCGCGCTGACCCGCAGCCTGAACGGCTACGGTCTCCAGGCGGGGCTGCTCAAGGAGGGCGAGAGCTTCGAGGGCGAGGACACGCGCGAGGGTCTCACCGGCGTCATCAGCGTGAAGGTCCCCAACCCCCAGTTCGAGGGCCAGACCAAGGCCAAGCTCGGCAACTCCGAGGTGAAGGGCATCGTCGAGAGCCTGATGAACGAGCGACTCTCCGCCTTCCTCGAGGAGCACCCGCAGGACGCCAAGCGGATCGCGTCGAAGATCCTCGACGCCTCGCGCGCGCGCGAGGCGGCCAGGAAGGCGCGCGACCTCACGCGCCGCAAGGGCGCCCTCGATGGGGCCGGCCTCCCCGGCAAGCTCGCCGAGTGCCAGGAGCGCAACCCCGAGAACTGCGAGCTGTACCTGGTCGAGGGCGACTCGGCCGGCGGCTCCGCCAAGCAGGGGCGCGACCGCGCCTTCCAGGCGGTGCTGCCGCTGCGGGGCAAGATCCTGAACGTGGAGAAGGCACGCCTCGACAAGACGCTCGCGTCGGAGGAGATCCGCAACATGATCGCGGCCCTCGGCACCGGCGTCGGCGCCGACGACTTCGACGTCGCGAAGCTGCGCTACCACCGGATCATCATCATGTGCGACGCCGACGTCGACGGCAGCCACATCCGCACGCTGCTGCTCACGTTCTTCTACCGCCAGATGAAGGAGCTGATCGAGCGCGGCCACCTCTACATCGCGCAGCCGCCGCTCTACAAGGTGAAGCACGGCAAGAGCGTCACCTACCTCAAGGACGAGCACGCGCTCGACGGCTTCCTGCTCACGCGCGCGGCCGAGAACCGCAAGGTGCGGCTCTCTTCCGGGCAGGAGTTCGAGGGCGCGCGGCTCGCGCACCTGGTCGGCAAGATGGTGACGGTGCAGAAGCTGATGGAGCGCATCGAGCGGCGCGGCGTGCCGCGCCCGATCGTCGAGCTGCTGCTGCGCGGGCGCGTCAAGGACAAGGAGACCTTCACCGACAAGCCGCGGCTGCTGGAGTTGATCCAGCCGCTGCGCGACTCCGGCGGCGAGGTGTTCCTGGAGCGCGACGAGGAGCACGGTGTCTTCGACATCAAGCTCCAGACCTCAGGCAACGGGCACCCGAAGGAGGTCGAGGTCGGCGACGATTTCGTGGCCTCCGCCGAGTACCGCGCGCTCTACGCGACCTACGAGGAGATCCGTGAGCTCGACCAGCCCCCGCTCACGGTGGTCGACGGCGGCGAGACAGAGGTCGCGACGCGCGACGCGCTGGTGACGCACATCCTCGCCGAGGGCAAGAAGGGCATGACGATCTCGCGCTACAAGGGCCTCGGCGAGATGAACGCCGAGGAGCTCTGGGAGACCACGATGGACCCGGCCACCCGCACGCTGCTGCAGGTGCGCCTGGAGGACGACGAGGTGGCCGAGAACATCTTCACCACCCTGATGGGCGACGCGGTCGAGCCGCGCCGCCAGTTCATCGAGGAGAACGCGCTCAACGTGAGGAACCTCGACATCTAGCATGGCCGAAGAAACGCCGCCGCCCGCACCGTTCGCGCACAGCCGCATCCCCACCAACATCGCGGACGAGATGCGCCAGTCCTACATGGACTACGCGATGTCCGTGATCATCGGCCGCGCGCTGCCCGACGTGCGCGACGGGCTGAAGCCCGCCAACCGCCGCGTGCTGTACGGCATGCAGCAGATGGGGCTGCAGCCGGGCCGCGCTCCCCGGAAGTGCGCCAAGATCGTCGGCGAGGTGATGGGCAACTACCACCCTCACGGCGACCAGGCGATCTACGACACGCTCGTGCGCATGGCGCAGCCGTTCAACATGCGCGGCGTGCTCGTCGACGGGCAGGGCAACTTCGGCTCGGTGGACGGCGACCCGCCCGCGGCCCAGCGCTACACCGAGGCGCGGCTCACCCGGCTCGGCGCCTCGATGATGGAGGACATCGAGAAGGACACCGTCGACTACCAGCCCACCTACGACGACAGCTCGGTCGAGCCGACGGTGCTGCCGACGGTGCTGCCCAACCTGCTGGTGAACGGCGCGGCCGGGATCGCGGTGGGGATGGCCACCAACATCCCGCCCCACAACCTGGGCGAGGTGGTGGACGCGCTCGGCTTCCTGCTCGAGAACCAGGACCTGACGCCGGACGAGCGGCTCGAGGGCGTGATCGCGCGCATCCACGGCCCGGACTTCCCGACCGCCGGCTTCATCATGGGCAAGGAGGGCATCCTCTCGGCCTATCGCACCGGCCGCGGCTCGATCGTGATGCGCGCCAGGGCCGAGATCGAGGCGCGCAAGAACGACCGCGAGTCGATCGTGATCACCGAGATCCCATACCAGGTGAACAAGGCGCGCCTGATCGAGAAGATCGCCGAGCTCGCGCGCGAGGACAGGATCCGCGGCATCCAGGACGTGCGCGACGAGAGCGACCGCCAGGGCATGCGCGTGGTGGTGGACGTCAAGAAGGGCGAGCCGGCGCAGGTGATCCTCAACAACCTGTACAAGCACACGCCGCTTCAGGACAGCTTCGGCGTGATCCTGCTGGCGATCGTGGACCAGCGGCCGCGGGTGCTGAACCTGCTCGACGCCTGCGAGCTGTTCATCGACTTCCGGCGTGAGGTGGTGCGGCGGCGCACGGCCTTCGAGCTTCGCAAGGCCGAGGCGCGCGCCCACGTGCTCGAGGGCTACGTGATCGCCCTCGATCACCTCGACGAGGTGATCGCCCTCATCCGAGCGGCGCTCACGCCGGAGATCGCGAAGCAGGGCCTGATCTCACGCTTCGCGCTCAGCGAGATCCAGGCCGACGAGATCCTCAAGCTGCAGCTTTCGCGGCTCACGGGCCTCGAGCGCCAGAAGATCCAGGACGAGCTCCAGGAGCTGGTCGTGCGCATCGCCGATTTGAGGGACATCCTCGCGAAACCCGCGCGCATCGACCAGATCATCACGACCGAGCTCAAGGAGATCCGCGAAGCCCACGGCGATCCGCGGCGCACCGAGATCGTGGGCGCCGCCAACGAGATCGCGGTCGAGGACCTGATCGTCGACGAGGACGTGGCGATCTCGATCACGCACACCGGCTACATCAAGCGCACCTCGATCACCACCTACCGCGCGCAGAAGCGCGGAGGCCGCGGGCGCGTGGGGATGAAGACGCGGGACGAGGACTTCGTCTCGGATCTGTTCATCGCCTCGACGCACTCGTACATCCTGATCTTCACCGACCGCGGCCGCATCTACTGGCTGAAGGTGCACGAGGTTCCCGACGTGGGCCCGCAAGGCAAGGGCAAGGCGGTCGTGAACCTGGTGCAGCTCGTCGACGGCGAGAAGATCGCGGCGTTCTGCGCGGTGCGCGACTTCGGCGCGGGCGGATTCGTGCTGCTGGTGACGCGGCGCGGCATCGTCAAGAAGACCGAGCTCACCGCGTTCTCGAACCCGCGCCCGTCGGGCATCATCGCGCTGTCGGTGGAGGACGAGGACCAGCTGATCGACGCCGTGATCACGTCGGGCACCGACGAGATCCTGCTCGGAACGCAGCAGGGGATGGCGATCCACTTCTCCGAGGAGGACGTCCGGCCGATGGGTCGCACCGCCTACGGGGTGTGGGGGATCGACCTCGAGGACGCCGACGCGGTGGTGAGCCTCGAGGTGGTGCGCGCGGGCGGCACCGTGCTCACCGTGACGCGCAACGGCTACGGCAAGCGCACCGAGCTCGGCGAGTACCGGTTGCAGAGCCGCGGCGGCAAGGGGCTCATCAACATCAAGACCTCCGAGCGCAACGGGCCGGTGGTCGGGGTCAACTTCCTGCGCGCCGATGAGGAGGTGATGCTCATCACCGAAAAGGGTATGATCATCCGGCTGAACACGGCGGACATCTCCACGATCGGCCGCAACACCCAGGGCGTCCGCCTGATCCAGCTCGAAGCGAGCGACCATCTGGTCTCGGTCGCCCGCTTGGCCGAAAGAGAAGAAGACGAAGAAAGCCCGGGTGACCCGGCGGGCCCCGGGGCGTCCAAGGAGGAACCATGAGGGAGCGAGGAACAGCACTCGCGGTGGCGGTGGGTCTGGCTCTGGCCGGGTTTGCCTGCGGTAGCTCCGAGTCGAAGGTGGTCGACCAGTACTTTGGCGCGCTCAAAGCCAACGACCAGGGCACCTTGACGAGCTTCGCCATGGTGGCCTTCGACCAGAAGGTCGACGACTGGAAGATCGTCGCCGAAGGCGCGGAAGTGAAAGCCCCCGCAGCGCTCCCCGACCTGGTGAAGAAGCAGAAGGACCTGCAGGCCGAGCTCGACAAGAACACCCGCGACGCGCGCACCTGGGGCAACGACCTGAACATCTACCCCAAGCTCGACCAGGTGCGCCAGGCCCAGCAGAAGGGCACCAAGTACCCGGCGGCGCTGCAGCCGATCGCCGACAAGTGGGACAACTTCCAGAACGAGGACCGGCGGCTGAAGAAGGCCGTCGCCGAGGCGAAGGCGGCCGTCGAGCGCGAGAAGCGCAACGTCACCCTCTCGATCGGACAGGTCGACGACCTGGAGAGCCTGACCGGCGAAGTGCTCTCGCGCGACATCGACGTCAACCTGACGATCGGTGGGGCGCCGAAGCCCTACACGATGACGCTGCGGCGCTACGACCTCAAGGGCCAGTCGGGTGGCGGCCGCATGATGTCGCGCTGGGTGATCCAGAGCCTGACGCCCAAGGCCTAGCTAAGCTAAGCTAGACGACTTCCAGCCCAGCGTAGCGCGCGACCAGCTTCTTCGCGCCCACGCCCGGGAACGAGACGGTCACCTTGAAGTCGTCGCCGTCGCCCTCGCGGCGCAGGACCGTGCCGACCCCGAACAGCGGGTGGCGCACCTTCACCCCCGGGCGGATCGCGCCCTTGTCGTCGAGCGCGGGGACATCACCGCTCGCCGCGGCCACGACGCGCCGCTCGCGGGCCCACGCCGGGGAACGAGACC
>DATEUE010000289.1:0-2477 GCA_035283305.1 Vicinamibacteria bacterium | reverse complement strand
TCCGAGATGATGGGTGTCTTCTGGATGCGGGAGCCGCGCGTCCTCTACGGCCGGCAGACCGAGATGAGCATCGACGGCCGCAAGGTCGGGGACATCGTGGAGATCCTGCCCCTTGTCTGACGCCCCCGTCTTCGAGCACCGTCTCACGCGGCGGGTCCAGTTCCACGAGACGGACGCCGCGGGCGTCGTGCACTTCAGCCGCTACTTCCTGTACATGGAGGAAGCGGAGTGCGCCTTGTGGCGGGCGGCCGGGCTGAGCATCCATCCGAGAGGCTCGGAGGTCGGCTGGCCTCGCGTCCAGGCGTCCTTCGACTACCACCGCGCGCTCCGCTTCGAGGACGAGTTCGAGGTCTGGATCCGCATAGTCGCGATCGAAGAGGGGACGATCCGCTACACCTGCGTGCTGACGCGGGGCGAGACACGGATCGCGACGGGGCGCTTCACGATCGCTTGCGCGAGCCGTCGGCCGAACCAGCCGATGCGCCGGGCCTCGATCCCTCCGGAGATCCGAACGCGTCTCGCGGTGGCCCCGGCCCGGTCGACGGACGACGAAGAGACCCTGAAGTGAGCGCCACCTCGCTCCCGACGGACGAGCGACTGGAGTACGAGGCCCTCGCGTCGTTGCAGGGGCGAAAGCTCGGCGAGCTGCTCGGCGAGCTCCAGGGGCGAAACCGCTTCTACACGCACAAGCTCGAAGCGGCCGGCGTGCGGGTGGGCGACCTGCGCTTCCCGCGCGACCTCGCCGAGCTGCCCTTCACCACGAAAGCCGAGCTCACGGACGATCAGGCCGTGAACCCACCCTGGGGCACCGCGCTCACCGAGCCGCTCCCGCACTACACCCGCTACTGCCAGACCTCGTCCACCACGGGTCAGCCCCTGCGCTGGATCGACACCAACGAGAGCTGGCAGTGGCTCATCGAGTGCTGGAAGGCCGTGTACCGCGCCGCTCGCGTGGGTCAAGGCGACCGCGCCTTCTTCCCGTTCTCGTTCGGCCCCTTCCTCGGATTCTGGGTCGCCTTCGACGCGGGCTCGCAGGCCGGGGTGCACTGCGTCCCCGGCGGAGGCATGTCGAGCCCGCTGCGCCTGTCGCTGATCGACAGCCTCGCGGTCGACGTCGTGTGCTGTACGCCGACCTACGCGTTGCACCTGCTCGAAGTGGCCGCGGCCGAGGGCGTGAGGCTGCGCGAGAGCCGGGTGCGGGTCCTGATCGTGGCGGGCGAGCCGGGCGGCAGCATCCCCGCCACCCGCGAGCGCATCGAGCAGGGCTGGGGCGCGCGCGTGATCGACCACCACGGGCTCACCGAGGTGGGCCCGCTGAGCTTCGAGTGCTGGGAAGCGCCCGGCTTCCTGCACCTTAACGAGAGCCGGTTCCTCTGCGAGGTGGTCGACCCCACGACGCTAGGGCCGGTGCAGGACGGGACCCGGGGCGAGTTGGTCGTCACGAGCCTCGGCCGTAGCGCGAGCCCGGTCCTGCGCTACCGCACGGGCGACATCGTGGTGCGCCGCTCCGAGCCCTGCGCCTGCGGCCGCACCTGGGCGCGGCTCGAGGGCGGGATCCTGGCCCGCGCCGACGACATGGTCAACGTGCGCGGGGTCAACGTCTACCCTGCCGCGATCGAGGCGGTGGTGCGCGCCTTCCACGAGATCGTGGAGTTCCGCTCGACCCTCTCGCGCAGCCACGAGATGCGTACGCTGTCGGTCGAGATCGAGCCGGCCGCGGGCGTCGAGGGGCAGTCGGCGCTCGCCGAGGCGGTGAGCAAGCGCCTACGCGAGGCGCTGGGCCTCACCGTTCCCGTGCGGGCCGTCGAGCCCAGGACCCTGCCGCGCTTCGAGATGAAGGCGCGGCGTTTCGTCGTGGAGGAACAAGGTCGATGACGAGCAGCGGCAACGGCGATCCCGACGTCGTGGTGGTCGGCGGCGGACCCGCCGGATCCACCACCTCCACCCTCATCGCCCAGCAGGGCTACAAGGTCCAGCTCTTCGAGCGCGAGCGCTTCCCGCGCTTCCACATCGGCGAGTCGCTGATTCCCGAGACCTACTGGGTCCTGAAGCGCCTGGGCATGCTGCCGAAGATGCAGCAGAGCCACTTCGTCAAGAAGCACAGCGTCCAGTTCGTGAACGCCAACGGCAAGCTGTCGGCGCCCTTCTACTTCTGGGACAACAAGCCGCACGAGTGCTCGCAGACCTGGCAGGTGGTGCGCAGCGAGTTCGACAAGCTGATGCTCGACAACGCCAGGGAACACGGCGTGGACGCCCACGAAGGCGTGCGCGTGCTGGACGTGATCATGGAGGATGGCCGCGCTCGCGGCGTACGCGTGAAGGGAGAGGATGGCCGCGAGCGTGAGGTGCGCGCCAAGGTCGTCGTGGACGCGAGCGGCCAGGTCGGCCTGATCCAGAACCGGCTGCGCCTGCGCGTCTGGGATCCCGTGCTCAACAAGGGCGCCATCTGGACCTACTGGGAAGGGGCCTATCGCGAC
>DATEUE010000288.1:0-5027 GCA_035283305.1 Vicinamibacteria bacterium | reverse complement strand
GGGCGGAGCGAGGAGGCCGTCCGCGCGCTCGAGACGGCCGTGTCGCTCGCCGCGACCGGGCCCGAGCGGCGTTTCCTCGCCTCTCGAATCGAAGCGCTCGCGGCAGGGCGCCGCTTCTAGCGCGGCCGGCTCACTCGAGCTCCTTGCCCTTCGTCTCGGGCAGCAGCAGGGCGAGCCCCGCGGCGAGCAGGAAAGCCAGCGCGAGGATCAGGAACGCGAGGAAGAACGAGTGGCGCATGGCCACGTAGCCCACCACGAGCGGCGCCAGCGCTGAGAAGCCGCGCCCGAGGTTGTAACTCAGGCCCATGGCCGTGGCGCGCACCTGCGTGGGAAACAGCTCTGCGGCGATGGCGCTGAAGCCGGAGAAGAAGCCGGTGCCGAAGAAGCCCACGAGCGGCCCGAGCACGAGCAGCCATGTGAGGCTATGCGTCGAACCGAAGACGGGCACGAGCGCCGCCGCGACCAGCAGGTAGACGACATAGCTCCTGCGCCGCCCGAAGGCGTCCGCGGCGAAGCCGAAGAGGGTGTAGCCCAGCCACTTGCCCGGCGCCATGAACAGCACCCAGGTGAGCGAGGCCGCAAGACCGAGGCCGCGCCCCCCCTGGGCCTCCGGCAGCGCCAGGTACCCGGGGATCCAGGTGAAGAGGCCCCAGTAGCCGAACATCCCGCACGCGTTCATGAGCGTCGCCACGATACCGTTCCGGCGGATATCGGGACGCCACAGCGTGGCGAGCGTGCCGCCTCGCGACACGCCGCGCTCGAGCCAGATCGGCGACTCGGGCACCTCGCGCCGGATCCACAGCACCACCAGCGCGGGAAGCACGCCCACGAAGAAGACCGCCCGCCAGCCGAAGCGGGGCAGGACCGCGAGCGTCACGGCCGCGGCGATCATCTCCCCGATCGCCCAGGCCGACTGCATCAAGCCCAGCGCCTTGCCGCGATGCTGCGCAGGCCACACCTCGGCGATCAGCGCCGCCCCGGTGGTCCACTCGCCGCCCATGCCCAGGCCCAGCACGAAGCGGAAGAAGGCGAGCTGCGTGACCGTCTGCGACAGGCCGCAGGCGAAGCTCGCCAGCGAGTACACCAGGATCGATGCCATCAGCGCGCGGGTGCGTCCGACCCGGTCGGCGATCACCCCGAAGGCCAGCCCGCCGACGGCCGAGGCGGCGAGCGTGAGCGAGTTCAAGAACCCGGCCTCGGGCTTGCTGAGCCCGAGGTGGAGCATCAGCTCGGCCAGCACCATGGAGTAGAGCATCACGTCCATGGCGTCGAGCATCCACCCGAGGCCGCCGGCGATGAGCGAGCGCTTCTGGGCCGAGCTCACCGTCTCGGGCCACTCCAGGCCGAGAATGCGGCGGGTACCGCCGCCCGGCGCCGACGGATCGAGCGGGCTCATGAGAATGCGGGATTGTAGCCGCGGCTCACGGTCGACGCGGGGCGAGTCGGACGCCCGGGCTCGGGTCCGCCCTCACTCCGTCGCGGCTTCCGAAGGCCAGGATCTCGTCGGGCCGCTCCTCCAGCACGAGCAGCGCGAGCGTACCCGGCCGCGCCGCGCACACGGCCTCGGCCAGCGCAGGGCCGGCCACCAGGAACGCGGTCGAGAGCGCATCGGCCACTGACGCGTCCGAGGCCACGACGCTCGCGGAGCGGACGCCCTCGGCCGGCCAGCCCGTGCGGGGATCGAGCACGTGACCGTAGCGGCGGCCCTCGGCTTCGAAGTGCTGCTCGCCGGAAGCGCTCGTCGCGAGCGCCGCGTCGCGCAGGAAGAGCTTCGCGATCTCCTCGCGGCGCGGCTCGAGCGCGAGCTCGAAGGCCTCTGCGCCCCAGGCGCGCTGGCTGCTGCCGCCCGCCGAGACGAGCGCGCGGCGCACGCCGCGCCCCACGAGCGAAGCGGCGATGCGGTCGAGGGCCCAACCCTTCCCCACGGCGCCGAAGCTGATCTCGACGCCTTGAGTCGTGAAGCGCACGCTGCGGTGGGCCGCGTCGAGCAGGACCTTGTCCATCCCCGAGCGGGAGCGCGCCTCGGCGATCGCGGCGTCCGTCGGCCGCCGCGGGCGGCGGTCGAGGAAGCCCCAGGCGCGCGAGAGCGCGGTGCTGGCGGGGTCGAAGGCCCCGCCCGTGAGCGCATGCAGGTCGCGGCACAGCGCGAGCAGCCCGAACAGGAACGGGTCCACGCTCACGGGCCCCGCCGCCGCCTCGCGGTTCACGCGCGAGAGCTCGCTCGTGTCGCGGAACCAGGTGAGCACGGACTCGATCGTGTCGACCTCGTCGAGTGCCATGCGGGCGGCTCCGACGTGGTGCGCGTCCTCGGAGGCGAGCGTCACCTCGAAGCGGCACGCCATCGCCGGGCGGTGGACCTTGAGCCAGTGGCCCGCTTCCGGCTCGCGGCCGCGCAGCCGCTCGAAGAGGCCGCGCCGGGACGTGGTACGCGGAGCGTCGCTCACGCCGCCTCCCCCGGCACGGTCAGGATCCTGGGCGGCTCGGCGGGCGCGGGGGGACTTGTCTCGAGCGCGCGCAGCCACTCGCCCACCGCGGCCCGCAGCGGCTCGAGCTCGACTCCGGCGTAGCGCGCTGGATAGCGACCGAGCCGCTCGAGCGACCGGCCGAGCACGCTGCGTGCGCCGGCGCGGTTGCCGTTGCCGAGGTGGTAGAAGCCCACCGCCGCCTGGATCAGGCCCTGGAAGAAGTCGCGCGGCGCCCCGCGCACGCCCGACCAGACGTCCTCGAGGGTGTCGTGGCACTCGTAGAAGTGCCGCTGGTTGAACTGGGCGAGCCCCCTCGCGAAGGACGCGCGCTCCTCGGCGGAGAGCGAAGGCTCCGGCGGGGGTGACTCGGCCACGCGCGGGCTCACTCGACCGGCGAGCGGATCGGCTCGAGCGTGATCCCGCTCCCGGCCCGTAGCCGGTCGAGCGCCCGCTTCGCCTCGCGGTGGAGCTCGAGCTGCGAGCGGTAGGCTTCCTCGCCCTTCGCCGGCCGGCGGCGCTTGTAGCTGCCGTCCGGCTGCAGCCGCCGGGCCTTCACGTTGTCCTGGAAGATCGCGTCGAGCGCCTGGAGCACCTTCTGACGCCCCTCGGGCGCCTCGACGGGGAACAGCAACTCGATGCGGCGGTCGAGGTTGCGCGGCATCCAGTCGGCGCTCGAGAGGTAGACCTCCTCGTCGCCGCCGTTCCTGAAGTGGAAGATGCGTGAGTGCTCGAGGAAGCGGTCGACCACCGAGACCACCTCGACCCCGTCGCTCGTGCCCTTGAGCCCCGGCCGCAGGCAGCAGATCCCGCGCACCGCCAGGCGGATCTTCGCGCCCGCCTTCGCCGCGTCGTAGAGCGCGCGGATGATCTCCTCGTCCACGAGCGAGTTCATCTTGGCGCTGATCTCGGCCGGCTGGCCGGCCTCGGCCCGATCCTTCTCGCGAGCGATGAGCCGCAGCACGCGCTCGCGCAGCTGCGTCGGGGCCATCACCAGCTTGCGCATGCGCGGCGGGTCGGAGTAGCCGGTGAGCGCGTTGAAGAAGGCCGAGGCGTCCTCGCCGATCTCGCGATCGGAGGTCATCAGGCCGAAGTCGCTGTAGATGCGCGCGGTCTTCTCGTTGTAGTTGCCGGTGCCGAGGTGCACGTAGCGCCTGATGCCCTGGCGGCCGCGACGGACGACGAGCAGGATCTTGGAGTGCGTCTTGTAGCCACGGATGCCGTAGATCACGTGGCAGCCCGACTCCTCCAGCCGCCGCGACCAGCGGATGTTCGACTGCTCGTCGAAGCGCGCGAGCAGCTCCACCAGCACGGTCACCTGCTTGCCGTTCTCCGCCGCGCGCGCGAGCGAGCGCACGACCGGCGAGTCGCCGCTCGTGCGGTAGAGCGTCTGCTTGATCGCGAGCACGTCGGGGTCCTCGGCCGCGGAGGAGACGAACGCCACCACCGGGTCGAAGGACTCGTAGGGGTGGTGCAGCACGACGTCCTTCTCGTCGAGGAGCGCGAAGAGATCCGCGGCCTCGATCGCCTGCTGTGGCTTGAGCGGAGGGTCGCGCAGGTCCTCGAGCAGCGGCAGCTCCACGAGCGACATCAGCGGCCGGACGTCGACGGGCCCACGGATGCGGTAGACGTCCTCCGCGCCGAGCTCGAGCCGCGAGACGAGCAGCTCGAGCAGCGGCGGCGAGATCCCGTCCTCGACCTCGAGCCGCACGATCCCGCTGCGGCGGCGGTTCTTGAGCTCCTCCTCGATCACCTGCAGGAAGTCGAGGCCTCCCTCGTCGTCGAAGTCGAGCTCGGAGTCGCGCGCGATGCGGAAGGCGGCCACGTCGCGAATCTCCTGCCCCGGGAACAGGCTCGCGAGGTCGGCCCAGATCACGTCCTCGAGCAGCACGTGCAGCATGCCCTCGACGCCGGGCGGGCGCACCAGCCGCGAGAGCCGCCCCGGCACCTGCACCACCGCCAGGCGCGGATCGTCCTCGCCATCAGCGGGGCCGAGCAGCACGGCCAGGTTCAGGCTGAGGCTCGCCAGCATCGGGAACGGCCGCGAGGTGTCGATCGCGAGCGGGGTGAGCGCGGGCAGCACCTCGTCCCGGAAGTAGCGGCTGAGCGCGGCGCGCGCGGGCGGCTCGAGGTCGCCCGGTCGCACCAGTTTGAGGCCCCGCTCGGCGAGCCGCGGCAGGATCTCACCCGTGAGCGCCTCGTACAGCTGATCGACCATGGGGTGAGCGCGCTCCGAGATGAGCTGGAGCTGCTGGGCGGGCGTGAGCCCGGCGAGGTCGGGGGCGGTGTCGCCTTCGGCGAGGTCGTTCTTGAGCGCGGCCACCCGCACCATGAAGAACTCGTCGAGGTTGCTCGCGACGATGCAGGCGAACTTCAGCCGCTCGAGCGGCGGGTTGGTGGGGTCGCAGGCCTCCTCCAGCACGCGCGCGTTGAACTCGAGCCACGACAGCTCGCGGTTCAGGAACAGCTCCGGCTCGCGCGGCCCGCGCCGCTTCGCCTTCTTCACGACCGCGCCCCGGCCTCGCGGAAGCCGACCTTGCGGCCGAAGACCTCGGTGAGCAGGTC
>DATEUE010000287.1:0-4792 GCA_035283305.1 Vicinamibacteria bacterium | reverse complement strand
GGCTCCCGCCCTGCTCCAGCCCGATCCGCAGCGTGTAGTCGCCGGCCTCGACCGCCTGCGGTGTGTACGAGAACACGAACGTGCGCCGCCCGTCGGCGTCGTTGTGGACGCGTTCGACCTTGAGTCGCCCGGGCTGGACCGCGCGGCCGTCGCTGGCCGTGAGCGAGGAGCGGATCTCGGTATCGGCGGCCGGGTCGCCGACGAGATCGGGATCCCACACGATCATCACCAGGCGCTCGCGCGCGCCGGGCCGTACCTCGAAGCTGGTGCGCGGCACGAAGGGCCGGGCAGCGACCTGGAACGGCACCGTGGCGTTTTTCGGGGCCGCCTTCCCGGGCCCCATCTCCAGCCTGAGCCAGCGCTCGGACTCGTCGAGCACCAGCGGCGGCAGCGCGAAGACCGTGCGGCCGTCGTAGGGCGGCACGGTGACGTCGAGGAAGCGCACGGCGCTCTTGCCGCTCGCCGCCTCGAGCAGCATCAGCCGGATGGTGTAGCGCCCGGGCGGGACCTGCAGCGTGCCGAAGAGCGAGATTCCCCGCGCCTGGCTGTCGGGGTCGGCCTGCCCGGGGTCGACCCGCACGAACTGGGCGAGGTGGTCGTGCACCGTCCCATCCGCGGCCACGGCGTAGCCGTAGACCTCCAGCGAGGTCGGCTCGCCCCTCACCCAACGCAGCGACTCGCGGGGCACCTGCACGACGAGACCGAGGGTCTGCCGCTCGCCCGGCTCCGGGAAGGGAAGACACAGGCTCGTGAAGGGGAGCTCGTTGTGGCCCTCGCCGGTCACCACGAGCTCGGCGAGATCGAACTGGCGCTGGAGCCGGGTCTGCCCCGCCACCGCCGTGCGCTCGAAGTAGCCCGGCCGGTGGGACAGCTTGACGCCCTTGCGGGCCACCTTCACCTTGAGCTTGTGGAAGCTGCCCGGCCCCTGCTCGTGCTCCGGCTGGATCCCGAGCACGTAGTAGCGGCTGGTCATCTCCAGCATCTCGCCGAGCGGGCGATCGAGGTCATTGGCATCCTTGAACAGCCGACCCCCCGTTTCCATGGCGAAGTAGTTCAAGGACTCGCGGTTCGTCGTGTCACGGGCCGTGTCCCGGCTGGACTCGATCTGGGCGAGCGAGCGGTCGGTTCCGAAGCCGGTCACGTCGATCGAGTGGACGACGGTGTCGGCGGCGGCGAGGTTCCGGGTCAGCTGCCGCATGGCGTCGCGCACTTTGCTGTCGCCGTACCCGGTCCGTTCGTCGACCTCCTGCAGACGGCCGCGTATCACCGCCTCGGCGGAGTCCACCTGCTCGGATCCCGTCTGCCCGATCAGGAACCGTGCGTCGAACCCCGCCGAGAAGTAGAGCACCTGCTTGCGGCCCTGGACCCGTCGCAGGGCCCGACCGAGCGCCTCGAAGCCGCCGAGCAGCCTCTCGATGTTCTGCAGATAGACCTGCTCCTCCGCCGCCCGCATCCGGTTGACGAGGACCCTGAGCACGTCGTCGAGCAGGGCCTGCTCTCCGGTCTCCGCTTCACCGGTCCTCATCCGGGCCAGGTCGCTCACGCCGATGTCAGCGGCGAGGGCGAGCGGATCGCTGATGCGCGTCAGGCTGGGCACTCCCAGGGTGTCGATCGCGTGGGCGAGCAGCGCGCGGTCGTCGGTGAAGCCGGCCACGAGGCGGACGCCGTTGTTGATGTCGAAGGTCGCGACGCCGGCGAGGTCGGAGAAGGCGAGCCGATGCCGGACGAAGTCGCCGGCCGCGCGCTGCGCACGGCGCAGGCCGGACGGGCTGGTGAACGACTTGTCGAAGAGGAGCAGGAAGCGACGCCGCGCCGCGGAGTCCAGCTGGAGCTCGCTGTCCTCGTCGATCTCCGTGGTGTCCACGTACCGGAACGACACGACCTCGGCCTTGTGGCCGTCCTCCCGGACCTCGAAGTCCGCGGGCTGGAGACCGCGCACGGCCTTGCCGTCGCGATCGATCACGAACACCGGAAGCAGGACGAGCGACACGTCGGAGCGGAAGACGGGCGCCTTCGGGGCAGGCTCCTGCGCGGGAAGGGCAGCCGGAGCGAGGACGGCGAGGCCTAGAAAGACCGCGGCACGATTGGACACGAGTTCCCCGTCCTTGGTCGGTTGCCTGGTATCGAACCACAGGCTGCAGGCCCTGTAAAGCAGGGCGTCGCATCGGCACGTCGCAGGGACCCGGTGTGCGGGGTGTGACCTCGTCCGGTAAGGGCCTATACTGTTCGGCGCCCAGGAGGTTCTCCATGCGCCGTCACTCCCAAAGGCTCCCCCTGCTCGCCGCGAGCCTTCTCGCCAGCCTCGCCACCGCCCCATTCGCCGTCGCCCAGGACTGGAAGGGCACCGGCCGCATCCAGGGGGCCCTGACCGACGAGGACGGCAAGCCGATCGCTGACGCCACGGTGACGGCTGACTGCCCCGAGCGCGGTGGCGGCACGACGATGAAGACGGACAAGAAGGGTCGCTGGGTCCTCGCGGGCGTCGTGGGCTGCAGCTGGAACTTCGACTTCGAGGCGGAGGGCTACGAGACGCAGAAGGTCACCGTGCGGCTCCCCGGGGAGTCGGTGCGGATCCCGACGGTCGAGGTCTCCCTCAAGCGGTCCGGCCCGCCGCCGGAGCTCAAGGCCGTGGCGGAGAAGGCCGATACCGCCTACAAGGCGGGACGCTACGCCGAGGCGCGCGCCGAGTACGAGAGGCTGCTCGCGATGCGGCCTGACCTCGCCGCGATGATCAACCAGCAGATCGGATTCTCCTACATCCAGGAGAAACGCTACGACAAGGCGCTCGACTACCTCGAGAAGGTGGTCGCGGCCGATCCCTCGAACGCGCAGATCCGCGCGATCGCCGCCCAGGCCGCGCTCGAGGGCAAGCTGCTGGACAAGGCGCGCGAGCTCCTGGCGACGCTGGACGATTCGAAGATCACCAACCCGGACGTCTTCTTCAACATGGGAGTCGCCTTCCTGAACGCCGGCCAGGTCCCCCTGGCGATCGATTACTTCAGCAAGGCGATCCGCGTGGACCCGAGCCACGTCGACGCCTACTACCGCCGCGCGCTCGGCTACCTGGGCCAGGGCCAGAACGCCGACGCCAGGGCGGACTTCCAGAAGGTCGTCGAGCTGCAGCCTGACGGGGAGATGGCGACCATGTCGCGCAAGGCTCTGGAGCAGCTGAAGTAGGGCGGATAGTACGATCGAAGCGCGTCAGCGAAGCCGCGCGTCGCCCGGGTACAGCGCGTGGCCGCGGCGGGCCCAGTCGCGCGACGCCTCGACATCACCGAGCCTCGCCAGGGTTCGTGCGACCACGACGTACTCGTCGGCGCCCGCGCGCGGGTTCGCGGTCACGATGCCGGCGAGGGCGTCGCGGGCCTCGGCGTCGCGCCGCTGAGAGCGGAACAGCCGCCCGAGCCCAATGCGTGCCTCGCGCGAGCGCGGATCGAGCGCGATCTCCTGCCGGAACTCGGCCTCCGCCTCGGCGTCCTGCCCGAGCCGCACGAGGCAGCCGGCGAGGCCCGCGTGCAGGCCCGGCACCACAGGCCCCTGCTGCCGGCTCGCGCTTTCGATCCCCCGCCGATACTGGGAGGCCGCAGCCTCGTAGCGCCCGGCCCGGCGCTCCGTGGTCGCCAGCACGAAGCGGCTCATCACGCGCTCGGGATCGGCCGCGAGGCTCTGCCGCGCGTAGGCCGCCGCCTCGGCCGGCCGGTCCTGCTCGAGGCGCATCTGCGCCAGCGTCTCGAAGCCGCGCCCAGGCTCCGTCTCGGAGGCGAGCTGCGCATGCCTGTCCGCGCGGTTGCGCCGCCCGGCGAGAGTGTGGAGCCGGGCGAGCGCGATGTGCGCTTCGGCGTTCGTGGGGTCCTGGCGCACGATCGCGTCGAACGACGCGAGCGCCTCGCGCTCCCGACCCTGCCGCGCGTAGATCGTCCCGAGAGCCTGCCACGCGTCGAGCAGCCCCGGGCTGTCCGCGACCACAGCGCGCAGGCCCGCGAGCGCCTCGTCGAGCCGGCCCTCGTGGCGCCGCTCGATCGCATGCCGGTACATCGCGTAGACGGCCAGCTTGTCCTTGGGATCGGGGGGAGCCACGGACGCGTCGCGAGCCGCGGCCAGCTGCGCCTTCTGCTCGAGCCAGCCGTCCAGCGCGGCGACCGCCTCGCGCCGCGTCGCCGCGAGGTCGCGCTGCTCGCGCGGGTCGCGCACGCGGTCGTACAGCTCGCTGCGCGGCGCGCGGATGAACCGGTAGCGCTCCTCGGTCGCCGAGACGAGCTCGCTCCAGCCGAAGTGGTGGCGCGGGTAGAACGTCTCGGCGTAGACCGGCCGCGCGAGCGTCCGCCCGCTCTCGATCGCACCGCGCAGCGAGACTCCGTCCATGCCATCCGGCGCAATCCCGGCCAGATCGAGGAGCGTCGCCGCGAGATCGGCGTGGCCGGCGACCCCCGCCACGCGCGTACCGGCCTTACGGCCGCCGGGCAGGCGCAGGATCAGCGGCACCTGCAGCGCCTCGCGGTACAGGAAGAAGCCGTGCTCCTGCTCGCCGTGGTCCATCAGCCCCTCGCCGTGGTCGGACGTCACGGCGATGAGCGCGCGATCGTAGGCCCCCGCGCTCCGGAGCCGCGCGATGAAGCGACCGACGAGCTCGTCCGCGTAGGCCACTTCCCCGTCGTAGGGATCGGCGTGCCGGCGGTGCGCCTCGGGCGGCGCGTAGGGCGTGTGCGGCTCGTACAGGTGCAGGAATGCGAAGAAGCGCCGCCCGCCCTCCGCCTCGACGAAGCGCGCCACGGCCTCGGTGGCGACGGCGCCG
>DATEUE010000286.1:0-15029 GCA_035283305.1 Vicinamibacteria bacterium | reverse complement strand
CGTCGGCAAGTCGACACTCGTGAATCGGCTGCTGGGGCGCGAGAAGCAGCGGACGAACGAAGTGAGGCCGAACGACCAGCGCGGGCGGCACACGACGACCGAGCGCGAGCTGGTCGAGCTGCCCGGGGGCGCCCTGCTCGTCGACACGCCGGGCCTGCGCGAGCTGCAGCTGTGGTCGGACGGCAGCGGGCTCGAGGCCGCATTCGAGGACGTGGGCGCGCTCGCGGCGTCGTGCCGTTTCACCGACTGCAGCCACGGCAGCGAGCCGGGGTGCGCCGTGCGCGCGGCGGTCGCCGACGGCCTGCTCGCGCCGGGGCGGCTCGCGAGCTACCTCAAGCTGCATGCCGAGCTGTGCGCGCTCGAGATCCGCGAGGACCCGCTGAAGCGCCGGGCGGAGCGCGGGCGATGGAAGGCCATCTACAAGTCGCTGCGTCAGCCCAAGCGCGGCTAGCCCGACGCCGACGACCGATGCCAGGTGAGCGGCGGCTCGCGCGTGGGTTACGATGCCGGAGTGCCGGTCCGCTACGACGCGATTCTCCTGGTTTCTTTCGGCGGTCCGGAGGGTATGGACGACGTGATGCCTTTCCTCGCGAACGTCGTCCGCGGCAAGAACGTCCCGCAGGAGCGGCTCGTCGAGGTCGCCGCCCGCTACCGGCACTTCGGCGGCGTGAGCCCGATCGCGGCGCAGTGCCGCGCGCTGGTGGCGGCACTGCGCACGGAGCTCGAGCGGCACGGTGACGGGCTGCCGGTCTACTGGGGGAACCGGAACTGGCACCCGCTGCTCGCCGACACGCTTCGGCAGATGGCCGCGGACGCCGTCTCGCGTGCGCTCGCTCTGTTCACTTCAGCCTACGGCTCCTACTCGGGCTGCCGGCAGTACCTCGAGGACATCGAGCGGGCTCGCGCCGAGGTCGGCGAGCGCGCACCGCAGATCGACAAGCTGCGGGCGTTCTACAACCACCCCGGCTTCATCGAGCCGCTGGTGGAGCTGGTGGCGGCCGCCTTCGAGCGGATTCCCGAGGCGCGCCGCGCCGCGGCGCGCCTCGTCTTCACGGCGCACAGCCTGCCGCGGGCGCTCGCGGCCGCCTGCGACTACGAGGCCGAGCTTCGCGACACCGCCGCGCTCGTGGCGTTTCCGCTCGGGCGTACGCAGCACTCGCTCGTCTACCAGAGCCGCAGCGGTCCACCCAGCCAGTCGTGGCTCGAGCCCGACATCGTCGATCACCTGCGCGCGCTGGCGCGCGAGGGCGTGCGCGACGTGGTGGTGGCGCCGATCGGCTTCCTCTCCGACCACATGGAGGTCGTCTACGACCTCGACCTCGAGGCGAAAGCCCGCGCGCTCGAACTGGGGCTCAACATCGTGCGCGCGGCGACGGTCGGGACCCACCCGCGCTTCGTCGCGATGATCCGGGAGCTGATCGTCGAGCGCACCCGGGGCGACACCCTGCGGCTGCACCTCGGCACTCGCGGCCCGGCCCCGGACGAGTGTCCGCCGGGCTGCTGCCGCGTGCCACGTAGCGGCGCATGAAGACGATCCTGTTCACGGGGTTCCCCGGCTTCATCGGCATGCGGCTCTTGCCCCGCCTGCTCGAGCTGCAGCCGGCAGCTCGCATCGCCTGCCTGGTGCAGGAGAAGTTCCTGGACGCGGCCCACCAATCGCTGGACGCGCTCGCGCAGGGACACGCGCACACGCGCGGCCGCATCGAGCTCGTCGCCGGCGACATCACCGCCGCGGGGCTGGGTATCGAGGCGGCGAAGGCGAAGGCGCTGCGCAGCTCGCTGTGGCAGGCCTGGCACCTCGCCGCCGTCTACGACCTCGCGGTCGCGCGCGACGTCGGCCGTCGCGTCAACGTGGACGGGACCCGGAACGTGCTCGACTTCGTGTCCTCCGCCCCGGGCTTCGAACGGCTCCAGTACGTCTCGACCGCGTACGTCTCGGGCACCGCGCACGGCGTGTTCCGCGAGACGGACCTGGACGTCGGCCAGGGCTTCAAGAACCATTACGAAGAGACCAAGTTCCAGGCCGAGGTCGAGGTAGTCCACTCGCGCGTGCCCGCGACGATCTACCGCCCCGGTGTCGTGGTCGGGGACTCGCGCACCGGTGAGACCGCCAAGTTCGACGGGCCCTACCTGGTGCTGCGGATGATGGAGCGGCTGCCCTCGCCCGGCGTTTTCTTCCGTATCGGGACGAGCCGCGGCACCGTCAACATCGTGCCGGTCGACTTCGTGGTCGAGGCGATGGCGCGGCTGGGTGCGACGAGCGCCAGCAGCGGGCGCACCTATCACTTGTGCGACCCGCAGCCGCACTCGCCGGTGGAGCTCAGCGAGATGTTCGCGCGGGCGTCGGGCCGCCGCTTCGTGTTCGTGCCGGTGCCACTCGGCGTGGCGCGGGCGTGCTTCGCCCCGCGGCCGGTCCAGAACTTCTTCGGCATGCCGCAGCAGGCGCTCGACTACTTCCACGACACGGTGCGGCACGACACCACCCACGCGAGCCGCGATCTGGGTGCGCTCGGCATCGAGTGCCCGCGCCTCGCCGACTACCTGCCGCGGCTCGTCGCCTTCTACCGGGCCCACCGCGACGCGGTGCGCCGGGAGGCCATGACATAGTCGCGGCCATCGCCTTGCGCGATGGACCGGGGCTCGGGCGCGTGGCGAGCTACTGGCGCAGCAGGCGGTCGGGGGCCTGGCGGTCGAGGAAGCGCAGGTGCAGGCGCTCGATCGTGGGCTGCGCCTTCGAGATGCCGCGCACCTCGGCGCGGGTCGCGAAGCCCCCGCTCGCCTCCTGCAGCAGCACGATGTCGCCCTGCTGGAAGGTGAGTGTCGTCATCACGCGCGCGCCGCCGCGGCTCACGTTGTCGGCCACCGTGAGCTCCTCCTGCAGCACGACACCCCACTCGTCGACGAGCTGGATCGTGAAGTTGACGAACAGCTCGCTGCGCGGCGCGCTGCGCCGGTCCTTCGGAACCTCGCTGGTCGGCTGGAACTCGGCGCCGGCTGCACCTGGCGGCGGCGCCGGCGGCACGCCGGCGCGCCCCTTCGGAATCGTGGACGGCGCCGTCATCGGCGGCGGCGTGTAGCGTGAGCCGGAGTCGTCCGGCGGGACCGTCGGGGTGGCAGCGGTTCCGACCAGGGTGTCGAGCGGCGGGTCCTCGGTGAGGCCATTGGGCGGGACGGCGGGAAGGCCCTCGTAGGGCGTCTCGCCCGTGCGCAGGCCCTGCGGCGCCGGGGCGTTGACGATGGAATCCGAGGGCAACAGGTAGCGGGCGGCCGGCCGCTGATGAAAGCCCCGCGGCGGCTGTTTGCCGAAGAACATCACTCCCACGCGCCGCTGGTCCGTGCGGCGCCTGACCCCCCGGACCAGCGTATACACCCGGTAGCTCGCGTCCGTTAGGTCGTGCTGGCGCAGCCGCTTGGGCAGCGCCAGCGACAGCAGCAGCACCTGTCCGAGCTCGGCCTCGTGGGTCAGGCCGAAGCACGCGCCGCCCGACGAGACGTCGATCGTCGTGGTCATCTCTTCCCAGATCGTACCGTCGGCCAGAAAGCCCTGGACCCGGGTAGGGATGGCGAGTCCCAGGCGAGGATTCTTTCGCCGTTCGGTGGGCATGGCAGCGGGCTGATTCTACCGCAGCGGCCCGTAAGCTGTCGTAAGATAGGTCTTTGTGCGCGGCGACGCGGTTTTCCGCCCGTGCACGCCACAACCATGAGAAGACTGCTGCTGGGGACGGTTTTCGGCCTGCTCGCGCGCATCGGGCGCACGGCGGAGAGCAGCTTTCGCCATGCGGGCGAGATGACGCTGCTCGCGTGGCGCGTCGCTCGCGCCACTCTCACCGGCCGCGTGGCGCTGCGCGACGTGCTCACGCAGCTCATGTCGGTCGGGGTCGGCAGCATCCCGCTGGTGACAGTGACCGCGGTGCTGTCCGGGGTCGTCACCTCGCAGCAGGGCGGCTACCAGTTCACGAGCTCGATCCCGCTCTACGTGCTCGGCAGCGTCGTCACCTCGAGCGTCGTGCTGGAGCTGGGGCCGGTGATGACGTCGTTCGTGCTGATCGGCCGAGTCGGCGCCCGCATCACGGCCGAGATTGGCACGATGAAGGTGTCGGAGCAGATCGACGCGCTCTACTCGCTCGGCCGCGACCCGGTCCCGGTGCTCGCCGCGCCGCGCATCATCGCGGGCACGATCGCCATGCCGCTGCTCGTGGGCCTCGCGGACTTCATTGGCGTCTTCGCGGGCCTGGTGGCGGCGCGCTTCGCGGTGGGCCTGGGCCCCGAGTCGTTCCTGTACGGGGCGCGGCTGTACTGGCACAGCTGGGACCTGCTCTACTCGATCGGCAAGGGGCTGGTGTTCGGCTTTGTGATCCCGCTGATCTCGGTGCACATGGGCTTCGGGACGCGCGGGGGCGCCGAGGGCGTCGGCCGCGCCACGACGAGCGCGGTCGTGTTCATGATCATCACGGTGCTGGTGCTGGACGCGACCTTCCCGCCGCTTTTCCTGAACTGACGTGATCGAGTACATCGACGTTCACAAGGCCTTCGACGTGCCGGTACTGAGCGGGGTGGACCTCGCGGTCGAGACGCGCGAGACGCTCTCGATCGTCGGACCCTCGGGCACCGGCAAGAGCGTGCTGCTCAAGACCACGAACGGCCTGCTGGTGCCCGACCGGGGCGACGTCCGGATCGACGGCGTGTCGGTGTACCAGTCGGAGCGCGACGCGCTCGCACAGATCCGGCGCAAGGTCGGCTACGTGTTCCAGTACGCGGCGCTCTTCGACTCGATGAGCGTGTTCGAGAACGTGTGCACGGGCCTGCCCGACGGCGAGGCGAAGTACGCGCGCACGCCCGAGATCCTGCGCAAGGTGTGCGAGTCGCTCGAGGACGTCAACCTCGACCCCGCGCTCGTGCTGCACAAGCTGCCGTCGGAGCTGTCCGGAGGCATGAGGAAGCGCGTGGGCCTCGCGCGCGCCATCGTCGGACGGCCCGAGATCCTGCTCTACGACGAGCCCGTCACGGGGCTCGATCCCGTCAACACCGCCGCCATCTCGCGCCTGATTCTGGAGATCCGCGAGCGCACCCACGTGACCTCGATCGTCGTCACGCACGACATCGAGCAGGCCCTGGAGATCTCCGACAGGGTCGCCCTGCTCACCCACGGCAAGCTGCGCTTCGTCGGGACGCCCGCCGCCTTCCGCGCCAGCAGCGACCCCGTGGTGCGTGCCTTCGCCGACCGCCAGGCGGCGGCCGAGGCGGCGCTCCAGCTCGTCGAGCGGGGGCAGCCCGAAGAGGAAACCGAGGAGGAGTCGTGAGCACCGACAAGCCGCTTCCGCAGCCGCCGCCGTCGCGCGGCAAGCACCGCGAGGTCTGGGTGGGACTGTTCGTCCTTGCCGGCCTCGCCGCCACGCTCGTCACCCTCGCCGTCATGACCGACGCGGCGCTGTTCCGGGGCCGCTACATCATCACCACCAGCGTGCCCAACGCCTCCGGCATCCGCAAGGGCGACCCGGTGCAGATGCACGGCGTCAACGTCGGCCGCATCATGGGCTTCGACATCGGCGCGCAGGGCGTCGACATCCGGCTCGAGATCGAGGGCGAGTACCCGATCAGCAAGGACTCGCGCGTCGAGATCAAGGCGAGTGGCCTCTTCGGCAGCATGGTGGCCGACATCATCCCCGGCTCCTCGGCGCAGAAGGTCGGCTGGGGCGATCGGATCCCCGGCGGCACCGGCGTCGGCCTCTTCGACAAGATGGACGAGCTCGCCGGCGAGGCCGACAAAGTGGCGAAGCGGGTCCAGGGCCTGCTCTCGGACGAGATGGTGAAGGACCTGCAGGGCAGTGCGTCGGGGGCGCGGCAGTCGCTCGAGAGCCTGCAAGCGATCCTGAAGGAGCAGCGCGGCGAGCTGCGCGGGCTCTCGACGAGCCTGAAGCGCTCGGCCGAGGGCCTCGAGCGCGTGACCACCGGACCCGAACTCGAGCGCACGCTGAAGCGCGTGGACGAGCTGGTGGGCCGCCTCGACGGCACGCTCACGACGCTCGACCGCTCCTCGAAATCGCTCGAAAGCGTCCTCGTCCGCATGGACCGCGGCGAGGGCACGCTCGGCAAGCTGAGCACCGACGAGACGCTCTACAAGAACGCCGCCGAGGCGACCGCCAACCTCAACAAGGCCGCCGTCGAGCTCAACAAGCTGCTCGCCGACTTCCAGGCCCACCCCAGGAAGTACATCAACTTGAAGGTTTTCTAAGGGGTCAGGTCGTTACCTGAGCGTTTCCCGTTTCCGAGCCGGTTCGTTCGCCCTTGCGTCCGCCACCCCTGTCCGATCGTCACAGTGTGAAAGCACACCCTCGGCACGCGCGTGTCCATGTAGTCTTGGCAACGGCATGGACCGCCTGCTGGCTAGGGCGCTCGCGTTCATCCTCGTCGCGCTCACGCTCGCGGGCTGCGGCGGCGGCGGGCCGCGGGCCCGGGCCGAGGCCAAAGCGCTCAGCCGGCAGGCCGAGACGCTGCGGAACCTGATCGCCGCAGTCGAGACAGACCAGGCGTTCTCGTCGAAGCACGTGACGCTCGGGATCAGCCAGGAGCTGGTCCGCGACCTGCTGCAGCTCACCCTGCCCGTGGAGACCGAGGCGGCTCCCGACTTGCGCGTGCGCCTCGAGACCGCGCAGGTCGCCTTCGCCAGCGGCGAGAGCCGGGTGACGCTGCGCGGTCGCGTCAGCCGGGCGAGCTCCCCGGGGACCTTCGCCGATCTCGTCGTCCACGGCGGACTCCACCGCTTCGAGGTGGGCGAGCCTGCCGGCCACGTCAGGGCGCGCGTGGCGCTCGACCGCGTCGAAGTGCGGCAGGCCGAGGCCGAGGGGTTGCGCCGGGACCTGGTCGAGGCCGTGCTCGCCGAGCTCGGCGCGTCGACGCTCGAGGCGCTCGCGCTCCAGATCCCGCCGCTCGCGATCCCGGTCCGCTTCGAACGCGCGATCGAGCTCGAGGCCGTGAGCGCGGGCCCGTTCGAGATCGCGCCCGGGAGCCTGCGTCTCCGCGTGGCGCTGGCGCAGGTCGTGGCGCTCGGGGGCCGCCTGTGGGTGCTGCTCGAGGTGAGCGCCGTCCCCGGCGCGGAGCGCCCGTCCGCTCGCTCGAAGGCAGAGGCGCGTCCGTGAGGCGCTGGAGGCGAGCCGCTCTCGTCGCCGCCCTGCTCTTCGCGGGGGGCTTCGCCTATGCCCGCTTCTGGTGGGGGCCCGGACCCGAGGCGCTCGAGCGCCAGCGCCTCGAGGTGCGGCGGCTCGGCGAGCGTCTCGAGCGTCGGCTGCGCGAGCAGGCAAGGCTGCGCGACGGCGCCGGCGAGGGCCTGCTCGTCGGGGTGCCCGCGGGCGTCGCCGAGCGGCTGGTGGGGGAGGCGGTCGCGGCGTTCGGCAGCGGGATTCGGGTCACGCTGCGCGACCTGCGCTTTCGCAAGGCGGACGAGGTGCAGGCGCGCCTGCTCCTCGGCAGGCGGACCGTCGGCCGCTTCGTGCTGAGCGTCCACGTCCACGAGGTGGGGGCGGTGCTGCGTCCCGCGAAGCCGCGGCTCGAGCTCGGCGACAACGAGAGGGTCGGCGTCACGCTGCCCGTGGCCGTGGAAGACGGCGCCGGGCGGGCGCGCCTGCGCTTCCGGTGGGACGGGCGCGGAGTGGCCGGCGCGGTGTGCGGGGACGTCGACGTGACCCACGAGCTCACGGCCACGGTACCCCGCCGCACGCACACGCTGCGAGGCGCCTTCCGCATGAGCATCGACGGGTCGGCACTCGTGGCCCAGCCGGAGTTCGGCGATGTCCAGCTGCAGCTGCCGATCGAGCCGTCCGCCGAGGCCTGGAGCTTCGTCGAGCAGCTGATCGCGGGGCGCAGCGCACTGTGCCGCGCGGCCCTGGCCAAAGCCGATGTCCCGCAGAAGATCCGCGGCGTGCTGGCGCGGGGCGTGCGTGTCACGCTGCCGCGCCGCCTGCTCGAACGGCCCCTGCGGCTGCCCTTCGCGGTCGAGCGGGAGATCGCGCTCTCGGGCCGTAGCCTGCGCATAGACGCCCGGCCAACGGACTTGATCGTGACGCCGGCGCGCATCTGGTACGGCGTCCGGGTCGAGCTCGGGAATGCGGGCGAGCCCCCTCTATAATCGACCAGAGCTCTATCCTCGGGAGGCCGAACATGGCGAAGCTTTTGGGATTGCTCCTCGTCATCCTGCTGGCGGCCGGCGCCGCCTTCTACTTCCTGGTGTTGCAGCCGCAGCAGAACGCTCTCGCCACGGCCGAGCAGGCGGCCGTCGTCTGCGCCCAGCAGCTCGCGAGCCTGCGGGGCCAAGTGGCCGACCTCACCATCATCCGGGACCAGCTCCAGCGCTCGGGAGCCGAGCTCGCGGAGAAGGTCGCCGAGAAGGAGAATGAGCTCCTCGCCTTGCGCTCGACGCAGGACGAGCTGGTTTCCGAGCTCAAGGGCGAGATCGCAGACAAGACGGTCCAGGTCGAGAGGATCCGCGACCAGCTCCGCGTGGACCTGGTGGACGAGGTGCTGTTCGACTCCGGCGAGGCGACGCTCAAGCCCGCGGGCATCGCGGTCTTCGGGAAGATCGGTGCGGTCCTCGCCAAAGCCACCGACCGGCGTATCGAAGTGCAGGGCCACACCGACAACGTCCCGATCACCGGCGCCCTGGCGAAGCGCTTCGCGACGAACTGGGAGCTATCCGCCGCGCGCGCCACGAACGTGGTGCGCTTCCTTCAGGACCAGGCGAAGCTCGACCCGACCCGGCTCTGCGCGTCCGGATACGCCGAGTTCCGGCCGAAGGGGCCCAACGACACCGCCGCAGGGCGGCGCCAGAACCGGAGGATCGAGATCCTGCTGATCCCGATTCCGGCGGCCGTGCCGCCGGAGGCGAAGCCCGCGGCGGGACGGCCCTGAGTCGAAGGCGCCGGTCGTTCGATCTGTGACCGACTGAGCCAAGCGATCTATTGGCGCGGCCGGACGCGGGGAGCAGATTGTGAGCACAGGTGCTCCGCGTCTTCCCGTGTGACGCGAGGGTGTCACCTCCGGCAAGGCGCGCAGCGCCTGGAGCGAGGTGGCGCCATGCCGATGAACGCTCGCGTGCAGGGCTTCCTCGAGGGGAGCCATATCCCCTACGAGGTGCTGGCGCACCCTCTGGCCTTCACGGCTCAGGGGGTCGCGCACGCCAGCCACGTTTCCGGCTGGCAGATGGCCAAGGTCGTGGTGGTGCGGCCATCGTCCGGTCCTTCATTCATGGCCGTCCTGCCTGCTTCCTGTCGGCTCGACATGAAGCACCTGGAGCAGGTTTCCGGCGGGAAGGGGCTCAGCCTGGTGCCCGAAGCCGAGATGCACGACGTCTTCCCCGACTGCGAGACGGGGGCGATGCCGCCCTTGGGCAACCTCTACGGGCTGCCGGTCTTCGTGGACGAGCACCTGGCCCAGGAGAAGGAGGTCGTATTCCAGGCGGGCAACCACCGCGAGGCGGTTCGCGTCACCTGGACCGACTTCGAGCGGGCCGTCCACCCGACGGTGGCGGACTTCTGCAAGCGCTGAGGCAAGCGGGAGTTGGAAGCGTCCGTCCTGGTCCGGCTCGCGCTCGACGAACGCGAAGCGTGAGATCGTGCGCACCGAGAGCGCCGACTTCCGGCGGGCGCTCAAGGACAGGGAAGCCGTGCTGGAGTCGCTCCTCAGCCGCCTGCCGCGCGTCGCCTGAGCCCGGGCCATCGGGCGCGATGCCGTTCTGTGCGCCAGAGGCGGAGTGTGCCGCCTCTCTGACCGACCCCGATGATCCATTGCCTTTCCCCCCCTGAAGCTGGACCTTTGAAGTGGGAGTGGCTGCCATGAAACGACTTCCAGTCGCTTGCGTCTGCGCCCTCGTCGCCGCGGCGCCCGCCCTCGCTCAGGCCCCGCCGAGGGCACCCGAGTACGACGTGGCCGCCGAGGTGACGGTGAGGGGCGAGGTGACGGACATCCACGAGTCGAAGGTCGCGACCGATCACCCGGGGCTGCACCTGATCTTGAAGAACGACGAGGAGACGGTCGAGATCCACGCGTGCCCGGTCCGCTTCCTGAGCGAGCTCGAGTTCACGATCGCCATCGGAGACAAGCTGGTCGTCGTCGGGTCCCGGCCCCGGAAGGGGGTGGTGATCGTGGCGCGCGAGATCACGAAGGGCCAGCTGAGCTTGATCCTGCGCGACCAGAAGGGTGTCCCGAACTGGCTCCCGCGCTGAGCGGGTCGCGAGGGACCAGAATTCGGTCCCGCCGGCAATCGAGAAAACTGCGCTGCAAAAGGAACTTGCACGCGCAGTCCTGAAGCGTTACCCTAGCGCTGCATTGAGCGGATCACGCGCCTCGACGCGAGAAGCTCACTCCCCCCAAAGCCGACCCCCCCGCCGCCCGTCCACCGCGCATAGGCCAGCGAGGAATGATGAAGAAGCTCTTCGTGATCGACACGAACGTCGTCCTCTTCGATCACACCTGCATCTACAACTTCCAGGAGCACGACATAGCACTTTCGGTCGTCGTGCTGGAGGAGCTCGACCGCTTCAAGCGCGGTAACGACCTCATCAACCTCGAGGCGCGGCAGTTCATCCGCGAGCTCGACGGCCTCTTCGGCGAGGGGCCGCTCAGCGAGGGGCTGCCGCTCGGCGAAGGGCGCGGCCGACTGTTCCTCGAGGTGGGCGAGCCGTCCGCGTCGCGCGTCAGCCACGCGTTCGCACTCGGCAAGCCCGACCACCGGATCCTGGCGCTCGCCGAGGAGCTGCGCGGCCGCCGCAAGGACCGCGACGTGATCCTGGTCAGCAAGGACGTCAACCTGCGGATCAAGGCCAAGTCGCTCGGGCTCGTCGCCGAGGACTACACGACCGGCAAGGTGCCCAACGTCGAGCGGCTCTACCCGGGGACGGCCTGTTGGGAGGGGCTCTCGGGCGAGGTGATCACGCGGCTGCACAACGAGCCGCACGCGGTGCCGCTCGCCGAGTTCAAGGACCGCGAGCCGCTCCTGCCAAACCAGTATCTGGTGATGCGCAACGGCAGCCTGAGCGCGCTCGCGCACCACAATCGCGTCACGGGGACGCTCGAGCGCGTCACCAAGCGCACGGCCTACGGGGTCGAGCCGCGCAACGCCGAGCAGATCTTCGCGCTCGACGCGCTGATGCGCCCCGAGGTGCAGCTGCTCACGCTCACCGGCCGCGCCGGCACCGGCAAGACGCTGCTGGCGCTCGCCGCCGCGCTCGAGCAGCGCCGGCTCTACCACCAGATCTACCTGGCGCGGCCCATGGTCCCGCTCGGCAACCGCGACATCGGCTTCCTGCCGGGCGACGTCAAGAGCAAGCTCGACCCCTACATGCAGCCGCTGTGGGACAACATCTCGGTGATCCGGCACCGGCTCTCGCCCGAGAGCCGCGAGCACAAGGCGCTCGCCGAGATGATCGAGCACGAGAAGATCGCGATCGCACCGCTCGCCTACATCCGCGGCCGCTCGCTCGACCACGTGTTCTTCATCGTGGACGAGGCGCAGAACCTGACGCCGCACGAGGTGAAGACGATCATCACCCGCGCCGGCGAAGGCTCGAAGGTGGTCTTCACCGGCGACATCCACCAGATCGACACGCCCTACCTCGACAGCCAGTCGAACGGGCTCACGTTCCTGGTCGACCGGATGAAGGAGCAGGATCTCTTCGCCCACGTCAACCTGATGAAGGGCGAGCGCAGCCACCTCGCGGAGCTCGCGAGCACGCTGCTCTAAGCGAGGCCTGTCTCAGGCGGCGCCGGGCCAGTCCTGGCTGGAGACGAGCTCGAGCAGCAACTCGACGACCTCGATTCCCGTGTCGAGCGTCTCCGGGGCGATGTCGCGGCCGTCGATCACCCGGGGCGGCTGGGCGGAGGCGAGGAAGCTGAAGTCTCCGCGCCGGCTGCGGGCGAAGCGGTCGAGCGAGGCGGCGATCCGCCTGCGGATCACCTCGTCCCGCTCGTATCCGCGCAACAGGCGAAGCTCGGCCTCCAGCGGGGCGCCGCCGTCGTCCACGGACGCGAGCACGCGGCCCTTCCGGAACACGATCGACCCGCCCGTCGCCTCGGTCTCGAGCGAAAGACAGCCGGTCTTTCGGCCGAAGGCGATGATCTGGAGGATGTCCTGGATCGAGAAGTCGTCGAGGCTACCGGTCAGGCAGACAGACACAAGTTCCCTCGGCACGTTTTGTAGCAAAGCAGGTGCCAATCGACCGGGTTTTGTGTAACGCCTGCACAGACCTGGACTTGTTGTGGCCGGCACCGTGAAGAAGGGTGCGCGGACGTTCCGAGTCTCGGACAAAGTGTCGCATCTTCATACAGGAGCCGGACGCTCAGGTACGATTCGGTCGGGTCGGGCATTCAGGAGGGAGCGCTGAAGCAGTATTCCGAGACGCTTCGCATCGACACGCGGCGCGGCCTCAGCAGCATCACCGACGCGGTGCGACAGGTGCTCGGTCGCTCGGGCGTGCGGGAGGGCCTCTGCACGCTCTTCATCCGTCACACCTCGGCGAGCCTGGTGATCCAGGAGAACGCGGACCCGGCGGTCCGGCGGGACCTGGAGCGCTTCCTGAGCCGCCTCGTTCCCGACGGCGACCCGATCTTCACCCATACGGCCGAGGGGCCGGACGACATGCCGAGCCACGTGAAGTCCGCGCTCACTCGCACCAGCGAGCAGGTCCCCGTCCACGAGGGCGAGCTGGTGCTCGGCATGTGGCAGGGCCTCTACGTCTGGGAGCACCGCGACGGACGGCAGCGGCGCGAGGTCTTCGTGCAAGTGCTCGGGGAGTGACTCGCCTCAGGGCCCCTTCGTCCGGCTGACGCCGAAGGCCTCGGCCACCTCGAGCGAGAGCGGGGCGCGCGAGCCGAGGGCCACCTCGCGGCCCTTGTCGGTCGTCACGACCGCGACGCCCGCGGCTCCGCCGACCACGGCGCCGCCGAAGGCGCCGCCCTTGCCGCCGAGCAGGCCGCCCACCACCGCTCCCGCCGCGGCGAGCCCGCCCACGATGCCCGCGTCCTTCTTCTTCGTGGCGGGGGCGCGCAGCACGAGCGGATTCGTGCTCAGGGAGACGCGGCTGCCGTCGGGAAGCTGCACGGCCTCGAGCGCCAGCGTCATGTGGCCGCGGCCCTCGGAGTCCTCGGCCGGGGCCGCTTCCGTGACGCGGCCGCTGAAGCGGACTCCCGAGGGTATCGCCACGACGCCCTCGACTTTCACCGGGCTCGTGGACTCGGCCGAGAAGCGGTCTCCGGCGCGAGCCGTCTCCGAGCTGAGCGGAGCCTCGATCGCCAGCCGCAGCCGCGTGCCCGGCGGTACGCTCACGCGCAGGCGCGGCTCCTGGCCCATCGCGCGGCCGAGCAGCCCGGGCGTTTCCTCGAGCACGAGCCCGCCTCCCTCGCCCGCGACCCGGGTCGAGCCGCCGAAACCCGCCAGTGTCCCTGTCGCCAGCAGGGCGGCGACCAGCAGGCCAGCGACCAGCAGCAGAGCCGGCCGCCCTCGCCAGTGCGGGGAGCGTGCCAGGCTCGTGCGAGCGGGCACCGCCACGCGACCCGCCGTGGGCGCCGAGACCCGCGTGGTCTGGCCGGCCGTGCGCAGCCCCTCGATCAGCTGGGCTCCCGTGACGTAGCGCGCGGCCGGGTCCTTCGCGAGCGCGCGCTTCAGCACCGCCCCGACCTCGAGCGGCAGGCCGGTCGCCGCGAAGTCGACCGGGGTTGGCTCCTCGGTGAGGATCTTGACGAGGATCACGGAGACGCTCTCGCCCTGGAACGGCTTGTGGCCCGTCAGGCACTCGTAGAGCACGCAGCCGAGCGAGAACAAGTCGGAGCGCCCGTCCACCTTCATCCCCTTCGCCTGCTCCGGGGACATGTAGTTCGGGGTGCCCATGATCGCGCCGGTCGAGGTCAGGTTGGTGCCGGTTTCGATCTTGGCGATACCGAAGTCCATCACCTTCACGTGGCCGCCGGGCTCGATCATGATGTTCGCGGGCTTCACGTCGCGGTGGACCACCTGGCTCGCGTGCGCGTGGTCGAGGGCGGCTGCCACCTGCGCCATCAGCGCGATCGTCTCGTCGAGCGGCAGCCGGTCCCGCTCCTGGAGCACCGCCTGCAGGGTCCTTCCCTCGACGAGCTCCATGACGATGAAGGTGACCGGCGTCTTTATGATGTCGTGGGTGGTGACGATGTTCGCGTGGCGCAGCCGCGCGGCCACCTGGGCTTCGCGCAGGAAGCGCTGCTTCACGTCCTCGAGTTGCGAGGGCTCGACGAAGGCCTCCAGCCGGATGCGCTTGACCGCCACGTCGCGCCCGAGGTCGTTGTCGTGCGCGCGGTACACCTCGCCGAAAGCACCCGCCCCGAGCCGCGCCAGCGTGCGGTAGCGCTCTCCGAGCAGGCTGCCGATCGTCTCGTTGCCCGGCGCCTGGGCCTTCACCGCGTCGGGAATCGTCAGCTCGGTCAGCTCCTCGGGCTTCGGCTCCGGCTCGTCGTCTGCGGCCGCCACGACACACCTCCCAGGCTCGAAGGTCGAGGGATGCTGCGATGCTAAGCGGGCGCGTCCTCGGCCGTCAACGCGCGCGATCACAGGAGCGGGGCGGTGGGGGTGGTAGGATCCCGGCTTGAGCCTTCGACTCGGCGCCGCCCTCCTCCTGGCGGCGTGGGCCGCTGCCTGCGCGGAGCCGGCGCGGCGGCTCGCCTCCGGGCCGGGCGGGGAGGCGGACGCGCTCGCCCTCGTCGAGGCGCTGGCGCTCCGCTTCGGCGAGTCCTCGCGGGAGCCGGCGTTCGACGCGCTGCGGCCCAAGCTCGCGCGCGCCGCGCTCGTGCCGTCGTGGATCTGGGACGACACCGCCGCCTGGCCGCGGCAGGGCGAGAGCTTCCGGGCGGTCGAGTTCGCAGGCTACCGGTCGGGGAGCCAGTACCGCTTCGGGGTCCGGCCCTTCGCAGAGGAGCCGGTGGCGGTTGGCCAGTACCGCGGACAGCTCCGCCTCGACAAGCTCGCGAGCGGCCGCTTCGAATGGACCGTGCGCGAGGAGCTGGCGGCGGGAGCG
>DATEUE010000285.1:0-9264 GCA_035283305.1 Vicinamibacteria bacterium | reverse complement strand
CGCTACCCGAGGGGGCCCGGCGGCTGCTGGACCTGTCGCTGGCCGTGCCGGCGCGCGTCATGCCGCAAACGCCGAAAGACGATGCGCTCACCGCACGCGTGGGCGAGGTGGCGCTGCGCGCCTGGCGCACGGCCGGCGACGCGCTCGACTTCCTCGGCGAGACCGTCGTCGCCCTGGGCGCCTTCCTGCGCGGGCGTGCGCGCTTTCGCCGCGTCGATCTGATGCACGCGCTCGAGTCGGCCGGCGTTGGCGCGCTCGGGATCGTCGCGCTCATCAACCTGCTGATCGGCGCCGTGCTGGCGTTCGTCGGCGCGGTACAGCTGCAGCAGTTCGGGGCCTCGATCTACGTCGCGAACCTGGTCGCGATCGGTATCACGCGCGAGCTGGGAGCGCTGATGACCGGGATCGTGATGGCCGGCCGCACCGGGGCGTCCTTCGCGGCCGTGCTCGGCACGATGACCGTGAACGAGGAGGTGGACGCGCTTCGTACCATGGGACTGAAGCCGGTCGAGTTCCTGGTGCTGCCCCGGGTGCTCGCGACGAGCCTGATGCTGCCGGCGCTCGTGGCCTACGCCGATGTCCTGGGCGTCCTTGGCGGGACCTTCGTGGGCGTGGCGCTGCTTGATTTGGGGGCGGTCGAATACCTGAGGGCGACCCAGTCGTCGCTCGAGCTGCGCCACGTCGTGATCGGCCTCGTCAAGAGCGTCGCGTTCGGCGTGGTGGTGGCGCTCACCGGCTGCTACTACGGCGTCCGCTGCGGCCGCAGCGCGGCCGCCGTCGGCGAAGCCACGACGCGGGCGGTCGTGATGGGAATCGTGCTGGTGGTGGTCGTGGACGCCGTCTTCACGGTGCTGCTGCACCTGCTGCACCTCTAGCGATGGGCGAACCCCAACCTCACGTCGAGGTGCAGGACCTGACGATGGCGTTCGGCTCGCGCATCGTCCAACGGGACATCCGTTTCCAGATCCGCCGCGGCGAGATCTTCGTGATCATGGGCGACAGCGGCTGCGGCAAGAGCACGCTGATGCGGCACATGATCGGGCTCAACCGCCCCGCGAAAGGCGAGGTGCTCTACGACGGAGAGCCGCTCTGGGAGGCCGACGAAGACACGCGCGAGCGGTTCATGGACCGCTTGGGGGTGCTCTACCAGGGCGCCGCACTCTGGAGCTCGATGACGCTCGAGGAGAACGTCTCGCTGCCGCTCGCCGAGCGCAAGCGCCTCGGACCTGGCGAGGCGCGCGACGTCGCCCGGCTCAAGCTGGCTCTCGTGGGCCTCGCAGGCTTCGAGGGCCACTACCCCGCGGAGATCAGCGGCGGCATGCGCAAGCGCGCGGGCCTGGCCCGGGCGATGGCGCTCGATCCCGAGATCCTGTACTTCGACGAGCCTTCGGCCGGGCTCGACCCGCTGAGCTCGCGGCGGCTCGACGACCTGATCCTCGAGCTACGGGAGAGCTCGGGCACGACGATCGTGCTCGTGACCCACGAGCTGCCCAGCATCTTCGAGCTAGGGGACAATGCCGTGTTTCTCGACGCGGAGCGCAGGACCATGATCGCCCAGGGACGTCCCGAGCAGCTGAAGCACAGCGAGGAGCCGAAGGTGCGTGCCTTCCTGGAACGGGGGCGGCTGTGAGCCAGAAGACGCATCCGCGGGCTGTCGGCGCGTTCGTCCTGGGGGCGATCGCGCTCTTGTTGGCGGCCATCGCGCTACTGAGCTCGGGCAACTGGTTCGAGCCCAAGAGCCTGTTCACGGTGTTCTTCCCCGGCTCGGTGCGCGGGCTCAACACGGGCGCGCCAGTGACCTTCCGCGGCGTCAAGATCGGCGAGGTCAAGGACGTGACGGCGTTCCTCACGGGTCGCGACGACAGGCTGATCCAGATCGAGGTCGTGATCGAGATCCGGACCAACGTGGTCGAGGCCCCCGAGGGCGTGCCGAGGCCTTTCGCCGGAGGCACGTCGGAGCAGCTCGCCGCGGGGTTGATTGCACGCGGGGTGCGCGCCCGCATGCTGAGCCAGAGCCTGCTCACGGGCCAGAAGTACATCGATCTCGACTTCCAGCCGGCGGAGCAGGCGCGCTTTTCGGGCATCAAGCGACGCTACCCGGAGCTGCCCACCACCCCCACGGCGATGGAGAAGCTCGGCGACAGGGCCGAGACGTTCCTGGAGAAGCTGGCCGAGCTGCCGCTCGACCAGATGCTCGAGGACCTGCGCGGCGCGCTGCAGAGCCTGCGCGAGGTGCTGGCCTCGCCCGACCTCGCGGGAGCAATGGCCGGCGCCCACCGCGCGACGCGCGAGCTCCAGCCCACGATCGTGGAGGCTCGCGGAGCCGTCACGGAAGCCCGGGGGCTGATCCGCGAGCTCGACGTCAGGGTGAAGAGCATCGGCGGCGACAGCGAGACGACCCTGCGCGAGATGCGCGAAACGCTCGAGCTGGCCCAGAACACCCTCGAAGCCCTCGAGCGAACCCTGTCGGGAGCCGACGAAGCGCGCGTCCGCGCAGCCGGGACGTTCGAGGAGCTGGAGCGTGCGATGAAGGCGATCCGCAACCTGGTGGACTACATCCAGACCCACCCCGAGGCGATGCTGCAGGGCAAACCCCAGAGCAAGGAGAAGAAGTGATGCGCGCGCGTGCCGCCCTGCCTGTACTCGCCGCCGCCCTGATCGTCGGCGCGGGGTGCGTCTCGCTGAAACGCACGCCCGAAGCCCGCTTCTTCGTGCTGCGCTCGGTTGCCGAGCCGCCGGCCGCACCCGTTTCCACGGCCGACGCCCGGCGTGGCTTCGTCGGCGTGATGCCCGTCCGGCTCCCCGGCCATCTCGACCGCCCGCAGCTCGTCACCTGGACGGCGCCCGGCGAGCTGCGGATCGACGAGTTCCTGCGCTGGGGCGAGCCGCTCGACACCGGCTTCACGCGTACCCTCGCGGAGAACCTGGTGACACTGTTGCCCGAGCACTTCGTCGCACGTTCTCCGTGGCGTTCGTCGGCCGTGCCGCGCTGCCGCGTGGTGACGGAGCTCCGCGTCTTCGGCCTGCAGGCGAACGGCGAGCTGCGCCTCGACGGGCGCTGGGCCTTGTTGCCAGCGCGTGGCGAGCAGCCCCTCGCTCGCGGCACCGCCAACCTCGGCCGGGGTCCGCTCCCCAGCGGCCCCGAGGGCGTCGATCCCGGCGCCGAGGTCGAGGCGATGAGCGAGCTGGTGGGCGAGCTCAGCCGCGAGGTCGCGGCCGCCGTACGCGCGCTGCCCGACGAGCCAAGGGACGCGCCGCCCGCTCCATGACGCTTGGGCTCCGGAGCTGGACGAAGGTCCAGTCGTCGATCGGGGGACATCGTGAAGAACACAAAGCCGCAGAAGGCACGCCCGCTGGACGCTCCGCGCGACGCCGATCTGGCGAAGCTGCTGGGCAGAAGCCACTCCGCATTCCACCAGCTCGCCGATCGAGCCGACGGCTCCACCGCCGAGTGGAAGCGATACGGGAAGGACTCGCCGTGGGTGCTCAAGATCAGCCAGGCAAAGCGCACCCTCTACTACCTGCAACCCGAGCGCGGCGGTTTCAAGGTGACCGTCGTCCTCGGCGCACGAGCGACGCAGGCGGCGCTGGCCGGCCAGGTCTCGAAGCGACTGCACGCCGGCATCCGTGCCGCCAGGGCCTACGCCGAGGGCCGACCCGTGTGCGTCGTCGTCAAGGGGCTGGCGGACGTCGCGGATGTCGAGGAGCTGCTGGCGGCCAAGTTGCGGCCCGCCGGCGTGCGATAGACACGTCCATCCCTTGAGGACGGAGCGGAGGTGACACGCCGATGTCGATCAGCGTAGTCCGGCTCGGGACTCCCAGGGCGCGCGGCGAAGGGCTGCGCCTGGGCACGGTCAGGCGACCGCCGCGGGGGGTGCCCAAGGCCGAGCACGCCTCTCGAGGCTTCTACGACGTGTGGCTGCCCGACCTGGCGCCGTCGGACCCGTTGGTGAAGCAGGCGTTGCAGGCCACCGACGAGCGGGCGTGGGAGTCTTTCGTGAAGCGCTATCGGGGCGAGATGAAGCGCCCCGAGGCGGTGCGACTGCTCACCCTGCTCGCCGCCTTATCGCACCGCACGGATTTCTCGGTGGGTTGCTACTGTTCCGACGCAGCCCGCTGCCACCGCTCGGTGCTCCGGGCGCTGCTGCTGGAACACGGAGCCAGCCTCGCCTAGCGCGCGCCTGCGCCCTCGGTGACGACGAGCGTCCGGCCGGCCGCTTGCGGGCCCAGGCGGTCCACTTGCCCGCTGGGCCAGATCACCTCGACCGCCTCGACACCCTTCGCCGCGCCCAGGCCGAACGTGAGCGGCAGCTCGCTCTGCGAGCAGTAGCTGGAGCCGGTCTTGACGACGGCCCAGCTCTTGCCGCCGCCCGGCAGGCTCAGGCTGACGCGCGCGCCGATCCCGTCGCGGTTGGACTTCGTGCCCACGAGCCGCACGCGCAGCCAGGCGTTCTTGTTGCCGCCGTCGTTGCGCAGCAGCACGGCCGGACCACCGTTGGCGGTCACGGCGAGATCGAGGTCGCCGTCCCCGTCCACGTCGGCGTACGCGGCCCCGCGCGCGACCATCGGCCGCGCCAGCGCCGGACCGACCCGGGTGACGAGGTCCTCGAATCGCTTGTTCCCGAGGTTGCGGAACAGGTGCGGCGGCTGCGCGTAGCTGACCTTGGGCTGGACCTTCTGGATGTCGTCCGCCACGTGGCCGCCCACCGAGAAGATGTCGAGGCGGCCGTCGAGGTCGAAGTCGAAGAAGAACGCCGCAAAGGTGAGCGTGAGCAGCGAGGCCTGCCCGACCGTCGAGGAGGGCGCCTCGTCGATGAAGAGGCCGTTGCCCTCGTTGTGGTACAGGCCCAGCATCTCGTTCGAGAAGTTCCCGATCAGGAGCGACGCCCGGCCGCTTCCGCTGTAGTCGGCCGCGTCCGTGCCCATGCCGGCGCGCGCCACGCCCGTCTCGCCGAAGGCGACGCCCGCGGCCATCCCGACGTCGCTGAAGCTGCCGTTGCCGTTGTTCTTGTAGAGCTTGTTGGGCTGGGTGTCGTTGGCCACGAAGAGGTCGGGCCAGCTGTCGGAGTCGAAGTCGATCAGCGCGAGCCCGAGCGACTTGGCGCGCGCGTCCTCGAGCCCGGCCTTCTTCGTGGCGTCCTCGAAGACCCCGCCCGCGAGGCCGCGGTAGAGCCGCAGGCTCTGGCCCTTGTAGGACTCGGGCGTGCAGTAGGACTTGCTCTTGCCGTCGAGCGTGCAGAACAGGTCCTTGTCGATCGACCAGCTGACGTAGTTGGCGACCACCAGGTCGAGGCGGCCGTCCTTGTCGTAGTCGAAGAACATGGCACTCGTGGAGAAGCCGGGATCCCCGACGCCGGCCTTCGCGGTCACGTCCGCGAACTTGCCGCCGCCCAGGTTGCGGAACAGGCGGTTCGGGCCGAGGCCGGTGACGTAGAGGTCGACGTTGCCGTCGTTGTCGTAGTCGGCGGCCGCGGCGCCCAGGCCGTACATCTCCACCGCCAGCCCCGCCGACCTCGTCACGTCGGTGAAGCGGCCCTTGCCGTCGTTCCTGTAGAGCGCGGGCAGACCGGGCTTCTCGGGACGGCCCGCGAAGCGCGTGGAGTTCACGAAGAAGAGGTCTTGCGCGCCGTCGCCGTCGAAGTCGAAGAACACGACCCCCGAGCCCATCGTCTCGGGCAGGTACTTCTTGCCGAAGGCGCCGCTCGTGTGGCGGAACGCGATGCCGGAGGCGCTCGTGACGTCGCTGAAGGCGACGCCTGGCGCGCCTGCGGCCTGGGCGTGGAGCCGCGGCAGCTGCCCGAGGGCGAGCGTCGCCGTGATGGCCAGTGCCACGGCCGTCGGGGAGCGCCTCATCGACGGGCCCCGGTGGCCGACGCGGCCTCCGGCTGGGCGGCAGGCGGCGCCGCGCGCCGGGCCGCCTGGTACGGTGCTCGAGAGCGCGGGGGCTTGGGTGGCGGCTGGGGCTCGAGGGAGCGGTGCTCGTGGACCGACTGGCGTTCGTTGTTGTCGTGCGGGTGGAGCTGCCGGTACGGCCCGGTGATGAACTGCGATGCCTCGTCGGCCTTGAAGCGCTCGTAGAGCGCCTGGTGCTTCTTCGCCATCTCCGCGTTCCCCGTCCCCTGGTAGGCCAGCATCAAGTTGTACTGCGCCTGCAGGTCCTCGGGGTCCACGTCGAGGACCTTCTGCAGCTCGACCGTCGCTTCCTGGTGCTGGCGCTTCAGGAACAGCAGCCGGCCCACCTGGTTGGCCACGACGCGATCGCGCGGGTAGAGGGCCTGGGCCACGCGCGTGTGCTCGAGCGCCTCGTCGTAGCGGCCCTGGGCCTTGAGCGCCGAGCCCAGGAAGAAGTGCGTCTTGGCGAGCTTCGGCGCGATCTCGAGCGCCCGGCGCAGGAACGTCTCGGCTCCCGCCGCGTCGCCTTCCTGCAGCCTGACCCGCGCCACGTTCACGAAGCCGTCCGCGTACCCGGGCTCCATCTGCGTGACCTTGAGAAACGCCGCCTCGGCGCCGCGCAGGTCGCCCTGCAGCAGCAGCCCGATGCCGTAGTCGTTCCAGCGCTCGCGGACCGAGGCGTCGAGGTAGGGCTCGGGCTGCGGCGCCGCACTTCCCTTCGGCAGGACCCTGAGCTCGGCGGTCGCCTCCGCCATCACCGTGATCGGGATGTCCGGGATCGCCTTCAGCTTGCCCGACACCTTCGAGGTGTCGCCGGTGAAGACCCAGCGGCCGTCGTCGTAGGCCTTGCCGAGCGCGAACTCGCCCTGCTCCGGGTCGCGGACACCCGCGAACGCCCACTGCGTGTTCCACCACATGAACTTGCGGTAGTTGACCTTCGCGCGGAGCGTCACGCGCTCGCCGCAGTCCTGCGGGATGCGCAGCCGGAAGTGGATCGTGTCGGCCGCCCCGGGGGGGATCAGGCGCACGTACGCCAGCGAGCGCGCCGCCCAGGCGTTCCGCTTGTTGATCGGGTTGCCGCGCTCGTCGAGCATCAGGCTGCGGTAGACGTGCGCGCCCGGCTCGACCGGGCCCTTGCCGCCGTCCAGCACCTCGCCGCTGTGGAAGATCTTGCGGCCGTTCGAGTCCACCGCTTCGAGCTCTACCCAGGTGTCGAAGGCGTCGACGGTGCCGCCCGGGAAGAAGTGGCCGATGTTGCGGGTCCGCACCACCACCTCGACCCGCGCCGAGTCGCCGCGGCGCAGCGCGGCTTGCACCTTGCCGAGCGGCGCCACCACCGGCGCCGCGGCGCGCAGCACGTTCGCGGCCGCGCCCAGGTTGCCGCCTTCCTCGCCGACGGCGAACGTGCTGGCGAGCCGCGGCTCGGCGCCCGCCGCCGGGTGGGCCTCGAGTTGCGGGCCCGTGTCCTCGCCGGGCACGAGGCCGAAGATGTCCACGGTCACGACGTTGGCCTTCAGGAACTCCTGGGTGACGCGGAGCTGCTCGTGGTCGCCGTTGACGAATGGCAGCGCGGTGTTGGCCGCTGGAAAGCGGTGCGACTTCACCATGCCGTTGCGGGCCACCGGGTCGTTCCCGGCGACGAGCGGCATGTGGCAGTCCGCGCACTTCTGCGGCTTGGGCGGGTAGTAGAACGAGCGAGCGCCCTGGCCCGACATGCCCGAGGCCTGCCAGTTGTCGTAGTCGTTGAAGCCGCGGAACCAGCGGTAGGCGTTGACCGGCACGTCGAGGTGCACCTTGTGGCACGCCGAGCAGAAGTCGGCCGTCTGCTCGCGATGGAAGTCCTTCAGGAACACGCGCCGGTGCGGCGCCGGGTCGAGCTTCAGCAGGTAGTCGTGGGTCGCGGCGAGGATCGGGTTCTCGCTCACCGCGAGGTCGTGCAGCGGCGGGTACTCGATCTCGAAGTCGCCCTGGCCCATCGTGCTGCGCACGTGAACGATCGAGTGGCAGGAGTTGCAGCCGAGGCCGTTTTGCGCCTCGGGTGTCTCGATCTGCTCCTTGATCGGCCGGTCGAAGCGGCCGTTGAAGAAGACCGCGTGATCGTGGCAGCCGGCGCACCACTTGCTCGGCTTCGTCCCCACGACGTCCTGCATGTACTCGACCGACTTTCTGTACCACTGGTTGTTGAACGACGCGAAGTGGTGGGCCGACGAGTTCCACTGGTCGTAGATGTCCTTGTGGCAGCGCGCGCAGGTCTTGCTCGTCATGAAGAACGTGGCCGGGATCGTGGACTTCGTGTTGGTGTCCGCGGAGGACGGGAAGAAGGGCGAGGCGGGCCCGGCTCCTTCGCCTTCCATGCTCAGGGGCGCGAGCTTCGGGTTGACGATCGGCCGGCCGTTCGGCGCGACGTGGTCCGCGTAGTAGCGGAAGGCGGGGGTGAGCGCCGCACCCGCGAGCGCCGCGAGTGCCAGGCCCCGGCCGAGGGCGGGCCGCGGGACCCACGCGAGGGCGCCCGCGGCCGCCCGCGCGAGCAGCAGCGCGCCGCCCGTGGCGCCGAGCGCGATGTGCACCCAGAGCAGCGGGCGATACGCGCGCGGCGTTCCCGTGACCATCAGGACCAGCCCCAAAGCACCCGCCCCGAAGAGCGCGAGGGCGGCCGCCTTGTCGACCGGGTGGAGCCCGCGGAAGGCGCGGCGCGCGGTGGGGCCCGCGGTCGCGGCCAGGGCCAGGCCCAGGACCAGGTGCGCGACGATGTTGGCGAAATAGAAGAGTGTCGGGTCGTGACGCAGGGCGAGGTAGGCGCTGTTGAGCCCCAGCGCCACTGCGGCCGACACAGTCCAACCCGTCGAGCGACCCCACGTCATCAGGCACACCTCCAGCGGAGAACTGAAAGACCTATTACAAGTCGCGTGCCACGGGCCCAGATGACCCGTCCCCCTGAGCGCTCAACGAGTTGCGGGAGCGGCTCGCCTCGAGGGTCATAGCCCCGATGTTCGATTCTCGAAATCATCCGCCGACGCCCTATGCCCCAGGGTCGCGCGGCGTCTGCTGCGGCTGCTGGGCGCCGCTCAGGGGGCGGCGGCGGTGTAGACCCAGTGCTCGAAGAAGGCGTCCAGGTCGCGGCCGGTCCTCTTTTCGATGGCCTGCTGGAAGTCGGCCGTCGTCACCGAGCGGCCCATGTGCCGACGCGTGTAGTCACGCAACCCCGCCCAGAAGAGCGCATCCCCCAGGCTCTCCCGCAACAGGTGCAGCACGTAGGCGCCCTTGCGGTACACGATCACGCGGTCGGCGGCGGACGGCCTCAGCCAGTCGGGGAACACGAGAGGCTTGTCGCCGCCCTTGTCGCGGACGCGCTCGTGGTCGGCACGCACGCCT
>DATEUE010000284.1:0-11158 GCA_035283305.1 Vicinamibacteria bacterium | reverse complement strand
GTCCCCTGGAGGCCTTGTCGACGATGAGTCAGCTCCCCCGCCGCACCCTGGGCACGAACGGACCCGAGATCACGAGCGTCGGGTTCGGCGCCTGGGCCACGGGCGGTGGCGGCTGGTCCTTCGCCTGGGGGGCCCAGGACGACGGCGAGTCGATCGCCGCCATCCGCCACGCGGTCGCCCTGGGCGTGAACTGGATCGACACGGCAGCGGTCTACGGCCTCGGCCACTCCGAGGAGGTGGTCGGCCGCGCGATCGCGGAGCTGCCCCGCTCGGAGCGCCCGCTCGTGTTCACGAAGTGCGGCCTGCGCTGGAACCAGAGCGACCCGATGGCGACCGCGGTGCGCGACTCGAGCCCCGCGCGCATGCGCGAGGAGTGCGAGGCGTCGTTGCGGCGGCTCGGGATCGAGGCGATCGACCTCTACCAGTTCCACTGGCCCGACCAGACGGGCACGCCGCTCGAGGACTCCTGGGGCGAAATGACGCGGCTCCAGGAGCAAGGCAAGGTCCGCTTCATCGGCGTCTCGAACTACGACGTGCCGCTGCTCGAGAGCTGCGAGAAGCAGCGTCACGTGCAGTCGCTGCAGCCGCCCTTCTCGATGATCCGCCGCGACGTCGCCGTGAGCGAGATCCCCTGGTGCCGGGCGCACGGCACCGGTGTCATCGTCTACAGCCCGATGCAGTCGGGCCTGCTCACCGATGGCTTCAGCGCCGACCGCGTGGCCGCGCTGGCGCAGGACGACTGGCGCCGCCGGGCGCCGCACTTCCAGGAGCCGAACATCTCACGCAACCTGGCACTGCGCGACGCGCTTCGGCCCACGGCCACGAAGCACGGCGTGTCGGTCGCCGCAATGGCGGTCGCCTGGACGCTCGCCTGGCCGGGCGTCACCGGCGCCATCGTCGGCGCGCGCAGCCCGCAGCAGGTCGACGGCTGGATCGCGGCCGCGAGCCTCCGTCTCGATCCCGACGACCTGGCGGCGATCTCCGCGGCGATCGAGCGCACCGGCGCCGGCTCGGGACCGTCGCGCCCCGCTTGAGCGATCCGGCAGACCCCTTCCCAGCGTTCTACGAGACGCTCGAGGCGCGCCACCGCGCCGAGCTCAGCTTCCCCGAGGTCAGGCGCGCGCTCCAAGCGCTGTCGTCGCTGTACGTCGAAAGGCGCGAGCGGATGGCCGGCGGGAGCGCCCTCGAGGGACGCGGCAAGCGCGCCGCCTTCGCGCTCTACTACGGCGCGCTCCACTTCCTGCTCGTGCGCGAGATCGCGCGCGCGCTCGGGCCCGCGCTCGCGTCGCCCTCCCGCATCGTCGACCTCGGCTGCGGCACCGGGACAGCCGGCGCGGCCTGGGCGCTCGAGCGCGTGCCTCCCGCGACGGTCGAGGGCGTGGACCTGAGCGGCTGGGCCGTGTCCGAGACGCGCTGGACCCTGCGTCAGCTCGGGGTCCCTGGCGGAGCCACGCGCGGCGAGGCCGTGTCCGGGGGTCACGCCGATCCGCGCACCGGGCTCGTCGCGGCCTTCACGGCCAACGAGCTCGCGGACCCCGCGCGAGAGCGACTGCTCGCGCGCGTGCTCCAGGCTGCGGCCGCGGGCTCTCCCGTGCTCGTGGTGGAGCCGATCTCGCGGCGCGTGAGCCCCTGGTGGCCCGAGTGGCGCGCTTCGTTCTCGGCCGCCGGCGGCCGCGAGGACGAGTGGCGCTTCCGGCCGCAGCTGCCGCCGTCGCTCGCCCTTCTCGCCAAGGCCGCGGGCCTCGATGCGCGCGAGCTCACCGGCCGCTCGCTGTCGCTGCCGGGCACGAGCGGGGCGCGTCCTCGCCTATGATGGCCATGCGCACCAGGAGGCCTCCATGCCCAAGCCGCGTTCCGTCAGCCGCCGCGCGTTCCTCGAGCAGGGTGCGACGACCGCGGGAGTGACGCTCGTCGCCCGGCACGTGCTGGGCGGGCCGCACCACGTGCCGCCGAGCGACAAGATCAATGTCGCCTACGTGGGGGTCGGCACCCAGGGCATCCGGCAGCTGATGCCGGCGCTGCAGCGGGACGACCTGCGCATCACCGCCGTCTGCGACCCGAACCACCGCAGCGAGGACTACGTCGAGTGGTCGCGCTACGAGCTGCGCGACAAGGTGCGCGCGTTCCTGAAGGACCCGAGCTGGGCCGCGGGCGCCCGCGCCTGCCCGTGCGGACGCGAGGTCGGGCGCGAGATCGTGGACCGCCACTACGGCGCGGTCGCAGGGGCCGGCAGCCGGGCCTACGCCGATTTTCGAGAGCTGCTGGCGCGCGAGAAGGACCTGGACGCCGTCTACGTCATGACGCCGGACCACCTGCACGCCACGATCGCGCTCGCGGCGATGAAGGCCGGCAAGCACGTGATCACCCACAAGCCGCTCGGCAACGTGCTCCGCGAGGCGCAACTCGTGATCCGCAGGGCACGGGAGACGGGCGCCGCCACGCACATGTTCTGCGCCTCCGGGCTCGAGTCGACGGCCGAGCTCACGGAGTGGATCGGCGCGGGGGCCATCGGCCCGGTGCGCGAGGTGCACAACTGGTCGACGCGGCCCTACTGGCCGCAGGGCATGACCAGCCTCCCGATCGAGACGGTTCCGGTGCCGGAAGGCCTCGACTGGGACCTGTGGCTCGGGCCCGTGCCGCACCGCCCGTATCACCCCGCGTACACGAACGCGGTATTCCGTGGCTGGTACGACTTCGGCACCGGCGCCCTCGGCGACATGGGCCACTACAGCTTCTTCCAGATCTTCAAGATGCTGAGGCTGGGCTCGCCGCTGAGCGTCGAGGCGAGCCGCAGCCAGTACTGGACGATCGACGACCTGCTGTGGAAGAAGCGGACGAACGCCGTCTCCTACCCGCAGGCCTCGCTCATCCGCTGGGAGTTCGGTGAGCGGCCGGGCCTGCCCCCCGTCACGCTGCAGTGGTACGACGGCGGCTTGCGGCCTGCCAAGCCCCGCGAGCTCGAAGAGGACGGCGAGGCCATGCCCGAGGAGGGGCTGCTGCTCGTGGGCGACGGCGGCAAGATCCTCGCCGAGTTCAACGGCCGCAACCCGCGGCTCATTCCCAAGGGCAGGATGCAGGCGTTCCAGCGCCCGCCGCAGACCCTGCCCCGCCCGATCGGAGAGCTCGACCAGTGGGTGCGCGCCTGCCGCGGCCTCGGCGCCTCCGACGCCAGCTTCGAGCGCGTCGCCGCCATCTCCGAGACGATCCTGCTGGGGACGATCGCCCTGCGCGTGGAGAAGAAGCTGCGTTGGGATGCGGCGAACGGGCGCTTCCGCAACGCGCCCGAGGCGGACGCGCTCGCGACGCGCACGTATCGCGACGGCTGGGCGCTCTAGGGCGATCCAGCGTGCGTGCATGAGCAGGTCTCTCGCCCTCCTCGCCGGCATTCTCGTCACCGCTGCGGCTTTCGCGGGCTCGTCCGAGCCGCCGGCGGCAGGCGGCCCGTTCCCGGTCACGATCCGCGTCGACCTGGAGCGGCCACGGGGCGCACTCGCGCCGATCTGGCGCTTCTTCGGCGGCGACGAGCCGAACTACGCCACCATGAAGGACGGCCGCAGGCTGCTCTCGGCCCTCGGCGAGCTCAGGCCGCGCTCGGTCTACTTCCGCACCCACAACCTCCTCAACACCGGGGACGGCACACCGGCGCTCAAGTGGGGCAGCACGAATGCCTACACCGAGGACGCGCACGGTCGGCCCCGCTACGACTGGAGCGTGGTCGACCGGATCTTCGACGCCTACCTGGAGCGCGGCGTTCGCCCCTACGTCCAGATCGGCTTCATGCCCCAGGCCCTGTCCACGAAACCAGAGCCCTACCAGCACGAGTGGCGGCCGGGACTCCCGTACGGCGACATCTACACCGGCTGGGCCTACCCGCCGAAGGACTACGCGAAGTGGGCCGAGCTGGTCTACGAGTGGGTGAGGCACAGCATCGACCGGTATGGAGAAGCCGAGGTCGCGACCTGGTACTGGGAGACCTGGAACGAGGCGAACATCGGCTACTGGCAGGGCACGGCCGAGGAGTTCTTCAAGCTCCACGACCACGCCACGGCCGCCGTGCGCCGCGCCCTGCCGAGGGCGCGGGTGGGCGGGCCCGACATGGCCGGTTCCGACGCGAAGTATCTCCGCGCGTTCATCGAGCACTGCCTCACGAGCGGCACGCCACTCGACTTCGTCGCCTTCCATGCCAAGGGAGCACCGAGCTACGTGGACGGACACGTCCGGATGGGCATCGCCGCTCAGCTCGCCACGATCGACCGCGGCTTTGCGACCGTGGCATCGGTTCCCGAGCTGCGGCGGACTCCGATCGTGATCGGCGAGTCCGACCCGGAAGGCTGCGCCGCGTGCCAGGGACCGCAGCTCGCCTACCGGAACGGGACGATGTACTCGAGCTACACCGCCGCGAGCTTCGCCCGCAAGCACGACCTCGCCGCCCGGCACGGCGTGAACCTCGAGGGTGCCCTCACCTGGGCCTTCGAGTTCGAGGACCAGCCCTACTTCGCGGGCTTCCGCGCGCTGGCGACGAACGGGATCGCGCTACCGGTGCTGAACGTGTTCCGCATGTTCTCGAGGATGGGCGGCGCGCGTGTGGTGGCCGAGAGCTCGGCCGAGGTGCCACTCGAGACGATGCTCAGGGAGGGCGTCCGGGGTGCGCCCGACGTGGCGGCGCTGGCGAGCGCCGAGCCCGGCCGGGCGAGGGTCATGGCGTGGCACTACCACGACGACGACGTGCCGGGCCCGGAGGCGGCCGTGGAGCTGGCCGTGGCCGGCTTTCCGGCCACGGTTTCCGAAGCCAGGCTGACGCACCAGCGGATCGACGACGACCACAGCAACGCCTACGCGGCCTGGAAGCGGATGGGCTCGCCGCTTGCACCGACTCGCGCGCAGTACGACGAGCTGGTCGCCGCTTCCGAGCTCGCGTTGCTGGACTCACCCAGCGCGGTGCGCATCGAGAACCGAACGCTGACGCTCCGGCTCACGTTGCCGCGCCAGGCCGTGTCGCTCGTGACGCTCGAGTGGCAGTAGGTCAGCGGGGCGGGCTCTCCCGGGCGCCAGTCGATTGACTTGGGTTCCAGGCTGGCTGCGCGCTGCAGGATGCCCTAGCACGTTGCTCGCCCTGGCTCGGGCCCCTCGAGAAGTGCCCCTTCGGTGTTCGGGTTGACCGGCGCCGGTGATCGCCGGCGAGCGTGTCCGACCCGCCACTACCAGGCGAGCGTGCAGTCATGGAATCCGAGAGCACCCTCCACGCCATCCCCGACGACGAGCTGCTCCGCCGCCTCGGCGAGCTCGTGTCTCATTCGCGCTGCGTCGAGGCCGACCTCGTCGCCCACATCGGCGAAGTCGAGAAACGCAGGCTCTACGCCCGCGAAGCCTCGCCTTCGATGTTCGCCTACTGCACCGAGCGGCTCCACCTCTCAGAGGCCGAGGCCTACCGGCGCATCACGGTCGCGCGGGCCGCGCGGAGGCACGAGGTGCTCCTCACGATGCTCCGTGACGGCCGCCCCGGCCGGACGTTCCGGCCAGGATGCGGAAGCTCCCGGACATACGAAAGGCCTCGCTACCAGGAACGTCCCTGGGCCAAGAGAGGCGACTCGAAAAGGAAGCTCCCGCCTGACCGGCCTCCCTCCACCTGGAGAGGACGCACTCGCTCGCTGGGTCTCGAGGGACGTGAGATCTCGAGGGGCGTGGAATCTCGATGGACGCTTGACCCAGATGCGCTCGACATCAGACCAGGCGCCGCCGAGCACTGCGGAGGGCCGCCACGTCCGCGATGCGCTGGCCTCGCCCGCAATGTCCACACCTACCGCAAGCAGAAACCTCTAGCGAGACGAAGACGCCGTGAGCCACGGCTCGGCCGCCCGCAGCGCAAGCTCGGCCGGGTCGAGGTCGTTGCGGTTGGCAAGGATCACGACCGTGAGCCGGTCGTCCGGGAAGCGCTGGATCACCGTGCGGAACCCGATCGACTCGCCGTGGTGCCACATCCGCGGACGACCACGCCAAGGGTCAAGGAACCAGCCGAAGCCGTAGGCCACCGTCTCTCCCGGCGCGAGGTTGTCGCCGCTGCGCAGTCCCGGCGGCCAGCGGGGAGCCGAGCCGTCCGCGAGCGTCCCGGGCGTGAGCGCCGGCTTCATCGCTGCTGGAGAGACGAGAGTGCCCGCGTGCAGGGCCTCGTCCCACCGCGCGAGATCCCTGAGGGTCGAGTAGACGCCGCCGTCACCGAGGGTTGCCGAGGTGGAGCTCTGGTCGGTCTGGCGGAAACCATCGGCTTCCCGCGTGTGGCCGAGAGCGCGGCTCGCCAGCTCGTTCCGGCCCGGCTCGTGGGCGAGCGTCCGGTCCATGCCGAGCGGCGCGAAGATGCGCTCGTGTAGGAAATCCCCGAACGGCTTCCCGGAGACCCGCGCGACGATCCGGCCAAGCATCACGTAACCCGAGTTGCTGTAGGCCCACTGGGTCCCCGGGGGGAAGCGGCCCTGTTTCGCGCCCCGTAGCAGCGCCAGCACCTCGTCGTCGTGGATCTGGCGGGCGGCGGTCCAGATCGGCGCGCGGCCCTGCTCCGCGGCCGCCATCAGGTCCTCGTAGTCGGGCAGGCCGGAGGTGTGCGTGAGCAGGTGACGGATCGTGATCCCCTTCCCGTAAGCCGGGAAGGAAGGCACGAGGTTGGTGAGCGCGTCCTCGTAGCGCAGCCTGCCGTCGCGCACGAGCAGCATGACGGCGGTGGCCGTGAGCTGCTTGGTGACCGAGGCCAGGCGGAACGCAGTGCCGGGGTCGATGCGCTGGCGCGAGCGCAGGTCGCGGACACCGTACCCGCGCTCGAAGACGCTCTTGCCGTCCTGGCGCACGAGCACCGCGAGCCCGGGCTCGTCGCCTCGGACGAGACTCTCGAACACTGCGTCGGTGGCGACCTCGCGCGCCGTGTTGGCAGCGGTCGCGACAGCGGCGAGCGCAAGCGCGAGGCCTGCCAGGTTCACTTTCCCGGGCTCTCCGCCGCGGCCGGGACGAGATCGTAGATGCGTTTCAGCTCGAGCTTCGGACCGACCCCGCCCTCGAGGCGTACGTTCACGATCAACCGGCTGCCGTCCGGCACGCGCTCCCAGCTCTCGACCGAGCTTCCACGACTCCGCTTCGTCTCCACGACGAGCCGCCCGTCCTTCCAGTAGCTCTTGACCTCGGAGGCGCCGTTGTCGGTCTTGTACTTCCTCCCGTCCGGGTGAAGCCGCCGCAGCCGGCCGAACTTCTCGTCGACGGCGATGTCCGCATCGCTCTGCACGATCTGCAGCTCCTCGGCGGGCTCCAGGATCGCCCGCATCGCCTCGCGCGGGTCGTCGCCTGCGCCACCGCCCGGCGGCCCGCCCATGCCGCCCCGACCTCCCGGCGCGCCACCGGGCCCTCCCATCCCCCCACCCGGAGGCCCGCCCATCCCGCCTCCCGGTCCACCCATGCCGCCGCCGCCGCCCGGCCCGCGCTTCGACATGCCCTCGCGCATCTTCTCGCGCGCGTCGTCGCTCAGGTCCTTGTTCAGCGTCCAGCGGCCCGCCAGGTCCGCGCTGGCCGGGGCCTGGGGCGCCTCGTCGAGCGCGGCAAAGGCCGGGAGCCCGAGCAAAGGGAGCAAGAACGAAAACGCCGCGGCCAGAGACTTCGTGGTCCGCGTCATGCGACCTCCTCGAACGGGCCAGATCTTCGCCCGCGTCTCCATTAGACGACGTGCGCGAGGACGCCGTTCGTAAAAGGAGGTCGCGATTACAGCTGTTACACCGCGCGGCGCTACTCGACGCCCATCTCGCGCACGAGGTGGGACGCGCCGTCCACCTCGGTCATCACCCACAGCAGGTAGCGTACGTCAACGTGGATCGAGCGCGTGCGGACGGCGTCGTAGACGTAGTCCGAGGCGACGGTGTCGAAGGTGCCGTCGAACACGAGCCCCACGAACTCACCCTTGGCATTGAGCGTCGGCGAGCCCGAGTTGCCGCCGGTGATGTCGACGGTCGAGAGGAAGTCCACCGGCACGTCGCCGAGCTCGGGCGCCACGAACGGGCTCTGCTTGCCCGCGCGCAGGGCCTGGATCGCGGCAAGCTGCGCATCGGGGGCGTCGAACTCGCCCTCGCCCGTATGCTTGCGCTCGATGCCGGCGAGAGTCGTGAACGCGCGCCAGTCGATGCCGTCCTGCGCGCCCTGGCGCGGCTTCACCTGGCCGAAGCTCACGCGCAAGGTCGAGTTCGCGTCGGGCGCCACGAGACCGCCCGCCTCGGCGACGAGCGCCTTCGCGTAGCGCGGGCGCACCCGCGAGGCCTTCCCCAGGTAGCGCTTCTCGGCCTCGCGGTTGGCCTGGGCGAGCGGGTCGAGGAGCAGCGCCAGCTCCACGAACGAGTCGCGGGTGGCCGCGATCGCGGCGGTCGTCTTGTCGAGCAGCCCCAGCCGGACGTCCTTGTCGGCGAGCTTCGTGCCCGCGATCAGCCGCTCGAGGCAGGCCTCGATCGCCCGATCGCTGTCCGCCTTCGCCATGCCCGGCGTGAGCCCCGCGAGCTTGTCGAGGCCGGCGATGCGCTGCGCGGCCGGCAGCGCCGCGGCGTGCCGCATCCAGTAGCCGAGCAGCGCGCGGTCGAGGCGAGGGTCGAGCGAGCGCTGCGCCCGCTCCTGCGCCTCGCGGATGCGGGCCCAATCGCGCTGCTGGTAGCCGGCCTCACGATCGGCGTCGAGCTTCTTCGCCTTCTCGACCGACAGCTCCTGCGCGACGTGCGCGGCGTTGAGCATGGCGGACGCGGCGAAGAGCTGCGCCAGCACCGCGTCGCGCTCACGCGTCTTCTCCTTCTCGGCCTGCATGGCTGCGAGCGCCTGGAGCACGTCGCCGTACTCCTTCTGGCGGGCGGGGTCGGCCGCGATCCACGCGGCGAGCTTCCGCTCGCGCGCCTCCTTCTGCGCGAGCAGGCCCCCGCGCAACAGCCCCTCGAGCATGCCCTTGCGGTTGGTGAGCGTGTTGTTGAGGCCCTGGAGCCGGCCCGAGGCCTTGATCCTGAGGGCGGGGTCCTGCTTGGCGAGCGCCTCGAGAAGATCGATCTGCTCCTGGTAGGTGCGGATCGTGCGCGGGAAGGTCCACTCCACGGCCTCCTTCACCTCCGCGTAGGTCGCGAGACGCTTCGTGCTGCCGGGGTAGCCGGTCACGAACACGAGGTCGCCCTCCTTGACTCCCGCGGCCTGCACCTTCAGGGAATGCTCCGGCTTGTACGGCACGTTGCCCGCCGCGTGCGGCGCGGGCTTGCCGTCCGGTCCGACGTACGCGCGATAGAACGACCAGTCGCCGGTGTGGCGCGGCCAGCGCCAGTTGTCGGCCTCGCCGCCGAAGTTGCCGATGCCCTCTGCGGGCACGTAGACGAGGCGCACGTCGGGGATCTCGAGCTGGGCGATCTCGAAGTAGGAGAGTCCGTCGAAGAACGACGTCACGCGGCAGCGCAGCCCGCCCGCCTCGCAGGCGCTCGTGCGGTCCTTGATCCGGGCGTCGATGGCGGCGTAGCGTCCACGGTCGTCGAGCTTCGCGTCGAGCTTCCCGGTGATGTCCTCCGTCACCTCCTTCACCGAGACGGTGACCCAGACCTTCGAGCCGGGGCCGTTCCAGAGCTCCTCGGCGCGCGTCTTCGCCAGGAAGCCGTCGACCAGCAGGTTGCGCTGTGGGGTCGAGTTGTACTGCAGCGCTCCGGTCACGCAGTGGTGGTTGGTGGCGATCAGGCCCTCGGGCGAGACGAACGAGGCCGTGCAGCCCCCGAGCGAGACGATGGCGCCCATCGGCTGGCCAGTGAGATCGGCGAAGGCCTGCGGATCGCCCTCGAAGCCGATCGCCCGCAGCCTCTCGGCGAGGGCGGGGATCTGCTGCGGCATCCACTTGCCCTCGTCGGCGTGGAGCGAGAGCGCGGCGAGCAGCAAGGCGGCGGCGATCGGGGTGCGCGGCGGGGTCTTCATGGGGTCTCCTGGTTCTAGGCAGCCCGGACACGCGGGCCGGCCAAAGAATATCGCGAACCGGGCGCCGTGCCGGCGGAGTGATGCATACGCACCGGATCAACGGCCGCCGCGGGGAAATGCCGGGCGCGAGACCTCGTGCTAGCATCGGCGGCCTCGGGAACGCATGGCAGAGAAGCGCAGCAAGCTGCAGCTCGAGAAGCTCGCGCCCGCCCTGCGCGTGGCGGGCGCCGTCCTGCTCGGGGCGGGCCTCGTCCACCTCTACGCCGACCGCGTGGTCTTCCAGGCGCGCCCGTTCGCGGCGCGCGCCGCAATGAGCCTCGGCGAGCCCCGGGTCGCCACGTACGTGGCGGAGCGCATCGCCGACGAGGCGATCGCGCAGCGGCGCGACCTGATGGCCTACCGCCCGCTGCTCGTCGGCACGGCGCGCGCGGTCGTCAGCTCCGAGGCGTTTCGCGCCGGTTTCCAGCGCACCGCCGAGGGCGCCCACGCGCTCGTCTTCTCGCAGGGCGCCGAGCGCGTGGCGCTGTCGGTGCCCGACATCGGCGTGCTCGTGCGCAGCGCGCTGGCGCACGATCCCGCCCTGGTGGCCCGCATCCCCGCGAAGCTGCGGGCCGGCGTGACGGTGGGTCCGAGCGGACGCGTGGCGCGCGCCGTCCTGAAGCTGGCGCAGCTCGGCCACCGCTTCCGGCGCAACGCGCTCCTGGCGATCGGCTCGGGCAGCCTGCTGCTGTTCCTCGGAATAGCGCTGCCGCGCGGACGGCAAGCGGCGCTGCTGAAGGGCGGCGCTGCGCTCGCGACCGCGGCGCTGGTGTTGTTCTTCCTGCCCCCGCTCGGCCGCGCGGCCCTCACGCTGTCGGTGCACGACCCCGCGCTGCGGCCGGTGGCGGCGGGGCTCTGGGACGGCTTCACGGGAGGGCTGCGGACCTGGGCGCTGGTGCTCGCCGGCATCGGCATCGTGCTCGCTTCGGCGGCCTCGTCGCTCGCGCGGCGGGTGGAGGTCGAGGACGTCGCGCGCAACCTCTGGCGGCGCCTGCAGCAGCCCGCGCGAAGCCGCTCCGGCGAGATGCTGCGCGCGCTGGCGCTCACCGGGCTCGGGCTGGTGGCGGCGCTCGCGCCGCTCGACACGCTGCGCGGCATCGCCGTCGTGGCGGGCGCGCTCGTCGCGTTCGAGGGCCTGCGCGAGCTGTTCATGATCGTGCCGCCGCGGATCCAG
>DATEUE010000283.1:0-8628 GCA_035283305.1 Vicinamibacteria bacterium | reverse complement strand
GCACCACCTGGCTATTCCCGCCGGCGAGAACGTACTCGGCGCTGAGCAGCCACTCCTCGATCGTGGCGGAGAGGCCGCGCTTCAGCAGCACGGGCTTGCGCACGCGCCCGAGCTCCTTGAGCAGGTCGAAGTTCTGCATGTTGCGCGCGCCGACCTGCAGGCAGTCGACGTAGCGCATCATCATCTCGATCTGGCGCGCGTCCATCACCTCGCTGATCACCGCCAGGCCGTTGGCGTCGGCCGCGGCGCGCATCCACTTGAGCGCTTCCTCGCCGAAGCCCTGGAAGGAGTAGGGCGAGGTGCGCGGCTTGAAGGCCCCGCCGCGCAGGATGCGCGCCCCGGAGCTCGCCACCGAACCAGCCACCGCCGCCACCTGCTCGGCGCTCTCGACCGAGCACGGCCCGGCCATGGCGATCACCTCGGTGGCGCCGACCTTGACGCCCGCGATGTCGACCACGGTGTCCTCGGTCTTGAAGGTGCGGCCCGCGAGCTTGTAGGGCTCCGAGACGACGACGACCTCGCGCACTCCGGGCAGCACCTCGATCAGGCGGGGATCCATCGGCTTGTGCGGCACGCCGACGGCGCCGAGCACCGTGAAGTCGACGCCGCTCGAACGGTGGACGTCGTAGCCCACCTCGACCAGCGCCTCGATGACCCTGTGGACCTGCTCTTCGCTGGCCGAATGCTCCATCACGATGACCATGCTCACCCCTTTTTCCCCGCTTCCGCCTCGCCCGCCAGGCGCTCGAGCCGTCGGCTTTCGTCGATCACGCGCTCGAACACCCGGCGCAGCGCGCCGCTGTCGAGCGGGCCGGGGTTGTTCCGCTCCACCCGGTCCAGGATCCATTTCTCACGGTCCGGCTGGTACACGGCCATGCCGGCGCGGCGCTTGATGCGGCCGATCTCGACCGCGCACGCCGAGCGTGCATTCAAGAGCTTCATCAGCTGATCGTCGATCTGGTCGATGCGCAGGCGCAGGTCGCCGACCTGTACTTCGCCGGCTATGTCGTGCTCGTCAGCCATCTCACTCGAGCCCCCAGGTCTGCCTGCGGGTGCTCCTCCAGGAAGCGCACGAGAGCGCTTCCGACCACGACGGCGTCGGCGACGGCCGACGCTTCCTTCACCTGCTCCGGCGTCGAGATGCCGAAGCCCAACGCCACCGGCACGTCGGTGAGCGTGCGCAGCCGCTCGACGAGCGGTCGAGCGTCGCCCGAGAGCGCCTGGCGCTCACCCGTCACGCCCGTTCGGCTGATCGCATACACGAAGCCGCGGCTCGCTTCGGCCACGAGCCGCAGCCTGGCGTCGGGGCTCGTGGGCGACGCGAGGAAGATCGTGTCGATCCCCGCTGCGCGAGCCGCGGGGATCCACTCCCCCGCTTCCTCGGGCGGCAGGTCCGTCACCAGGACGCCGTTGACGCCGGCGCGAGCCGCGTCGCCGAGCACGCGAGCGACGCCCCGCTGCAGCAGCGGGTTCAGGTAGCTGAAGAGCACGAGCGGCAGCTCGCTCTTCTCGCGGATCCTGACAACCGTCTCCAGCACGCGCGCGAGCGTCACGCCGCGCGCCAGCGCGCGCTCGCTCGAGCGCTGGATCACCGGGCCGTCGGCCAGGGGGTCGGAGAACGGCACGCCGAGCTCCAGCACGTCGACACCGGCGGCCTCGAGCTCGAGCGCCGCGGCGACGGTCCGGTCGAGCGAAGGATCGCCCGCCGTCAGGAAGGCCACGAACGCCGGCTTCCCTGCCGCCTTCCGCTCCGCGAGCTTGGCTGCGATTCGCGACATCCCTAGCCTCAGCGCCCCGTCTTCTTCGGCAGCCGCTGCGTGCTCGACTCGCTCACCACGGCGTCCACCTCGATCTCGACCAGCATGTCCGGATCCACGAGCGCCTTGACCTCGACCATCGTGGCCGCGGGACGGATGTCGCGGAACACCTGGCCGTGCGCGCGGCCCACGGCCTCCCAGCGTGTGATGTCGGTCACGTACATGCGCGTCCTCACGACGTCGCGGAAGCTGGCACCCGCTTCGTGGAGCGCTTTCTCGATGTTGCGCAGGCACTGGACCGCCTGGGCGTGGGGATCTCCCTTGCCGACGATCTTGCCGTCGGGGCCGGTCGCGGTCGTGCCCGCGACCGAGACGTGCGTCCCGACGCGCACGGCGCGCGAGTATCCGACGATCGGCTCGTAGGGGCTGGTGCCCTTGACGTTCACCCGCTTCATCCAACCTCCTCTTTCTCGAGGATAGAGAGATCCTTGTCGCCGCGGCCGCTGACGTTCAGGATCGCAGTCGCGCCGGCGAGAGCCTTCTTCTCCCGCACCAGCCAGGCCACGGCGTGCGCCGACTCGAGCGCCGGCAGGATGCCCTCGGTCTCGCCCAGCACGTGAAAGGCGGCGAGCGCCTCCTCGTCGCGGACGGAGTCGTAGCGGATGCGACCCGCGTCGTGCAGCAGAGCGTGCTCGGGGCCCACGGCCGGGTAGTCGAGACCCGCGGAGACCGAGTGCGTCGGCAGCACGTTGCCAGCCTCGTCCTGCAGCAAGTAGGTGCTCGTGCCCTGCAGTACGCCGACACCCGCTCCAGCCCCCTTTTCCGCCAGGAACCTCGCTGCATGGTCTCCCGGTCGCGAGGAGCGGCCGCCCGCCTCCACTCCCACCATGCGCACGTCCGCGTCGTCCAGGAAAGCGAAGAAGAGTCCGATCGCGTTGGAGCCGCCCCCGACGCAGGCGACCAGCCAGTCGGGGAGCCGTCCGCACGCCTCGAGCACCTGCGCGCGCGCCTCGCGGCCGATGACGGCCTGGAACTCGCGCACCATCGTCGGGTACGGGTGCGCGCCGAGCACCGAGCCGAGCAGGTAGTGGGTGCTGCGCACGTTCGTCACCCAGTCGCGCATCGCCTCGTTGATCGCGTCCTTGAGCGTGCGCGTGCCCGACGCCACGCCGCGCACCTCGGCGCCGAGCAGGCGCATCCGCGCCACGTTCGGGGCCTGGCGCGCCATGTCATCGGTCCCCATGTAGACGACGCACTCGAGGCCCATCAGCGCGCACACGGTGGCGGTCGCGACCCCGTGCTGGCCGGCGCCGGTCTCGGCCACCACCCGGGTCTTGCCCATGCGCTTGACGAGCAGCGCCTGGCCGATGGCGTTGTTGATCTTGTGCGCGCCCGTGTGGCAGAGGTCCTCGCGCTTGAGCCAGACCTGGCACCCGAGCCGCTCAGAGAGCCGTGCGGCGAAGCCGAGCGGCGTCGGGCGGCCGACGTAGTCGCGGAGCAGCCGGGCGAGCTCGGCGTCGAAGGCCGGATCGCGGCGGGCGGTGGCCCACGCCTGCTCCAGCTCGCGCAGCGGCTCCATCAGCGTCTCGGGCACATAGCGCCCGCCGTAGGGGCCGAAGTGGCCGGCGGCGTCGGGCCAGAGGTCCGCGTGCCGTGTCTTTGACGCGGGTGCGCTCATCTCGTCCCCAGCTCCGCCTCGATCGCTCTCGCCGCCTCGACGAAGGCCTTGACGCGGGCCGGGTCCTTGCGCCCCGGCATGCGCTCGACGCCGCTCGAGACGTCGACCGCGTGCGGGCGGACGGCCCGCACGGCCTGGGCCACGTTCTCCGGCGCGAGGCCGCCCGCCAGCATGAGGAATGGGACGCGGTCGGCCAGGTCCGCCACCAGCGACCAGTCGAAGGCGACGCCCGTCCCGCCCGGGAGCTGCGTCTCGCCCGGCAGGCGCGTGTCCACCACCACTCCGGCCACGCGGCTGGCAAAGCGGATTGCCTCCTCGGGCGCGAAGCTCTTGCCGACGCGCACCGCCTTGAGCGCGGGACGCGGCAGGTCGGCTAGGGCCTCGAGCGGCTCCTCGCCGTGGAGCTGCAGCAGGTCCAGGCCCACCTCGTCGGCGATCCGGCTCATCTCGTCGCGCGGGGCGTCCACGAAGACACCGACGCGCAGGACGGAGGCGGGCAGCTCGCGCGCGATTGCCGCGGCCCGCGCCGGGTCGATCTTGCGGGGGCTCATGAACCAGAAGACGAACCCGACCGCGTCTGCGCCGACGCTCACGGCGTGCCGGGCGTCCTCCGGCGTCGTGATGCCGCAGATCTTCACGAGCAGGCGGCCGCCTCGCGTGACCTCCTGCAGCCGGCTCGCCACCGCGCTCACGCCGCCTCCTCGAGGAGCCGGCGTAACGCCTCGCCCGGGTCGGGTGAGGCCATCAGGTGCTCCCCCACCAGGCACGCGTCGAAGCCTGAGTCCCGAAGCCGCTTCAGGTCGAGGCCGCTCTTGATGCCGCTCTCGGCTACCGCCACCACGTCGTCCGGGAGCACGGCGGCGAGCGTGAGCGAGGTCTCGAGCGACACCGCGAGCGTCCGCAGGTCACGGTTGTTGACGCCCACGAGCCGCGCGCCTGCCAGGAGCGCGCGCTCGAGCTCCGCGCGCTCGTGCACCTCGACGAGCGCGTCCACCCCGACGGCGCGCGCCTCGCCCAGCAGCTCCCGCAGCTCGGCGTCTTCGAGCGCCGCGACGATCAGCAGCACGGCGTCCGCGCCCGCCGCTCGCGCCTCCCGGATCTGCCACGGGTCGAGGATGAAGTCCTTGCGCAGCACGGGGAGACCGGTCGCGGCCCGGGCCTCGGCGAGGTGCGAGAGCCGGCCCCCGAAGAACGGCTCGTCCGTGAGGACCGAGAGCGCCGCGGCGCCGCCGGCTTCGTAGCCCCGCGCGACGTCGGCCGGCTCGAGGTCCTCGCGGATCGCGCCCCGCGAGGGCGAGCGCCGCTTGTGCTCGGCGATCACGCAGATCGCTCCCGGACGCGCGAGCGCGTGCGCGAACGGGCGCACGGCGGGCGCCCCCGTCACCTCGGGGTGGCCGCGGTCGAGCGGGCGCCGGGCCTTCTCGCGCGCGACGCTCTCGCGCGTGCGCGCGAGGATCGCGTCCAGGACGCCCGCCGACCGGGTCGTCTCGCTCATGCGAGCGCCTCCCGCACGCGATCGACGAGTGCCCTGGCGCGCCCGTCGTCGATCGCCGCGGCCGCGAGCCGCACACCCTCGCGCAGGTTCTCCGCCTTGCCGGCCACCACGAGCGCCGCGGCGGCGTTCAAGAGCACCACGTCGCGCTTTGGGCCAGGGTGCCCCGAGAGCACGTCGCGCGCGATCGCCGCGTTCGCCTGCGGGTCCCCGCCGCGGAGCGACTCGAGCGGGGACGCCGTGAGGCCGGCGTCCTCCGGTCCGATCGTGAAGCTCCGCAGGCTCTCGCCGTCCACCTCGGCCACGGTTGTCGGACCGGCCAGTGTGAGCTCGTCGAGCCCGCTGCCGTTCACCACCCACGCCCGCTTCGTCCCGAGCCGCTGCAGGCAGCGCGCCACGAAGGCCGTGAGCTCCGGCGTCGGCACGCCGACCACCTGGCCCTCGGGCCGCGCCGGGTTCGTGAGCGGGCCGAGCAGGTTGAAGGCGGTGCGCACGCCCATCTCCTTGCGCGGCCCGACCGCGTGCCGGGTCGCGGCGTGGAAGCGCGGCGCGAACAGGAACGTCCAGCCCACGTCGTCGAGTGTCTTCTGCACCGTGGCCGTGGGCGCATCGATCCGGATCCCGAGCGCCTCGAGCACGTCGGCCGAGCCGCAGGTGCCGCTCGCCGAGCGGTTGCCGTGCTTGGCGACGGGGGCCCCGCAGGCGGCGACGACGAAGGACGCCACGGTCGAGATGTTGAAGGTGCCCGCTCCGTCGCCGCCCGTCCCGCAGGTATCGACGGCGCCTCGCGACGTGAGCGGAACCGCGCGCGCCCGCATCGTGCGCGCGAAGCCCGTGACCTCGTCCTCGGTTTCGCCGCGCGCCGCCATCGCCGCAAGCAGCGCGCCGATCTGCGCGGGCGTCGCCTCGCCGTCCATGATCGCGCCCATCGCGGAGGCGGCTTCGTCCTCGCTCAGGCGTTCGCCGCGCGCCAGCTTCGCGAGGTGGCGCTTGATGCTCACCTTCGCGCCGAGGCCGAGGAAGTTCCGGAGCAGGTCCTTGCCGGCCGTGGTGAGGATGCTCTCCGGGTGGAACTGCACGCCCTCGAGCGGGCGCTCGCGGTGCCGCAGGCCCATCACGACACCGCCGTCCGTCCAGGCCGAGACCTCGAGGCACTCGGGGACGCTCTCAGGCGCCACCACCAGCGAGTGGTAGCGCGTGGCCGTGAAAACGTCCGGCAGGCCCGCGAAGATGGTCCGCCCGTCGTGGCGGATCTCGCTGGTCTTGCCGTGCATCAGCTTCGCGGCGCGCACGACCCGGCCACCGAACGCCTGCCCGAGCGCCTGGTGTCCCAGGCAGACGCCGAGCAGCGGCACCGGCGAGCGTCGCACCAGCTCGAGGCTGATGCCGGCCTCGTCGGGCGTGCCCGGCCCCGGCGAGATCACGATCTTCTCGGGCCCCAGGGCCAGGGCCTCGTCGACCGAGAGCGCGTCGTTTCGCACCACCTTCACGTCGGCGCCGAGCTCGCCCAGGTACTGGTAGAGATTGAAGGTGAACGAGTCGTAGTTGTCGACGAGCAGGATCATGCGAGCTCCCCCGCCACCGCGAGCGCCTCGAACAGCGCCTGCGCCTTGGCCTCGGTCTCGCGCTCCTCGGTCGCCGGGTCCGAGTCCGCCACGATCCCGGCCCCCGTCTGCAGGGTGGCGCGACCCGCGCGCATCAGCAGCGTGCGGATCGCGATGCAGAAGTCGAGGTTGCCGCCGAGGTCGATGTACCCGAGCGCCCCGCCGTAGAGCCCACGCGCGAGCGGCTCCAGCTCGTCGATGATCTCCATCGCGCGGATCTTGGGCGCGCCCGAGAGCGTCCCGGCCGGGAAGGTCGCCGCGAGCGCGTCGAGCGCGTCCCGACCGTCGGCGAGCTCCCCCACCACCGAGCTCACGATGTGGGCGACGTGGCTGTAGTGCTCGACCTTCATCAGCTCCGCTACCTGCACGCTGCCGAAGCGGCACACGCGTCCCAGGTCGTTGCGGCCGAGGTCCACGAGCATCAGATGCTCGGCGCGCTCCTTCTCGTCGGCGAGCAGCTCGCGTGAGATCGCGTCGTCGGAGCGGCCGTCGTTGCGCGGACGGGTCCCGGCGATCGGGCGCGCCTCGACGCGCTTGCCCTCGACCCGCACCAGCATCTCGGGCGAGGCGCCGGCGACCTGTGTCTCGCCTTCCTTCAGGAAGTACATGTAGGGCGACGGGTTGATCATGCGAAGCGCCCGGTACACGGTGAACGGGTCGATCCCGCAGTCGACCGTGTGCTGGCGCGAGAGCACGACCTGGAAGATGTCGCCCTTCGCGATGTGCTCCTTGGCGGCGAGCACGGCGTCGCGGAAGCGCTGGCCGTCGGCGAAGGGAAGCGCAGGCGGTGGCGCCGCGCGTCGGGTCTCGGATGGCCGGCGGTCCCAGCCCAGGTCCTGCTCGAAGGCGTCGAGCACCTGCTGGGCCCGGTCGTACTCCGCGCTACTTCCTGGGCCGGCGAGTGCAATCAGCACCAGCCGCTGGCGCACGTGGTCGAACGCCACGAGCGACCGGTAGAAGGAGAAGGCCGCGACCGTCCCCTTGGCCGCGCCGTGGTGGTCGGGCAGCCGCTCGAAGAGGCGCGCCGCGTCCCAGGTGAGGTAGCCCACGGCGCCGCCGGTGAAGCGCGGCAGGCCGGGGATCTCGGCCGGTGGCGGCCCGAGCCGCTCGCGGAGCGCCCCCATCAGGCCCGAGGCCTGCTCGTGCGAGCCGGAGGCGTCCTGGACCACGACCTTTCCGTCGCGCACCTCGAGCCGCGCCACGGGGTCGCGTCCGAGGAACGAGTAGCGCGCGAGCCGCTCGCCGCCCAGGACGCTCTCGAGCAGGAACGCGCGCTCGGCGCGCGAAGCGAGCGACAGGAAGGCCGAGACGGGCGTCCGCAGGTCTCCCGGCAGCTCGCGGAAAACGGGAACCGACAGCCCGCCCTTGGAGAGCCGCTGGTACTCCTCATAGGACAGCGCCTTCATCCCTCGCTCCTCCCGGCTCGCGTGTCCCGCTCGCGGCGCCGGCGCAGCTCGTCCATCACGCTCGCGACTGCTACGCCGCGCTGCTGGAGCGCCACCAGCAGATGGAACAGCAGGTCGGCCGACTCCGCGGCGAGCCGCTCGTCGCTTTCGCCGCTCGCGGCAAGCACCACCTCCGTCGCTTCCTCGCCAATCTTCTTCAGCACCTGGCCTTGGCCCTTCGCGAGCAGCCGTGCCGTGTAGGACGCGTCTTCGGGTGCCTGGGCGCGCTGCCTGATGACTCGCGCCAGCTCCTCGAGCATGCCCGCCGCCGTCGGCGAGGTCTCTCCGAAGCAGGTGCGCGAGCCGGTGTGGCACGCGGGGCCGGAAGGCTCGACGACCAGCAGCAGCGCGTCCTTGTCGCAGTCGGCGCGCGCCTCCACGACGCGCAGCGTGTGGCCCGAGGCTTCGCCCTTGCGCCAGAGCGTCTGACGGCTGCGGCTCCAGAAGTGGGCGAAGCCGGTCTCGGCCGTCTTCGCGATCGCCTCCGCGTTGGCCCAGGCCAGCATCAGCACGTCGCCGCTCGCGCGGTCCTGCGCGATCACGGGCAGGAGGCCGTTCGCGTCGAAGCTGAGCCCGTCGGGCATCGTGACGGCCATCAGCGCTCTCCCCCGACCGCGCTGTCGACCGGCACGGCCGACTCGGCCGGCGGGCG
>DATEUE010000282.1:0-30846 GCA_035283305.1 Vicinamibacteria bacterium | reverse complement strand
GTTGCCCGGGCCGGCGCAGATCGCCCGCTTTCCGCTCCGCATCGCCGCCTGGACGACCCCGGCCCCCCCGGTCACCGTGAGCAGATTCACCCGCGGGTGCCGCATCACCTCCTGGGCCGACTCGATCGTCGGCTCCGCCAGGGCCGAGACCAGGTGGGGGGGGCCGCCCGCCTCGGCGATCGCGTCCTGGAGCAGCTCAACTGTGTGGTTCGTGGCCTTCTTCGCCCCGGGGTGGGCGTTGAAGACGACCGCGTTACCCGCGGACACCATGCCGATCGCGTTGCCGATGACGGTGGAGGTGGGGTTCGTGATCGGGACCATGGCCCCGATCACGCCGAACGGCGCGTGCTCGACGAGCGTGAGGCCGTCGTCGCCGGTCCAGGCGCCGGGAACCAGGATCTCGGGACCGGGCACCTTGTCGGCGTTGAGCAGGTTCTTCTGGATCTTGTCCTCGTAGCGGCCGAGCCCCGTCTCCTGCCACGCCTCGAGCGCGAGCAGCTGCGCGTTCTCGCGCGCCGCGCGCCGCATGTGGCTGATCATCTGCTCGCGCAGCCCGAGGGGCAGCTCGCGCAGCCGCTCGAAGGCCTCGCGCGCCGCCGTGGTCGCGGCGTCGACGTCGGAGAAGAGGCTGCCACCGTGGCGCAGGGGGGCGGCGGGGGCGGGCGGACGGCGAGGATCGACCTCCGGCAGCGGCGCGTGCGGGCGCCGCTCGCCGTGCCGCAGCTCCGCCATCACTTGCCGGACGACCGCCTCGATCTGCGCGTCGTCGAGCATCAGCCGCCCTCGGCTTTGCTGTACTTCACGACGCCGCCGATCTCCAGCGTGTCCACGATGGCCATGATCACCGCGTCGCAGGGGCGCTTGTCGGTCACCTTGGTCAGGCGGGCCGAGCTGCCCGTGGCGTAGAGCACGACCTCGCCCGGGCCCGCCCCTACCGCGTCGACCGCGACGCGGTAGCCGGCGGTCTCCTTGCCGTCCACGTCGAGCTGACGCAGGACGAGGAGCTTCAGCCCCTCGAGCGAGGGCTCCTTGCGCGAGGCGACGAGCGTCCCCGCCACCCTACCGAGCAGCATGGCGACTCCCTCCGCCCCTCAGCCCGCGCCGCGCGCGGGCCCTTCGGCTAGCCCTTCCGCTTGGCATCGCCCGACTGGCGACCGAGCGGGAGCGTCTGGTCGACGTTGGCGTGCGGCCGCGGGATCACGTGGACGGAGACGACCGCGCCCACCTTCTCCGCCCCGCGGGCCCCGGCTTCTACCGCCGCCTTCACCGCCGCCACGTCGCCGCGAACGATCGCGGTGACGTGGCCGCCTCCCGTCTTCTCGTAGGCGACCAGCTCCACCTTGGCCGCTTTGACCATGGCGTCGGCCGCCTCGACCATGGCCGGGAAGCTCGCCGTCTCGATCATCCCCAGCGCTTCGTTCATCCCGTACTCTTCAGCCACGCTTGCCTCCTGATCCTAGTCGCGTCTGCCGCCCGGCATCTCGCGCCCGCTCACGCCCTCGATCGCGCCGACCGCCGCCTGGTACCCGGCCATGATGTCGCGCTCCTCCCCTCCCAGGTAGACCCGGCCGAAGCTGCCGAAGGCGCGCACCTCGAGGATGTTGATGTGGGCCGCCTTCTCGGCTTCGTTCGCGGCGAGGGCGGCGTAGCCCGCCGGCTCCACCTCCAGCACGTACAGCGTCTCGCCCGCGAGCAGCATGTGGCCGTGGCGCGTGCGGTTGACGAGCTGCACCTGGTGGGCGTCGACGTGGCGGATGATCTGGCTCGAGATCACCTTCGGCTTGAGGCGGGAGGTCTCCTCGACCCCGAGCGCCTGGAGGATGGCGGCGCCGGCCGCCCGCACCTCGGCCTGGTCCGGGTGGTGCACCTCGAGCAGCCCGAAGAGGCGCTCCACGATCTGCATCCCGGGCCGCACGCGGGTCGCCTTGAGCGCGACGTCGGTGATGCGGGTGATCTCGATGCCGGGCGAGATCTCCACCCAGAGCGAGGTGTCGCCCGGCAGGGGCAGGAAGCCCTGGGCGACGGTGCCCAGGAACGCCGCGTGCTGCCGCTGCAGGCTGTCGAGGAAGGCGTAGGTTCTGAGGTCCACCGTCATCCGCGGTCCTCCATGGCGTTCACTTCCCGGCCTCCTGCAAGATGCGGACACTTGCGCTCGCCCCTATGCGGCTCGCGCCGGCGGCGATCATCTTCTGGGCGTCGGCGTGGCTCCGGATGCCGCCCGCCGCCTTCACCCCCATCGACGGACCGACCACCCGGCGCATCAGGGCCACGTCCTCGGCGGTGGCGCCCCCCGGACCGAAGCCGGTGGAGGTCTTGACGAAGTCCGCGCCCGCGACCTTGGCGAGCTGGCAGGCGGCGACCTTCTCCTCGTCGGTCAGCAGAGCCGCCTCGATGATCACCTTCAGGATGGTGCTCGCCGCGTGGCAGGTGCGGGCGATCGAGGCGATGTCGCGCTCGACGAGCTCGTAGTCGCGGGACTTGAGGGCCCCCACGTTGATCACCATGTCCAGCTCGCTCGCCCCGTCCCGGATGCCCTGCTGGGTCTCGAACACCTTCACGTCGGTGGCCGTCGCCCCCAGCGGGAAGCCGATCACGGTGCAGATCGGGACGCCGCTGCCCTTGAGCAGCTCGGCGCAGAGCCGGACGTGGGCGGGGTTGACGCACACCGAGGCGAAGCCGTGCTTGCGCGCCTCGAAGCAGAGCTGGGCGATCTGGTCCTGCGTCGCGTCGGGCTTGAGCAGCGTGTGGTCGATCATGTGCGCGAGCCGCCCGTCGGTCGGCGCCACCCCGAGCGTCGTGCCCAGCCGGTCCGCCCCTGCGCTCACCACCGGCTGCACGCGGTCTACGAAGTCCCTGGCCGAGAGCGGAGGCAGACGCGGGGAGTCGTCGCTCCCCGACGGACGCTCCTGCAGGACGAGCAGCAGCTGCCTCGTGACCTCCTCGATTATCCGCTCGAGCGTCTGCTCGTCGATCTGCATCATGCGTGGTCTCGGCCGCCCTGTCGGGCTCGTGCGCTCGGGCCTATCCCTTCCGCGCGAAGCGCCCCTCGATCTCCCCGATCTTGGCCACCCGCCGCGCGTGGCGGCCGGCGGCGAACGGGGTCTCGATCCAGGCCTTCACGATCTGTCGGGCCAGGCTCTCGCCGGTGAGCCCCGCCCCGAGCGTGAGGACGTTGGCGTCGTTGTGCTCCCGGCTGTTGAGGGCCGTCGCCTGGTCGTGGCACAGCGCGGCGCGCACCCCCGGCACCTTGTTCGCCGCCATGCAGGAGCCGATGCCGGCGCCGTCCACCAGGATCCCGCGCCAGGCGCGCCCCTGGGCGACGAGCTCCGCCACGGCGAGCGCGAAGTCGGGATAGTCCACCGCCTCCGTGCCGTTCGTCCCACAGTCGACGACCTCGTAACCGAGCTCGCGCAGGTGGCCCTTGAGGACCTCCTTGAGCAGGTAGCCGCCATGGTCGGCGCCGATCGCCACCCGCTTGCGCCCGCAAGCGGGGTCCGCCCGGATCTCCGGCTTCGCGGGAGCGCCGAGCTCGGTCGCGGGAACGAGCCTCACGTGGCGGTCCATCGCCACTTGTCGCGCCAAGGGCGTGACGATCCGGCCCGGCGCCACCTCGAGCCGCGACCCGAAGGGGAGATCGCGGACGTCACGCTCGGTGACGAGCGAGGACCGCGGCTTCTCCTGGCCACGACGATCCAGGCCGAGGGTTCGGTGCACCACCTCGCGCACCTTGGCACGCACCTCCTCCGGGGTCATCGCCATGGCCGACACCATAGCGCCGACCCTGTGGGCCATGCAAGCCTGCGCCTTCTCTTCGCGGGTCAGCCCGATTCCCCTCCGCCCGCGCCGCGGAACTCGTCGGTCGCGTCCGCGAAGAGCACGTTGAAGCTGGTCAGGCTGCCGTAGCAGGCCGTGACGTAGGCCTGGAGCTTCAGCTTGGCGTCCTCGGGCATCTCGGCCGCGTTCACCTGCTGCTCGAGCGAGCGCAGGCGGTTGCGGATCATCACGACCTTGTGGAAAAAGCTGTCGATCGGCCACTTCTTCTCCTGCAGGCCGGGCTTGCCCGGCCGCAGCACCAGCTCGCCCCCGCGCCACTTGTCGGCGGGGACCACTGGCGTGAGGCCGAGCTCCTCGCGCAGTACGCGCCGCAGCACGCGCTCCAGGTCCGCTTCGCCGTCCGTCGTGGTCATCTTTGTTCCCGTCCTTTCGTCCTCAGCGATTCGCGGCGGGGCCGTGACCCGCGGCGCGGGACGCGACGCCGCGCGAGGTATGGCTGGCGCATCTTCGCCGCCACCGCGGTAGTTGTGCTGGCTGCCGCAGAAGTCGCACATCACGCGCAGCACCCGGCCGTCGGAATCGACCGCGATCGCCGTGTGCGCCCGCTCGACCTTGCAGGCGCGGCACAGGTCCGTGACGGGTTCACCGGCCCGGTAGCGCCTGCTGCTGCTCTCGTCCAAGGTGCCTCCGCGGGGATCTTGCCACAGCGGGGTTGTCCCGGGGGTGCGCTATGATTCGCGCAAGGAGCCTGGAGGATGACGACCGCGCTCGGCGCGAGCGGCACGGCCGCGCACGCCGCCCTGCCCGCGCGCAACCCCGGAATGCCGCTCGACCTCTCGTTGCTCACGCGGGTGCGCGTCAACCGCAGCGCGGTCGAGCGCCGTGCGGCGACGCTCGTCACGCGCCGCACGGTCAAGAAGGAGTGGCAGGCGGCGTGGCTGCTGCGCGCCGTGAGCGTCATCGACCTGACGACGCTCGCGGGCGACGACACGCCGGGCAACGTGCAGCGCCTGTGCGCCAAGGCGCGCCGGCCGGTGCGCGAGGACCTGCTCCAGGCGCTGGGGATGGCGGGCCGCGGGCTGCACGTGGGGGCCGTCTGCGTCTACCACGCGCGCGTGCCCGACGCCGCCCTTGCGCTCCGCGGCAGCGGCATCCCGGTGGCCGCCGTCTCCACCGGCTTCCCCGCGGGGCAGACGCCGCTCGACCTGAAGCTCCAGGAGGTGCGCCGCTCGGTCGAGACCGGCGCCGCCGAGATCGACATCGTGATCTCGAGGAGCCAGGTGCTCACCGGCGACTGGCGCGGGCTCTACGACGAGGTGCGCGCGTTCCGCGAGGCCTGCGGCCCCGCGCACATGAAGGCGATCGTGGCGGCGGGAGATCTCGGCACGCTCCGCAACCTGGCGCTCGCGAGCCAGGTGTGCATGATGGCCGGCTCCGACTTCATCAAGACCTCGACCGGCGACGAGCCCGTGAACGCCACGCTGCCGTACGGGCTCGTGATGGTGCGGGCGATCCGCGAGTACCAGGAGCGCACCGGGCACAAGGTGGGCTTCAAGCCCGCGGGCGGGATCCGCAAGGCGAAGCAGGCGCTCGACTGGCTCTTGCTCATGAAAGAGGAGCTGGGCGTCGAGTGGACGGGCGCCTCACTCTTCCGGCTCGGGGCGAGCGCGCTGCTCACCGACATCGAGCGTCAGCTCGAGCACTTCGTGACCGGGCGCTACTCGGCGGCGCACCGGCACCCGATGGTCTAGGCGAGGCGCAGCGATGGCGACTCGAACCCCTGCGGCGGGACGGCGGACGGAAGCCGGGAGGAACCGTATGAAGGTGGCCGAGATCTTCGAGACGATGGAGTACGGACCCGCGCCCGAGGCCGCCGGCCCGGCGGTCGCCTGGCTCGACGCGCACGAGCGCAGCTTCGGCCACTTCATCGACGGCGCCTTCGTGCCCGGGCACGACCACTTCGACAGCGTCAACCCCGCCACCAGCAAGAAACTCGCGCGTGTGGCGCAGGCCTCGCCCGCCGAGGTCGACTCTGCGGTCGCAGCAGCGCGCCGTGCGCTGCCCGCCTGGAGCGCGCTGTCGGGACACGCGCGGGCCCGCTATCTCTACGCCATCGCACGGCAGGTGCAGAGGAACTCGCGCCTGCTCGCCGTGCTCGAGACGCTCGACAACGGCAAGCCGATCCGGGAAACGCGCGACATCGACGTGCCGCTCGTGGCACGCCACTTCTACCACCACGCGGGCTGGGCCCAGCTGCTCGAGCGCGAGTTCCCCGGGCACGCCCCGGTCGGTGTCGTCGGCCAGATCATCCCGTGGAACTTCCCGCTCTTGATGCTGGCCTGGAAGATCGCGCCGGCGCTGGCGGCCGGCAATACGGTCGTGCTGAAGCCCGCCGAGTACACCTCGCTCACGGCGCTGGCGTTTGCCGAGCTGTGCCAGGCGGCCAAGCTGCCACCGGGCGTCGTCAACTTCGTGACCGGCGACGGCCGCACCGGCAAAGCACTCGTCGACCATCCGGGCGTCGACAAGATCGCGTTTACCGGCTCGACCGACGTCGGGCGAGCGATCCGGCGCGCGACCGCGGGCTCCGGCAAGCGGCTATCGCTCGAGCTCGGCGGCAAGAGCCCGTTCCTGGTGTTCGACGACGCCGACATCGACAGCGTGGTCGAGGGCGCGGTCGACGCGATCTGGTTCAACCAGGGCCAGGTCTGCTGCGCGGGCTCGCGGCTGCTGGTGCAGGAGTCGATCGCCGAGAAGGTGATCGAGAAGCTGCGGGCGCGCATGGAGAAGCTGCGTGTCGGCGATCCGCTCGACAAGGCGGTGGACATCGGCGCGATCGTGGCTCCCGTCCAGCTCGAGCGCATCCAGAAGCTGGTGCAGCAGGGCGTCGAGGAGGGTGCCACGCTGTGGCAGCCCTCGTGGGCTTGTCCGAAGGAAGGCCTCTTCTATCCGCCGACCCTGCTCACCGGCGTGGCACCTTCGGCCACCGTCGCCCAGGTCGAGATCTTCGGGCCCGTGCTGGTCGCGATGAGCTTCCGCACGCCGGCCGAGGCGATAGCACTCGCCAACAACACGACCTTCGGCCTGGCGGCGAGCGTCTGGACCGAGAACGTGAACCTGGCGCTCGACATGGCGCGCAAGATCAAGGCCGGCACGGTCTGGATCAACGCTACCAACCTGTTCGACGCCTCGAGCGGCTTCGGCGGCTACCGCGAGAGCGGCTTCGGCCGCGAGGGCGGGCGCGAGGGCATGTTCGAGTACCTGCAGCCGATGCACGCCCCGCGTCCGATCACGCTGCCGCGCGTCACGCGCGTGGCTCAAGCGCCGCTCGTGGACCGCACCGCGAAGCTCTTCATCGGCGGCAAGCAGGCGCGCCCGGACCAGGGCTACAGCCTGAAGGTGCTCGGGCCCGACGGCCAGGTGGTGGGCGAGGTCGCCGAGGGCAACCGCAAGGACCTCCGCAACGCGGTCGAGGCCGCGCACGCGGCCGAGGACGGCTGGGCCTACGCCACGGCGCACCTGCGCGCGCAGATCCTCTACTACGTCGCCGAGAACCTGGCCGCCCGCGCCTCCGAGTTCGCGGACCGCATCACGCTCCAAACCGGCCACGACGGCTCGCTCGAGGTCGAGACCGCCATCTCGCGCCTCTTCAGCTACGCGGCGTGGGCGGACAAGTACGACGGCGCCGTGCACGGGGTGCCGCTGCGCGGCCTGACGCTCGCGCTCGTCGAGCCGATCGGCGTGATGGGCCTCCTCTGTCCCGACGAGGCGCCACTCCTGGGCTTCGTCTCGCTGCTGGCTCCGGCGGTCGCGATGGGCAACACGGTGGTGATCGTGCCGTCCGAGCACCACCCGCTCTCGGCCACAGACCTCTACCAGGTGCTCGAGACCTCCGACCTTCCCGCCGGTGTCATCAATATCGTGACCGGCCGCCGCGACGCGCTGGCGCCCGTGCTCGCCGCGCACGACGACGTGGACGCCGTCTGGTACTTCGGCAGCGAGAGCGGCGCAGCCGAGGTCGAGAAGCTGTCCACGGGCAACATGAAGCGCACCTGGGTCGCGCACACGGGGCGCGGCTGGTTCGACCCGGTGACCGGCGAGGGGCACGAGTTCCTGCGCGAGGCCACCCAGGTCAAGAACATCTGGACCCCGAGCGGCGAGTAGTGCACGCACCCTTCGTGACGTCCGGTCCGTTCGTCCACGTCTCGAGCGTCGGTCCGGTGGACGGGAGCGGCGCCGTCGCCGGCGACGACGTCGCCGCGCAGACGCGCCGCACGCTCGAGAACCTGCGCGAGCGGCTGCGCGCCGCGGGCGCGGACCTGGACCGCGTGGCCGCGGTGATGGTCTACCTGCGCGACGCCGCCGACTTCGCGGCGATGAACCAGGCGTACGCGGCCTTCTTCCCGCAGGACCCGCCGACCCGCACGACGATCGTGGTGCCGCCCGCCGACTCGAAGGCCCTTCTCGAGGTCTCGGCGGTGGCGCTGCTGCCGGGAGCCGAGCGGCGCGCCGTGCTGCCCGCCGGCTGGAAGCCCTCGCCGAGCCCTTACAGCTACGGGATCCTCTCGGGCGACACGCTGTTCCTCTCCGGCCTCGTCGCCCGCAACCCGGCGGACAACAGCTTCAAGGGCGGCGACGTCGCGACCCAGACTCGCGCCGTGCTCGAGAGCGCCGGCACGATCCTGCACGCCGCCGGGATGAGCCACGCCGACGTGGTGAGCGCACGCGTCTACCTTCCCGAGACCGCCGACTTCCCCGCGATGAACGAGGCCTACCGCACGTTCTTCCCGGAGCCTCGGCCTGCGCGAGCGACGGTGCAGGCGGGCCTCGCCGGGCGCGACTACGTCGTGGAACTCACGCTGCTCGCGGTGAAGTCGAGCGCGCGCCGCGCGATCGCGACCCCGATCGAAGGCAGCACGCCAGGCTCCGCCAGCCCGAACCTCAGCTCCGCGATCCAGGCGGGCGAGCGCCTCTTCCTCTCCGGTATGCTCGGCAACAGCAAGGCCACGAAGGGCGACGCCGCGGCTCAGACGCTCGTGACCCTCGACCGCCTCGGCCGCACGCTGCGCGCAGCCGGGTTCGAGTGGGAGCACGTCCGCGACGGTATCGTCTACGTGACCGACGCTGCGAACCGCGCCACCGTCGAGAGCCTCTGGCGCGAGCGCCTCGGCTCGCGGCAGGCGGCCGGCGTGACGATCGTGACGGGCCTGGTCGCGCCCGACGGGCTCGTCGAGATCATGCTGACCGCGGCGCGGTAGGGTTGGACTAGTCGGACTACTCGCGAAACGGAACGGAACGGACAAGGGCCAGAACTCTCTGGACTGGGCTTGGCGGGGGGCTGAGCGCCCCCCGTGCCCCCGCTAGCGTCTCCGCCGCAGCCGCTTGTGCGATCGCGGCCTCGCGGGCCGTCACCTCGACCCGCCGGCCGTTCCGAAGCTGGAGGCGCGGAGGCAGACCGACCGGCGACGCGCCGGTGAGCCCGCCGTAGATGGCGAGCGCCGCGAGATACGAGCCGAGCACCGTCGGGTGGAAGCCGTCGGGACCGTAGAGGCGCAGGCCCGGCTCCTCGCGCCACGCGGCGACCCAGGCGTCGCCGGCCGGCAACACGATCCCCTTGACGTCTTCCGCCGCGAGGCGGTACGACGCGCTCACGTCGGGGAACGCCTGCGGTCTGTAGCTCTCGGGCCAGACCATGTAGAGCGCAGTTCGGCCCCCGTTTTCGCGGATCACGGCGTCGAAGCGGCGCGTCCACTCCCGCAGGTTGGTCCGGCTCTCGGCAAGAGCCGACGGTCCCTGCTGCAGCACTACGAAGCGGAAGCCGGAAGCAGCGATGCGATCCTGGGTCCCACGGCTCCAGTGATCCTCGAGCGCGGCGCCTCCGTAGGTGACGGCTTCGACGGCGAACGGCCGCCTGCCCTCGCGCGCGAGCGCCTCGACCATCAGCGGAAGGTCGTTGCCCTCGGTGAGGCTGTTGCCGACGAATAGGACGCGGTCGCCCCCCGGCGCCGGCGCGAGCGTCACGGTCGGTGACGCGGACTCCGGGCTCGACTCGCCGCCGCAGCTCGTCGTCGCAACCGAGACGATGAGCGCGGCCACTTGGGTCACCTTCAAGAACTTGGACAAGGCCGAGCCCGCACCATGTTTGTCCGATTCAAGGGCGGTACGCCAGCAGTAGAATCGAGGCGGACGGCGCGAGCGCCAGTGCGAGCCGTCCGGACAGGAGGCGCCATGCCCTTCGTCAGCTCCGATGGGAAGCTCCACTATCCGTCCCGCGCTGAGCTGCGCCACGACGAAGCGGAGCTGGCGCAGGCGATCCTGGACGGATCCCACGCGAGACCAGACCAGGCCTTCGGCGAGTACTTCCAGGGCCGGCGCGCGTCGTGCGCGCTGGGCGCCGCGTACGAGGGCATGTACCACCTGCCGCTGGACGCGACGGGCATCCGGCCGAAACACCTCGAGCGTCTCTTCGATTGCCTCGAGTACACGCTGCGCAGCTGCCCCGAGGGTTGCCGCAAGCGCCTGTTCCTCGGGGCGATGATCCTGCACCTCAACGACGATCACCACTGGACGCGCGAAGCCATCGCGCACTGGGTGTCGCCGGCAGCGGAGTCTCAGCAGGGCTGAAGGCGCTCGCTGCCGCCCGCGGCGGGACCGTTCGAGGCTAGACTCGAGGAGCGAGTCCCCGTCGCGAGGTCCTGCTGGTGAGCGAGAGCGTCGTCCTGAACGTCCTGCCGCTGGGCTTCCCGTGGCAGACCGTCGATCCGTTCCTGTTCTGCGTCCACCACCTCGACCTGTACCCGGCCGGGAACGAGGCGATGGGGCCCGCGGTTTCGCTCGCCGGACGCAACATCGGCATGGACTTCGAGGGCCTGGACGGCTGGCGCATGTACCACGGCGACGCGGTGCCCGGCTTCCCGCGCCACCCCCACCGCGGCTTCGAGACCGTGACGCTCGCGCGCCACGGCTTCATCGACCACTCCGACTCGCTCGGAGCGACTGCGCGCTTCGGCCAGGGCGACGTGCAGTGGATGACCGCGGGGCGCGGCATCGTGCACGCGGAGATGTTCCCGCTGCGGGAGAGGCACGCCGGGAACCGCGCCGAGCTGTTCCAGATCTGGCTGAACCTCCCGCGCTCTTCCAAGATGGTGGACCCGCACTTCACGATGCTCTGGAGCCGCAATATCCCCGAGCACGTGATCGCCGACGACAGCGGCCGGGAGACGCGGGTCGTCACCGTGGCGGGCGCCCTGCACGGTCGCACGCCGCCGTCGCCACCTCCCGACTCGTGGGCCTCGCGGCCCGACGCCGACGTTGCGATCTGGACGATCACGCTGGCTCCTGGCGCGCGCTTCACGCTGCCGCCGGCTGCCGCGGGCACGCGGCGCACGCTCTACTTCTTCCGCGGCGATGGCGTCCGTCTCGCAGACCACGAGCAGAAAGCGCACGCTGGCCTCGAGGTGCACGCCGACCGGGAGATCCTGCTCGAGAACGGCCCCGCAGAAAGCGAGATCTTGCTGCTGCAGGGCCGCCCGATCGCCGAGCCGGTGGTGCAGCACGGCCCGTTCGTGATGAACACGCGGCAGGAGATCCTGCAGGCTTTCGCCGACTTCCAGGAGACGCAGTTCGGCGGCTGGCCCTGGCCGAGCGACGCGCCCGTTCACCCTCGCGACGAGGTCCGCTTCGCGATCCACGCCGACGGGCGCCGCGAACAGCCGGAGTGACTCACCGCCACCGTCACCAGGCCCCGTCGCAGGTCAGCGATCCAGACGGCCAGGTACGCGTTGCAGCGCGTGCCGGGGGTCAGCTTTTCGCGCGCCGCCGCCGCCGTCGCGGCGGGTCAGGCGGCTCGGCCGCGTGCCGGAAGTAGAGGTGGTAGGCGCAGTCGGGCCCGACCAGTGTGCGCGCGGCCCCGAGCGGCAGCCTCGCCTTGCCGAGCAGCACGAGGCGCCGGTACTGGCTCTTGATCCGCTGGGCTTCGAGGTCCCCGCTCACGCCGGGATGATCGCGCCTACGGGCCGCGGCCACAAGCGCCGGCCGTTCGACGTCGGCCGGGGTCCGCGTATCATTGCCCGCATGCGCGGGCTGCCTTGGACCTACCTCACCCGCTTCAGCAAGAACTGGACGATAAAATTCTCGTCGATCGGGGTCCACTACCTGGGCCTCGAGGATCTTCGCCAGGGGAACAAGGACGCGGGGCTCGACCGGCTGCAGCGCGCCTTTGCCTACAACCCGCTCGAGAGCACCGCCGACGTCATCGCCGAGATCACGGGTGTCCGCCCGCCGATGAGGACTCCGCTCGTCGACCAGCGGGGCACGATCCGCTACGAGGGAGGGCTCGAGAGCGTGGAGTGGTGGGACACGCTCTCGGCAGTAGCGGGGTGAGGGCTCTCGGACGCCTCGCGGCGCTGAGCGTTCTCCTGCACACCGCAGCGCCCCTGGCCGCCGAACCGAGGGCCTCGCGCCCCAACGTCCTGCTCATCGTCGCCGACGATCTCGGCTACACCGATCTCAGCGTGCTCGGCGGCGAGATCCGAACGCCCCACCTCGACTCGCTGGCCCGCTCGGGCCTGCTGCTCACGAGCTTCCTCGTCTCTCCCGCCTGCTCGCCCACGCGCGCCATGCTGCTCTCGGGCGTCGACACACATCCCGCGGGCCTCGGCACGATGGCTGGAAGCGCCGACGACAACCAGAAGGGGCGCCCGGGCTACGAAGGCTTCCTGTCGGACCGGGTGGTCTCGCTGGCGACGCTGCTGCAGGGCGCCGGCTACCACACCTACATGGCCGGCAAGTGGCACCTGGGGATGGAGGAGCACCAGGGGCCCCACCGCCGGGGCTTCGAGCGCTCCTTCGCCCTGCTGCCGGGCGGCGCCAGCCACTTCGCGGATGCCGCCGGGCTCTTCGAGAGCCGCCCGCGGGCGCCCTATCGCGAGGACGGCCGCGAGGTCGCGCTGGGCGCGGACTTCTACTCGACGGCCCACTACACGGACAAGCTGATCGAGTACATCCGCGGCGGGATCGCCGATGGTCGGCCCTTCTTCGCCTATGCCGCCTACACGTCGCCGCACTGGCCGCTGCAGGTGCCCGACGCCGAGCTCGACCGCTACCGCGGCGCGTACGACCAGGGCTACGACGTGCTGCGAGCGCGGCGCTTCGAGGCCGCGAGGCGGCTCGGAATCGTGCCCGCCGCCGCTGCCGTGCCGGAGCTCACTCCCTTCGCCCACGCCTGGGGCGCGCTCGCTCCGGAGCAGAAGCGGCGCGAGACGCGCGCCATGGAGCTCTACGCCGCGATGGTCGAGAACCTCGACCTCCACGTCGGCCGCCTGCTTCAGGCCCTGAAGGACTGCGGTCGCTACGAAGACACGCTCGTCCTCTTCTTCTCGGACAACGGCGCCGAGGGCAACCAGATTGGTCGCATGGAGACGAATGCCGACTGGATCCCGAAGCGGTTCGACAACAGCCTCGCCAACCTGGGCCGCGTGAGCTCCTACGCCTGGCTCGGCCCCGCGTGGGCCCAGGCCGTGACGCCGTTCCGCCTGTGGAAGAGCTTCCCGACGGAGGGCGGCGTGCGCGTGCCGGCGATCGTGCGCTGGGGCAGGAGCGGCAGGAGCGGCCGCCTGGACACGGTCGTCACGGTGAAGGACGTCGCGCCGACGATCCTGGAGCTGGCCGGCGCGCGGCATCCGGCCCCGAGCTTCGAGGGCCGCGCGGTCGCCCCGCTCGAAGGGCGATCGATGCTGCCGCTGCTCGAGGGCGAGTCCGCGACCGTGCACGGCGGCGATCTCACGATGGGCTGGGAGCTCTTCGGCCGCCGGGCGCTGCGGCGCGGGGACTCCAAGATCGCCTGGCTCTTCGAGCCCTACGGTCCCGGGCGTTGGCAGCTGTTCGATCTGGCCGCCGACCCGCTCGAGTCGAAGGACCTTGCGCGCACGCATCCGGACAAGCTCGCCGAGCTGCTCCGTGCGTGGGACCAGTACGCGGCCGCGAACGGCGTGATCCTGCCCGCGCGCGACACGGGCTACGGGCTCGAGCCGATTCCCTAGGACGAGGCGCCGACGCGCGCGGCGAGATCCTCGAGGCGGGCGCTCACGGCTTCCATGGCTTTCTGCGCCTCCTCGAGCCGTTCCTTCTCGCGGCGCACGAAGTCGGCATAGGGCGCCACGGCCTCGCGCACCCGCGCGGCGGCGCCCGCGCGCTCCGTCTCGAAGCTCGCGGTGAGGGAGGTCATCAGCTTCTCGCGCACGGCGGCGACCTTGGCCTTCAGCTCGCGCCGCGCCTTCTCCCGCCGGGCGGGGAGCAGGAACAGACCGATGAGCGACAGCGCTCCCGCGGCGAGGATCCCGGTGACGTCGGCGGCGGTCGTGCTGGCGAGCACGGCCACGATCGTGCCGAGGCCGACGGCCGAAACCTGCAGCAGTGCGGCCTGCGCCACCGACTCGCGCACCTTCTCGGCCAGCCGCTGCGCTTCGCTCGGCGCGTCGTAGTGCAGGACGGCCGCCCGGGCCGCCTCGCGGACGCTCTCGAGCAGCCGGGCACGGTCGTAGGCGAAGCGGTCGTCGACGCGTCCCGCGGAGCCAGGGCGCGCTGACTTGCGCTCCGCCAGCAGCGCCATCACGTCCTGCCACTGCCGCAGCTCCCCCTCGACCAGGAAGTCCACGACCCCGTCCACGCGCAGCTCCACCTCGTAGGGCAGCGCGGCCACCGCCTCCGCCTCGAAGTCGCGCCGGAGGCGCTCGCGGTCGAACAGCTCGCGGAAGCGGCCGAGCCGGAGCCGCTCGTCGAAGAAGGCGTTGCCGCGCCGCTCGAACTCGAGCAGCACCTTCTCGACGTCCGACAGCCGGAAGGCGAAGTCGCGGACGAGCTCGGCCGACCCCCCGGCCACGCGCGCCTCGATCGCCTCCAGGGCCGCGACGTCCCGCTGAAGCACGGCGAGCCGCTCCGCGACGAGCGCCCTCGCCTCGCCCGTGGCCCGGTGCGCGACGCCGAGCGGGCTCTGGAGCTTGAGGCGGAAGCGCTCGGCCTCGTCGAGCGTCGCCATGACCTTGGCTTCGAAAGCGGGAAGGCCGCTCTCCGCGAGGGCTTGCGCGTCGCCCCGCTCGCGCGCCTCGAGCGCCTCGAGCGCAGAGACCGCCACCACCTCGGGGGCGACGCCGAGCGTCCGCCCGGCGTGCTCGCGCACGAACGCGACGACCTTGGCCTCGTTCTCCTTCGTCTTCAGCAGGTCGGCCTTGTTGAGCACGATGACGATCTTCTTGCCCCACTGCCGGATCGCCTCGAGAAAGGCGCGCTCGCTCTCGGTGTAGGGACGGTCGGCCGAGGTGACGAAGAGGACCAGGTCGGACCGCGGCAGGAAGTCGCGGGTGAGCGCCTCGTGCTCGCGCAGGACGGCGTTGGTGCCGGGAGTGTCCACGATCGACAGAACGCGCAGGATCTCGGCGGGAGCGTTCGTCTCGACGATCCCGTCCCGACGCGTCCTGTGGGCGAGCTCCGCTCCGTACAGCAGGATCCCGACTCGGGACGTGGTCGGCGTCACGCCCTCCTCGAGGACGCGCATGCCGAGGAGCGCGTTGATGAAGGCGCTCTTGCCGGCGTTGAACTCGCCCACCACCACGAGCAGGAACGGCCGCGCGAGCTGGTCGAGCGAGTCGGCGAGGGCCTTGCGCGTCGCGTCCGGGACGCCAATGTCCTCAAGTCGCGCGGCCACCTCGTCTGTGAGGCGGCGCGTCTCGTCGAGCAGCGCCTGCCGGGCGGGGTCGAGCGTGGCGCTCACGGCAGCTCGATCACGCCCTCGAGGAACTTGACCGCGTGGCCGGCGATCGCCACGCGCTCGCCGCGGTCCTCGCACCAGAGCTCGCCGCCGCGCCTCGAGACCTGACGCGCGAAGAGGCTCGTCTTGCCAAGCCGCCTCGACCAGTAGGGCACGAGCGTGCAGTGCGCGGAGCCCGTCACGGGGTCTTCGTCGATCCCTCCCTGGGGCGCGAAGAAGCGCGACACGAAATCGCAGTCGCGCCCGGGCGCGGTAGCAATCACCCCCAGGCTGGGAAGGGCGGCGGTCTTCGCCATCTCCGGCCGGAGGCCGCGCACCTCCTGCTCCGTCTCGAAGACCGCCAGGTAGTCGCGTGCGCGCAGCAGCGCGGACGGGGCGTGCCCGAGCGCGTCCGCGAGCAGGCCCCGTTCGGCGTCGGCCGGTTCTCCGGGGCGGGCCGGAAAGTCGAGCGCCAGCCGCTCGCCCCTCGCCGCGACGCGCAGCGGACCGCTCTTCGAGCGGAAGCTCACCTCGCGGCGGCCGGGCTCGAGCTCGTTCATCACGACCCAACCGGAGGCGAGCGTCGCGTGCCCGCAAAGGTCGACCTCCACGGTGGGCGTCATCCAGCGGATCTCGTACTCGCCGCTTCCGCCCACGATGAAGGCTGTCTCCGCGAGGTTGTTCTCGGCCGCAATCGCCTGCAGCGTCGCGTCGTCGAGCCAGCGCTCGAGCGGCACTACGGCCGCCGGGTTGCCCGCGAACACCCGGCTCGCGAACGCGTCGATCTGGAAGAGTCGCAGCTTCATGGGAGTCTCCGCGCGCAGGGCAGTATGCTTCCTCGCCAGCGACCGTGCCAAGTCTTCGGTGGATCCGTCTTTCAGCAACCCTGAGCGCCACATCGCTATGGGAGTCCTGCCCGCGGTTGTCGAGCCGACGCCTATTCTGCTCGGCCAGACAGTCCGAGCTACATATGAGTTCGACGATCTTGGAGAGTTGTATGCGGGTCCCGTGGACGTCGTTGTTGGGCCACCCGTCGAATTGCCCAACTTCGCCCTCTTCGCGGACGTCGACCTGTCAGACACGAACATCCTCTTCGCCGCGAATCGCCACGCCGGGGTCAACGATGTGAACTTCGACGGCTTTCACTTCTTCGACGTCTTGGGCACGATCCCGGCGTTCACGAGCCTGGGTGTCTCGCTGAACCCCGCGACGAACTACGAGGGTTTTGTCGCATCCCGGATCACGTTCGACGCTGACAACATCTGGGTGAACGTCGCGAACCTGCCGGGCGTCCAAGGGCAGGTCATCTCGATCGATCTGGCGGCGGACGTCGCTGCAGTTCCTGAGCCGTCCACGCTTCTGCTGCTCGGTGCCGGTCTGCTGGCCGGTGGTCGCCGAGTCCGCGCTCGTCACCAGTAACCACCAAGCCAAAGCAGGAGCACGAAGGTCGGCCGTCCCGCCCGAAGGGCCAATGCGATGCACGGCGTTGGATCTAGTCCGTGGTTGCATGTCCTCCATGCGAAGGTTCGATGTCGGAAAAGCCTTGACTACCACGGCCCGCGCTCCTAACGTGTGCTCAGCCATGCACGCGCGCTTGATGTGTTGTTGTAGCCAGGCTCGGGTCAACCCCGGCGCTCGCGCGCGCGCGCTCCGCAACACCTAGAACCCGCCAACACGACCAGCCGCCGCGAAAGCCCGGGGACGCTCCCCGGGCCTTTTCATTTCCGGGCCCTCTTTCGCGGGCGCGCGGGGCCTGGGATGAACGTAGGCGGCGCGCCCGCCGAGGCAGGAGTTCTTCGTGGCGACAGGGGCTCTTCAAGCGGACGAGATTGCGGACGCCGCGCGGCGGCTCGAGGGCCGCCCGCCCGAGCAAGCGCTCGCCTGGGCCGCCAAGCGCCTCGCGCCGCGCGTGGCCTTCGCCACCGGCTTCGGCGCCGAGGGCTGCCTGCTCGTGGACCTGATCGCCCGCCACCGGCTCGCGATCGAGGTCTTCACGCTCGACACCAGCGTGCTGTTCCCCGAGACCTACGCGCTCTGGCGCCGACTCGAGGAACGCTACGACCTGACGATCCGCGCCGTGCGCCCGTCGATCACCTTGTCCGAGCAGGCGGCGCGGCACGGCGAGAGCCTCTGGCTGCGCGACCCCGACCGCTGCTGCGCGCTGCGCAAGGTCGAGCCGCTGCGGCAGGCGCTCTCGGGACTCGACGCCTGGGTCACCGCGATCCGCCGCGAGCAGACGAAGGATCGCGCCTCGGCTCGGGTCGTGGAATGGGACGAGCGCTTCGGCCTCGTCAAGCTCAACCCCCTCGTGGGCCTCTCGCACGAGGAGGTGTGGTCGTACCTGACGGCGCACCAGGTGCCCACGAACGCCCTCCACGCCCGCGGCTACCCGAGCATCGGCTGCGAGCCGTGCACGAGTCCCGTTGCCCCCGGCGAAGACCCGCGCGCCGGACGTTGGCGCGGAGCCGGAAAGACCGAGTGCGGGCTGCACTCACGAACCCTGGGCCAGGCCGCCCCGTTGCGCCTCGCCCCACGCGAAGGAGCCTGAGCCATGTCCTTGTCCCTCACCGAGAGCACTCTCGTCCGCCCCCACGGGGGCGTCCTCGTGAACCGCATCGTCGCCCCGACCGAGGCCGAGGCGCTCTTGCGGCGTGCGGCCTCGCTGCCGCGGCTCAGGCTCGACGCGCGCGAGCTCGCCGACCTGGAGCTCGTCGCCACGGGCGCCGCCAGCCCGCTCACCGGCTTCCTGGGGCCGGACGACTACGCGAGTGTGCTCGATCGGCTGCGGCTCGCGGACGGCACGGTCTGGCCGCTGCCCTTCACGCTGGCCGTGGACGGAACCCCGCACGCGCGAGGCGACGAAGCGGCGCTCTACGACGCGCAGGGCCGGCTCTGGGGCGTGATCGAGGTGGCGCATGTCTTCACGCGCGACCCGCTCGAAGAGGCGCGCAAGGTCTGCGGCACGGAGGACCCGGCACACCCGGGTGTCGCGTACCTGCTCGCGCGCCCCCACACTCTCGTTGGCGGGCCGGTTCAGGTGCTGCCGCTCCCCGGCGACCTGCCCTTCGCCCGCTTCCGCCTGACGCCGCACGAGCTCCGCGCGCGGATCGCCGAGCGCGGCTGGCGGCGGGTGGCCGGGTTCCAGACCCGCAACCCGATCCACCGCGCCCACGAGCACCTGACCAAGCTCGCGCTGGAGCAGACCGACGGGCTGGTGCTGCACCCGCTCGTCGGCGAGACGAAGGGCGACGACGTTCCCGCGGACGTGCGCTTCGCCGCCTACGAGGCGCTCGTGGAGAGCTACTACCCGGCGTCTCGGACCCTACTCGCCGCCTTTCCCGCGGCCATGCGCTACGCCGGCCCGCGCGAGGCGCTCTTCCACGCCCTCGTCCGCAAGAACTACGGCATCACGCACCTGATCGTCGGACGCGACCACGCGGGCGTGGGCAGCTACTACGGGCCCTACGACGCGCAGCACATCTTCGACCGCTTCTCGCCCGAGGAGGTCGGGGTGACGCCACTGCGCTTCGAGCCCACCTTCCACTGCCTGGCCTGCGACGCGCTCGCGTCGTCGCGCACGTGTCCCCACGACCGGGCGTCACGCCTGGAGCTGTCGGGCACGAAGGTGCGGGAGATACTGCGTGCCGGCGGGCGGCTGCCGCGCCAGTTCACGCGCCCGGAGATCGCTGAGATCCTGCGCGAGCACTACTCGGCCGGTGCGGCAGCCGCGTTCCAGCGTCCCGCGCGCACCGGCTTCATCGTCTGGTTCACCGGGCTCTCCGGCGCCGGGAAGTCGACGCTGGCGCAGGCGCTGCGCCGCGAGCTCGAGAACGAGCGCCCGGTCGAGGTCCTGGACGGAGACGAGGTGCGGACCTACCTGTCGAAGGGCCTCGGCTTCTCGCGCGAGGACCGCGACGCCAACATCCGGCGGATCGGCTACGTGGCGCGGCTCGTGGCCAGGAACGGCGTGGTGGCGATCACCGCGGCCATCTCACCCTATGCCGAGACCCGCGCCGAGGTGCGCCGGCTCGCCGAGGAGGACGGCGTTCCGGTCGTCGAGGTCTACACGGAGGCGACGATCGAGAGCCTGACCGCGCGCGACGTCAAGGGCCTCTACGCGAAGGCGCTCCGCGGCGAGATCGAGCACTTCACCGGCGTGTCCGACCCGTACGAGCCCCCGGCCGCCCCCGACGTCGTCGTTCGCACCGATCGCGAGTCCGTGAACGAGAGCCTGAATCGCATCCTCGCGGCAATCGAGGAGCGCGGGCTGCTCGAGCCCGCGGCGCTCGAGGCCGCGTCGTGAGCGACCTGCTTCCCGTGTTCCTGAAGCTCAAGGACCGGAGCGTCCTGCTCGTCGGCGGCGGCACGGTCGCGCGCTCGAAGCTAGCGTCGCTCCTCGCCACCGGGGCGCGGGTGCGGGTGGTCGCCCCCGAGATCCATCCTGAGATCCTGGCAAGCGGCGTTGCGGTCGCGCGCCGCGGCTTCGCGGCCGCCGACCTCGACGACGCCTGGCTGGCGATCGCCGCGGCCACCCCGGAGGCGAACCGCGAGGTCGCTCTCGCGGCGGATGCTCGGCGCGTCTTCGTCAACGCCGTGGACGACCCGGGACCGGCTTCGGCCTACCTCGGCGGCGTGGTGCGCAAGGGTGGCGTGGTGGTCGCGGTGTCCACGGAAGGCCGGGCCCCTGCTCTCGCCGGGCTGCTGCGCGAGGCGCTCGAAGCCGCTCTTCCCCACGACGTTGCGGCGTGGGTCGAAGCGGCGACGGCGCTTCGCGCGCGCCAGAAGGCGAAAGGCATTCCCCTCGAGCGGCGCCGCCCGGCGCTGCTCGAGGAGCTGAACAGGCTCTATGCCCCCCAGGAGGCACGCGTATGAAGGGCCACGTCTCGATCGTCGGCGCCGGCCCCGGCGACCCCGAGCTGCTCACCGTGCGCGCCGTGCGCGCGCTGTCGGAAGCCGACCTCGTCCTCTACGACGCGCTCGTCCCGCCGGAGATCGTGGCGCTCGCGGCCCGGGCGCAGCGCTTCTCCGTGGGCAAGCGCGCGGGGCGCGCTTCCTTCCGCCAGGAGACGATCCACACCCTCATGATCCGCGCCGCGCGGCGCGGCAAGCACGTGGTGCGCCTCAAGGGAGGAGACCCGTTCGTCTTCGGCCGCGGAGGCGAGGAGATCCTGGCGCTGCGCGCGGCGGGCATTCCCCACGAGGTCGTGCCCGGCATCAGCTCGGCCCTCGCCGCACCGGCGCTCGCCGGAATCCCGGTGACGCACCGCGGCCTCGCCGCGGCGTTCGCGGTCGTGTCCGGCCACGCGAAGGCGGCGTGGCAGCCGGTCCTGGGCGGCCTCTCCCCGAACGCCGCGACCGTCGTCGTGCTGATGGGCCTCTCGGCGCGCGCCGAGATCACGGCGTCCCTCCTCGAGCGGGGCTGGGCGGCTTCGACGCCCGCCGCGGTGCTCTTGGCCGCAGGGACGCCGCGCGCGCACACCTGGACGGGATCGCTGCGAGAGCTCGGAAGCGTGCCCGTCCCGGAGACGCTCGAAGACGCGCCGGGCACGATCGTCGTCGGCGACGTGGTGACGCTCGCCACGACAGCCGCCCTGTCGGACGAGTTGGAAGGAGATGCCCGTGCACTCACTCGATGAAGCCCGGACCTTCGGCCGCACCCGGCTCTCGTTCGCGGACGAAGGCGAGATCGACGAGTTCGTCTCGGTGCTCGAGCGCTACGAGAAGGGCGAGCTCACGCCGGACGAGTGGCGCGCCTTCCGCCTGGTGCGCGGAACTTACGGCCAGCGCCAGACGGGCGACGCCCAGATGCTGCGGATCCGGATCCCGCAGGGCATCCTGGACGGCGAGCAGCTGCGGGCGCTCGCCGACGTCGCCGAGGACTACTCGCGCGGCTTCGGACACCTGACCACGCGCCAGAACTTCCAGCTCCACTTCCTGCGCCTGCACGACGTCGAGCGCGTGATGCGGCGACTGGCCGAGGCCGGGCTCACGACGCGCGAGGCCTGCGGCAGCGCCGTGCGCAACATCACCGCCTGCCCCTGCGCGGGCGTGGCCGCGGACGAGGTCTTCGACGTGACCCCGTACGCGGAGGCGCTCACCCGCCACCTGCTCCGGCACCCCTTGAGCTCGCGCCTGCCGCGCAAGTTCAAGATCGCCTTCGAGGGCTGCCCGGAGGACCACGCCTTCGCCGCGATCAACGACATCGGCCTGCGCGCCCTTCGCCGCGTCAACGGCTCGGACCGGCGTGGCTTCCGGGTGACGGTCGGCGGCGGCACCTCGATCCTGCCCACGTCCGGCCAGCTGCTGTTCGAGTTCCTGCCCGCCGGCGAGATCCTGGACCTGGCCGACGCGATCCTGCGCCTCTACGCGGCGCGCGGGGACTACAAGCACAAGCAGCGGAACCGGATGAAGTTCCTGATCCGAGAGATGGGCTGGGACGCCTGGCGCGCCGAGCTCGAGCGCACGCTCGCCGAGGTGCGCGCCGAGGGTGGGTCCCGTCTCCCCTTCGATCCCGACGCTGCGCCAGTCGAGGAGGCACCCGACTGGTTCCGTCGCCCCGCCCCGCCGCTCGTGGAGACGGCGGCGAGATCGGTCGCCACCGAGCTGCGCGGCCCGGGCTTCCGGCCGCGCGTCGAGCCCGTGCTCGCCCGATCGAGGGCCGAGATGGGGCGCTGGACCCGGACGAACGTCCGCCCGCAGAAGCAAGCGGGCTATGTGGTCGCGACGGTAACCGTCCCGCTCGGCGACCTGACGAGCGCGCAGCTCCGGGTGCTGGCCGACCTCGCGGCTTCCTTCTCCGACGGCACCGTTCGGACCACGCACGAGCAGAACCTGCTGCTACGGTGGGTGCCGGAAGCCGCGGTGCCGGAGCTGCACTGCCAGCTGGCGGCCGCCGGCCTCGGCCTTGGCGACGCCGGCACGATCGCCGACCCCGTGAGCTGTCCGGGCGCCGAGGCTTGCCGGCTCGCGGTCACCCAGTCCCGGGGCCTCGCGCGGCTGCTGCAGGAGCACGTCGCGGCCCGGCCCGGGCTCGCCGAAGCCGCAGCCGACCTGAGCATCAAGATCAGCGGCTGCCCGAACGGCTGCGGCCAGCACCACGTGGCGGGGCTCGGCTTCCAGGGCAGCGTGCGCAAGCTCGAGGGACGGGCCGTTCCCCAGTACTTCGTCATGGTCGGCGGCGGGGTCACGGACGGCCGCGCCCACTTCGCCCGCATCGCGGCCAAGGTGCCGACGCGGCGCACGGGCGAGGCGCTCGAGCGGCTCGTGAGCCTCTACCGGAGCGACGCGGAGCCGGGCGAGTCGGCGAAGGCGTTCTTCCGCCGCGTCGAGCTGGCGCGGGTCAAGGACGTGCTGGCGGACCTCGAGGCGCTGCGACCGGAGGACGCGGCGCCTTCCGACTTCGTGGACCTGGGCGACGAGGGCGAGTTCAAGGTCGAGGCGATGGAAGGAGAATGCTCGGCCTGACGTAGGATGGCGGGCATGACCAAGGGACGTCTCGAGGCCTTCAGCGACGCCGTCATCGCCATCATCATCACGATCATGGTGCTCGAGCTCAGGGTCCCGCACGGGGCCGAGCTCGGCTCCTTGCGGCCGCTGGCGCCGGTGTTCCTGAGCTACGTGCTGAGCTTCCTCTACCTCGGCATCTACTGGAACAACCACCACCACCTGCTGCACGCGGCCCGCGAGGTCAATGGCAGGATCCTCTGGGCCAACATGCTTCTGCTGTTCTGGCTGTCGCTCCTCCCCTTCGTCACGCACTGGACCGGCGAGACGGCCTTCGCCGCCGTGCCGGTCGCGGTCTACGGCGGGGTGCTGCTGCTGGCCGCGCTGTCCTACACGCTGCTGGTGCGCGCCCTGCTCGCGTGCCACGGTCCGGATTCCGTCCTCGCCCGCGCGATCGGAAGCGACTTCAAGGGCAACGTCTCGATCGCCTGCTACGTTCTCGGGATCCTGCTGGCGTTGCTGGTGAGCCGCTGGCTGGGCCTCGCCCTCTACACCGTCGTGGCCCTCATCTGGCTGGTCCCGGACCTGCGCATCGAGCGCGCCCTGGCCGCACGCGAGAACTAGCGGCGCCCCCGGCCGCCATCCAGGCGGCGGCGAGACTACGCAGAAGGGTCTCGTCCAGCAACGTGTTCGCGATTCTCGGCCTGCGCTCGCTGTACTTCGCCCTCGCGGGCGCGATCGCAGCCTTCCGCTACCTCAAGCTGTCGCTCGCCCTGGTGCTGGCGCTCGTCGGGGTGAAGATGCTCGCGATCCTGGCGGCCGCTGTCGTGGCCTCGTGGCTGCACCGGCCCCGGGCGTTCGGGCCCCTCAGGGCCGCAGCTCGTAGCGGACGGCCCACTCCTGCAGCGACGCCGTCTGCACCGGCGCGTTCAGGACCACCTTCATGTGGCTGATCGAGGCGGGCACGCCGCAGACCGGGTCCGCCTGGTCGAACACGATCTCGATCTCGCGCGCCACTCCAGGCTGCAGCTTGAGCGGTCCGGTCGCTCCCCGATAGCACGCGATCTGGTTCGTCGCGTGGAGGAAGCCGATCGCGTCGAGGACCGGACCGCCGCTCGCCGACAGCAGGCGGAAGCGCATGCGTACGCGGCCGCTGCACCCGCGCGCGTCCCGCCCGCAGCCCTCGATCGTCGCTCCCGGCTCGGGCTCGGCGGCCAGGAACGTGATCTCAGTGGGGCCGGTGTGAGCCCCGACCACGACCACTGTGGGTGCAGGAGTTGGGGTGGGCGCGGGTGTAGGCGACGGCACGACGGTCGGCATCGAGCCGTCGCCGCAGCCGTTCCAGAGCAGGACCGCAAGCGTTACGAGAGCCGGAGCAGGAGGCCTCACGCGGACCCTCCTTGACTCGATGCTACACCCCGGGCGCCCCCACCCATGAGAGGATCGAGAGTAGCGGGAGGACGACGCCGTGCGACGAGGGCCGCCCGTCTTGGCGCTCTGTCTCACCGCCGCGACCGCCGCGGCCGGGGAACCGGGTTGGCGCGTGGAGCTCGCCCTGGGCGGCGCGCACAGCTTCGGCTCGACGCTGCAGCTCGAGCAGGCGGGCCAGCCGGCCCTGGCACTCGAGGCCGACTGGGCGACACGGTCCTTCGAATCGCCCCTCTACTACGCCCTTCGGCTCGCCCGCACCGACGCGCGCGGGGCGTGGGCGCTCCGCTTCATCCACCACAAGGTCCACCTCGACAACACCACGCCGGAGGTGGAGCGCTTCGGGGTGAGCCACGGCTACAACCTGCTCACGCTGGAGCGAGCCTTCAGGCTCGGTGGCTTCGACCTATGGGCGGGCGCCGGGCTCGTGATCGCACACCCGGAGTCCACGGTGCGCGGCGAGACGCGCTCGGAGAACGCGGGTGGGCCCTTCGGCGGCGGCTACTACCCGACCGGCCCGACGGCAGCCCTCGCCGCGGGCCGGCGGCTCCCGCTCGGCGGCCACGTTGCCCTCGTCCCCGAGCTCCGCTTCACGCTCTCGCGGGCGCGGGTCCCGATCGCGGCCGGAGAGGCCTCGGTGCCGAACGCCGCCCTGCACCTGCTCGTCGGGCTCGAAGCGCGCTTCTAGCCGAACCCGCTCCGGGGCGTTGACGCGATCGACCGCAGCTTCTACCATGTTTCATATGGCGAGTCGTCTGGTTCACAATATGAACTCGCGCAGGGCCTACCCCGGCACGCAGGCGGTGCTGCGGGCGGTGCGGCTACTGAAGGCGCTCGGGGCCGCGCCCGCTGAGCCCACGCTCGCCGAGCTCGTGCGCGCGGTCGGGCTCAACAAGACCACGGTCTACCGGCTGCTGACGGCGCTCGAGGCCGAAGGCCTCGTCGAGCGAGGCGCCGGCGACGGCTACCGCCTCGGGCCGGAGCTGCTGGCCCTCGGCGGCCGCGCGCTGGGCGCACACGACCTGCGCGAGGCCGCGCGCGAGGAGCTCGTCGCCCTTGCCAAGGACACCCGCGAGACGGCGCACCTCGAGGTGCGCGTCGGGGGCGAGACGCTGATCCTCGACGAGGTGATGGGCAGCCACCGCATGGGCACGACGCCTTCGGTGGGCACGCGCTGGCCCGCTCACGCCACGTCCACCGGAAAAGTGCTGCTGGCGGCCCTCGGCGCCTCCGACCTCGAGGCGCTCCTCGCGTCGCCGCTGCCCGCCCTGACCCCGCGCACGATCACCGACAAGGCAGCGCTGCGGCGCGAGCTGCTGCGGGTGCGCGAGCGCGGCTACGCCACCGGGATCGAGGAGCTCGAGCCGGGCTTCATGGCCGTCGCGGTACCGGTATACGCGCGCGACGGACAGGTGGTCGCGGCGGTCGGGATCGGCGGACCCCGCGTACGTCTCGACCCCGAGCGGCTCGCGGCAATCGCGAAGACGCTGCCACCCTACGCGGCGCGCATCTCCGAGCGGCTGGGAGCGGCACTGCCCTCCCCCGCATCGACTTCGACAAGAGAGGAACGACGATGACACGCCAGAAGATCGTGATCCTGGGCGGCGGGATGATCGGCTCCGCCATGGCCATGGACCTGAAGCGGGAGGACCGCCACGACGTCACTCTGGCCGAGCTGCGGCCCGAGGTGCGCGAGCGCCTCGAGGCGCAGCTCGGCGTCGCGACGCGGGCGGCCGACCTGTCGCGGCCCGAGGCGATCCGCGAGCTCGTCAGGGACTACGACCTGGTGCTGGGCGCGCTGCCGAGCGTCTACGGCTACCGGACGCTCGAGGCCGTGATCGCGGCCGGCAAGGACTACTGCGACATCAGCTTCATGCCCGAGAACGCGCTCGAGCTCGACGCGCGTGCGCGCGCGGCGGGGGTCACGGCGGTCGTGGACTGCGGCATCGCACCGGGCGTGAGCAACGTGATGGCGGGCTTCGCCGACGCGCGGCTCGACCCCTTCCAGAGTCTGGAGATCTACGTGGGCGGCCTGCCGCGCGAGCGCCGCTGGCCGTACGACTACAAGGCGGGCTTCGCGCCCTTCGACGTGATCGAGGAGTACACGCGCCCGGCGCGCATCGTGGCCCACGGGCGCGTCGTCGTGAAGGAGGCGCTCTCCGAGCCCGAGCGGATGGACTTCCCCGGCATCGGCACGCTCGAGGCCTTCAACACCGACGGCCTGCGCAGCCTCGTCCACACGCTCAAGGTCCCCTTCATGAAGGAGAAGACGCTGCGCTACCCGGGTCACATCCAGCTGATGGAGGCCTTCCGCGAGACGGGCTTCTTCTCGAAGGAGCCGCTCGCGGTGGGTGATGTGAGCGTGCGGCCGCTCGACGTGCTGGCGACGCTGCTGTTTCCGAAGTGGACGTTCGAGGAAGGTGAGGCTGACGTCACGGTGCTGCGCGTCGTGGCCGAGGGTCTCGAGGGCGGGCGCCCGGCCCGCTACACCTGGGACCTGCTCGACCGCTTCGACCCCGTCACGGGCCTGCGCAGCATGTCGCGCACGACCGCGTTCCCGGCCACGATCGTGGCGGGAATCATGCTCGACGGCGCCTTCCGGCGGCCCGGCGTGCACGCACCCGAGTCTCTCGGGCGCGAGCCCGGCCTGCTCGACCGGCTGCTCGCCGAGCTCGCCGCGCGCGGCGTCGCCTGCCGCGCGCACGCGAGCGTCGAGGCCGAAGCGGTGGCGGTCGCCTGAGCGTGGCCGCGAGCTACGACAACGCGCGCCCCGAGGTCCGGGCCGACGAGGCTCGGACCCTGCCGGCCCGCTTCTACACCGACCCCGAGCTCTTCCAGCGCGAGCTGCGCGCGATCCACCACGACATGTGGCTCCACGCCGGCCGCACCGAGCAGCTCGCGGCGCCCGGCAGCTACTTCCTGGTGCGCTTCGCCGGGGTGAACGTGATTGTGCTGAGGGACGACCGGGGCGAGGTCGCCGCCTTCCACAACACCTGCCGCCACCGCGGCACGCTGCTGTGCAAGGCCGAGAGCGGACGTCTGGCTGGAAGCATCCAGTGCTCGTACCACGCCTGGACCTACGGCCTCGACGGCCGCCTGCGGAGCGCGCCGCTGATGGAGAAGGTGAGCGGCTTCCGCGAGGAAGACCACTCGCTCGGCCGCGTGGCCACGGCCGTCTGGGACGGGCACGTCTTCGTCAACCTGTCCGAGACGCCGATGCCGTTCGCCGACCACCTGGCCGGCCTCGACCGCAAGTTCGCACCCTGGGGTATGGGCGCGCTGCGCCGCGCGGAGCGCCGCGCCTACCAGCTGAAGGCCAACTGGAAGCTCGTGATCCAGAACTACTCCGAGTGCATCCACTGCCCGATCGCGCACCCGCTGCTCAACAGGCAATCGCACTACATGAGCGGGGACAACGAGCCGCCGCGTCCCACGTACCTGGGCGGCAGCATGGAGCTACGCGAGGGTGTGAAGACGCTCTCTCTCGACGGGCAAACGGCCCGTGAACCCCTGCCGGGCCTCTCCGCCGTTGACCGACGGCGTATCTACTATTATGCGCTGCTCCCGAACCTGCTCCTGAACCTACACCCCGACTACATGCTGACGTTCCAGATCTGGCCGCTGGCGGTGGACCGCACCGAGGTCGTGTGCGAGTGGCACTTCCACCCCGACGAGATGGCGAAGCCGGGCTTCGATCCGAAGGATGCCGTCGAGTTCTGGGACCTGACCAACCGGCAGGACTGGGAGCTCTCCGACATGGCTCAGCAGGGCATCTCGACCCTGGGCTACCGGCCCGGCCCCTACTCGAACCGCGAGGAGCTGCTCGTCGGCTTCGACCGCTTCGTGCTCGAGCGGCTCGCGAGGAGCGAGACCTAGACGGCCCCCGGCCGCGCCGGCACGCGCCCGGCAGCGGCCGGCCGGCCGCCGTCTCCCCCGAAGCGGACGCCCATCTGCTTCAGGAAGGCGAACGGAGGGTCGCCACCCGCGAAGACGAACACGAAGTCGTTGGGAAGCTCCACGGCCCTCTCTCCCTGGCGCAGGCGCACGCGGTCCGGCAGGACCTCGGTCACCTCGGATCCGAACAACGCCCGCGCGCGCCCCTTGCCCATCAGCTCGCGGATGCGATCCTCGTTCTTCTTCTTGATGCGCACCAGCTTGTCGCGGCGGTAGGAGAGCGTCACCGAGTTGCCTCGCTGCCGCGCCAGCCCGATCACGGCCTCGACGGCACTGTCGCCGCCACCCACCACGAGGATCTTCCGGCCCTCGTAGGATGCCGCGTCGACCAGCTGGTACATGACCTTGGCCAGGTCCTCGCCGGGTACTCCCAGCTTGCGCGGCGTGCCGCGGCGGCCGAGGGCCAGGACCACGTGCCGGGCCGGCAGCTCGAACGAGGAGCTGTGGACGGTGAAGTGACCGTTCGGCCGAGTCACGCCAGTGACCTTGGACCCGAAGCGAATGTTGAGCTGCGCGCGGCGTGTGAGGTCCTGGAACGTCTCGAGCAGGTCCTCTTTCTCGTACTCGCCCTCCTTGAGCGGGCCCAGGAACGGAATCTCGAGCGCCTGGACCAGCACCAGCTTGCGCCGCGGGTAGTGCAGGATGGTGCCGCCGAGATCCGGCTCCTGCTCGAGCACGACGGCACTGAGCCCGCGCTCGCGCGCGAGCGCGGCGGCGACCAGACCGGCGGGACCGGCACCGACGATCGCGACGTCGTAGGCCTCCCCCTTGCCCACCGCTCGCGCGCGGGCCGCCCGCTGCGCGATCCGGTCGACGACCTTGCGCCCGTGTGCCACCGCATTCTTCACGAGGGCCATGCCGGTGAGCTCGCCGGCGACGAACATGCCGGGCACGCTCGTCTCCTGCCATTCGTCCATGAGCGGCACGTCTTCGCGCGACTTCACGTCGCCCAGGCCAACCTTGATCGCGCCCACCGGGCAGGCGGTCTCGCAGCGGGCGTGCCCGACGCAGCGCAGGCCGTTCACGACGACCGCGGTGCCGCCGACCACGCCGAGCACGTCGCCCTCGGGACACGCCGCGACGCAGGTGCCACAACCGATGCACGCCGTCGGGTCGACGAACGGGAACTGGGCCATCGGACGGTGGATGCCGAGCTGGACCGCCTCGTCCCGGCGCGCGCGGTCGATGTGGCTGCGGCGCCGGAAGGCGAACAGATAGGGCGCCACGATCGCGGCCACCACGACGAACGATGCCCCCCACGTCAGCTGTTCTACGCTCATCGCAGCCTCAGAACACGGACCCGAGCTCGAGGAACACGCGCGGGCCCTGCAGGTCGTCGCCGGTGTCGTACTCGAGGTCGCTGACGACGAATAAGTGGCGCGTGAGCTCGACGCGGGTCACGAACCGGAGCCATTGGGTGACGCGCTCCTGCTCGTCCAGTTTGATCCGGTAGAGCGAGCGACCATACGACAAGTCGACCATGTGGCCCGCGCCAAAGCGCCGCCCGAGGCGAACGGACACGAGGCCGCCGTCGGTGTAGCCGTTCGAGAAGCCCGACGCGTCGAGCCCGGCCGAGAAGCCTGTCCCGAGCAGGTTGGTGTGGCGGACGCCGGCGTTGGCCGAGTAGGCGTTCGCCAGGTTCAACTCGGGATGGCGCGGGTCCTCTTCCTTGAGGCTCATCCCGACGCCAGCCGTGGCCCCGAAGCCGCCGGGGCGGTAAACGTTCAGGCCGGCGCGCAGGCCCTGGTGGAGCAAGTCGTCGAACACCTCCTCGGGTACCAGGCGGTTCTGGTAGTAGCGGTAGTTGCGGCGGCCATCGTAGGACACGAAGGCGTTGGCCGAGCGCCCGACGCGCAGGTTCCCCGAGAGCGAGACGTTCGACAGTTGCACGCTGGTCCCGCTCACGTCCTTGCGCCAGCCACGGTTCACGTCCAGCTCGGCGCGCTGGAACAGCGACCAGCGGTTGCCGCTGCCGAAGCGGCTCTCGAGGCTCACGTACTCACGGCTCACCTCGCCTTCGGCGCTCTCGTGCACGAAGGCGAGCGCCATGTCGTAGCGGCCGGTGGCGTAGCGCCCGCCCGGCGCCAGGCGGAGGAACGCACCGTACTTCTGACCCTCGCTCGCGAAGCCGAAGCCCTCGTAGTTCGCACCCTGACCGCCGAACGCGCCTACCTGCAGCGACGGCCGCACGCGCAGGCGCACGATGCCGCCGTCCAGGTAGCCCACCCCGACGAAGTTGTATATCCCGATCCGGCCCACCTCGAACTGGAGCTTGTCCGCGGGCGGCTCGTAGCGCAGGGCCACCTCGTAGAGCCGGTCGCTGCGCTCGCTCTGCGGCGTCCGCAGCGACAGCGTGCGGGCGCGGATGTCCTGCCGGCTGCGCGCGCGCAGCGTGAAAAACAGCGGGTGGCCCGCGATGTCCTGGATCCCGAGGTCGACGCGTCCTGTCCTCTGCTGGAAGTCCAGGCCCGAATCGGTCTCGTCCCACGAGCGGTAGTAGCCGA